>NZ_CP039740.1:900000-990000 GCF_005153485.1 Pseudolabrys sp. FHR47
GCCGCAAGGACGAGGCGCAGCGCGCCGCCGATTTGCTCGGCGCCGAGATCGAGTTCTTCGACTGCGGCGACTATCCGCTCAAGCTCAATGAGGAACATTTCGACCGCATGGTTGATATCTACCGCGAACTCAACCCGAGCTTCGTGCTCAGCCACGCCCTCGAGGACCCCTACAACTTCGATCACCCGAACGCCTGCCATTTCGCGCAGGAAACCCGCGTCGTGGCGCAGGCCATGGGGCACAAGCCGGGCGCGCAGTACAAGTATTCGGCGCCGCCGTTCTACATGTTCGAGCCGCACCAGCCCGAGCAGTGCAACTACAAGCCGGACGTGATCCTCAAGATCGACGATGTCTGGGAGCAGAAATACAAGGCGTTCCAGATCCTCGCGGCGCAAAAGCACCTTTGGGGCTATTACGAGCGCGTCGCGCTGAACCGAGGCATCCAGGGCTCGCGCAACACCGGCATTCCGATGACTTACGGCGAGGCCTACCAGACCCTGTTCCCGCGGGTGACGTTCGAGCTGGGCTGAGGACACACAAATGAAAAACGTCGTTGTTCGCAACATCAAGCGTGCCGATCCGAAGGCCATCGAAACCTTCGAGAAGCTCGGCGCCACCACCGTACATGAGGCCTATGGCCGTTACGGCCTGATGAAGCCTTACATGCGCCCGATCTATCCCGGCGCCTGCATTGCCGGCCCTGCGGTGACCATCCTGGCGCAGCCCGGCGACAACTGGATGATCCATGTCGCGGTCGAGCAGTGCCGGCCCGGTGACATCGTCGTTCTCGCCGTTACTGCCGACAACACCGACGGTATGTTCGGCGATCTCTTGGCGACCTCGATGAAGGCGCGCGGCGTCAAGGGTCTGGTCATCGATGCCGGCTGCCGCGACGTGGCGACGCTCAAGGAGATGGGTTTTCCGGTGTGGTCGCGCGCGATCTCGTCGAAGGGTACGGTCAAGGCGACGCTCGGTTCGGTCAACATCCCGGTGGTGTGCGCCGGTGTCAATGTCGAGCCTGGCGATGCGGTGGTCGCCGATGACGATGGCGTTGTCGTCATTCCGAAGAAATATTGCGCCGATGTCGCCGCCAAGGCGCAGAAACGCTTCGACGACGAGGACGCCAAGCGCCAGAAGCTGGCGTCGGGGGTGCTCGGCCTCGATATGTACAACATGCGCGAGCCGCTGGCGAAGGCTGGGCTCGTCTATGTCGATAATCCGGAAGACGTGTGATGCCTAATTCATCTGCGCCGGCAGCCACAACACGATCTGCGGGAACATGATCATCAGCACGATGAGTAGCAGCGGTGCGATGAGGAACGGCGCTGAGCCTTTATAGATGTCGAAGATGTTGATTTCCTTGGTGACGGCGTTGATGGCGAACAGGTTCATGCCCATCGGCGGATGAATGAGCCCGAGCTCGATCAGGATCACCAGCAGCACGCCGAACCAGACCGGGTCGTAGCCGTAGGACAAGACTAGCGGCAGCGTGATCGGCACCGTGATCAGTAGCATGCCGATGCCTTCGAGGAAGGCGCCCAGCACGATGTACAGAACGCACACCGCGACGATGACGCCGATGGCGTCGAGGCCGATGCCCTTGAGCGCGCCGATAAGCTGGTTCGATACCCCGGTCTGCACCACGAAATAGGAGAACACCGCCGAGGCGATGACGATGAACACCAGGCTCGACACCAGCCGGATGGTCTCGAAGAAGCACCCGAAGGTGTCGGAAAGCTTGTGGCGGCCGAGCATAAGGCCGAGCAGGATGGCGCCGAGCGCGCCGATGGCGGCGGCTTCGGTCGGCGTGAACCAGCCGGCATAGATGCCGCCGAGCGTCACGCCGAACAGCAGGATCACATGCCAGATGCGGGCGAAGGAACGCACCAGCGTGTCGTTCTGGCGCTGGGCATATTCGGGCTCCGGCGCGTTGCCGGTCAGCCAGCGGTAATAGATCAGCGCCGTGATGCTGTAGAGCGCGGTGAGGATGATGCCTGGGATCAGCGCCGCCATGAACAGTTTGGCGACCGATTGCTGCGCGATGATGGCGTAAATCATCAGGATCAGCGAAGGCGGAATGAGAATGCCGAGCGTGCCGCCCGCGGCGACCGCGCCGGCCGCCAGCGTCGGCGGATATTTGGCGCGCAGCATTTCCGGGATCGATACCTTGCTCATGGTGAGCGCAGTCGCGACCGATGAGCCGCACACCGCGCCGAACATGGCTGAAGCGAAGATCGACGCGATCGCCAGCGAGCCGCGCGCGCCGCGGAACAGCACGCGGCCGGCCTGGAACAGGTCGGACGATAAGCCGGCGCTCGCCGCCACCGCGCCCATCAGTGTGAAGAGCGGCACCACCGACAAGGTGTAGGTCGAGGCGAATTCGACCGGCACGCCGCTGATCATCAGGTTGGCGCGGGCAAAGCCGTCGAGCGCGGCATAGCCGAAGAAACCGACAAGGCCGAGCGCCACCGCGACCGGAATGCGCAGCAGGATAAGGACGACGAGGCTGGCGAGCCCGATGACGCCGATGGTCGTAGCCGTCATGATTGGGCCGCCGGCTTGCCGCGGAAGGCGCTGACCAGAACCGCCGCCGTCGCCGCGATCGAGGCGAGGAGGCAGAACAGAGTCAGGGCGTACAGTGGATAGGTCGGAAAGCCGGTATCCGGTTTGATGTCGCCGAACCGCCACGAGTCCACCATCGGGTGCGTGACGTTAACCGCGAGAATCGCCAGAAAGGCCATGCTGGCGAGCAGCGCCGCGACCTTCAGCGTGGCGGCGACCCAGTGAGGCACGAAGCTGTCGGCGATATCGACGCGGATCTGCTCGTCGCGCAGACAGATTTCCGGCAGGCCGAGAAAGGCGCTGCACAGCACCATCATCTCGACGATATCGACGGCGCCGTGCAATGGGGCGCGGAACAGCGCCCGCGCCACCACGTCATAGTTGGTCGAGAGCATCATCACCGCGAGCGCGACTGCGCCCAGCGCCGTGCATGCTCTCGCGATGTGCCCGAGCGCGCGCTCAAGTTTCATGAAGCGCCTGGTTCATGCCTGCGCGACCAGGCCGCGGACCTTGGACAGCAGCGCGCGCGCCTTCATGCCCTTGGCTTCGAGCGCGGTGATCTGTTCCTGCGTCGGCACGTCGGCGAGCTTCTTGAACGGTTCGATGGCCGCGCCGTCGATGTCGATCACTTCGACACCGGCCTCAACGAACACCTTACGGCCGGCGGCCTCGGCGTCGTCATAAAGCTTGCCGACGCGGCGGCCGCCTTCCGGCCCCGTGGTGTCGGTGATCAGCTTTTGCATGTCCTTGGGCAATCCCTTGAACGCGCCCGAGTTCATCACCAGCGCGAAGGGCGCGGCGGAGTCGCCGAACATCGACACTTTCTTGACGGAGTGATGGAGCTGGAAGGCGGCGCCGCCTTCGCAGTTGAAGATCGCGCCATCGACCACACCCTTGGCTATAGCATCGGAGACCTCGGCCGGCGCGATCGTGGTCGGCACGGCGCCCCAGGATTTGAGGTGCGAGCCCATCGTGGTCGAGGTCGGGCGGATCTTGAGACCCTTTAGGTCGTCGGGCGTCTTGACCTGCTTGTCGCGCATGAAAAAGCCGACCGTCGGCGACAGCACCGAGTAGAGCAGTTCAGTGCCCGCGAATTCGGCGGCGAGGTCTTCGCGCAGATTGGTGCCGATGAAGGACGCCTGAGCGGCGCTGAGCGGCTTGCCGGCGGCATTGGTGAACAGGAACGGCGCGCCGAGAACCTCGGATAGCGGGAAGCGGCCCGGCACCAGCGCGGTGAAGAAGAACGAGATGTCGGCGACACCGGTGCGCGCCAGATCGAACTGGCGCGGTGGCGGGCCCATCTGGCCGGCGGGGAAGACTTCGATGTCGAGCTCGCCATTGCTCTTCTGTTTGAGTTCGCCTGCCCAGCGGTTGAGCTCGGTGTTGATCTGGTGCTTCGGCGGCAGATAGTGCGACAGCTTGAGCTTGACCGGCGCGGCGCGCAGAACGCCCGGCATAGCGATGACATTGGCGATGACGGTGGCGCCGGCCGCGGCCGTGCCCAGAAGTGTACGGCGTGAAATCATGGTGTCCTCCCCTTATGCGTTTTGCCGGCGTCCCGTCTGTGGAGACGCCTGTTCTTTGTCGTTCTTGGCGCCGCCGCGCGCCATGGTCAGCACGGCGGCAAAATCGTCGAGCGTATCGCCGCGCCAGGCAATGTGCTGGTCGGGGCGAATGAGCACATAGCGTGCACCATAGAGCGCGTTCAGGCGCGGCTCGTTCGGCGATGCTACAGCGAGCGGCACGGTCTGTCGCGCCGCTTCTGCCGTCGCCGCGGCGAGGTCCGCCGCCGGTGCTTCGCCTGTCACCAGCAGCGTAAAGCCGAGACCGAACATGTCATAAATCGACCGGCCGTCGGCCAACCACGCATGCGGCGCTCGCTCGCCGGGATAGCCACTCGGCCGCAGTTCGACGACGTTGGGTTGCGGCGGCGCCTTGTCCTCGCGTGCGACGATCGGCGAACCGGCATAACTGTAGCCGAGCACGAGGCCGAGCGAGCGGAATTCCGGTGTCTTGGCCTTCTCCACCGCTTTGCCGATCTCGCGCCGGGCGTCTTCGCCGCGCTCGGAGTCCTCGAGTAGTTCGGGCGCCGAGAAACTGCCGCTGAGCGTCGCCAGATTCTCTGTCGCGGAATCGAGCACGCGCTGATGCACCGGCCGGCGTTCCGTCTCGTAGGAATCGAGCAGGCTTGGTCCGCCCCAGCCTTGCAGCGTTGCGGCGAGTTTCCAGCCGAGATCGACGCTGTCGCCAATGCCGCAATTCATGCCGTGGCCGCCGAAGGGCGAGTGCAGGTGGCAGGCATCGCCGGCAAGATAAACGCGGCCTTCGCCGTAGCGGTCGGCGAGCAGTTTGTGCGCGGTCCACAGGTCCTTGGCCAGCACGGTGTAGTCGTAGCGGTCCCCCAGCGCGTGGCGAATTTCATTGTGGATCTGTGCGTCGTCGCCCGATGCACTGGCCCTTGGGCTCGCATTGAAGAACCAGGTGTCGTCGCGATCCATCGGCCCCATGATGCAGGGCGCCGCCGGGTCGACCAGCCAGTGCATCAAGGCCGGTTGCAGCTTGGGATCGGCGGAAAGCCCGGGAATCTTCAGGATCAGCGTGACGAACGACACGATGCCGGACTGGCCCTGCATCGAGAAGCCAAGTTGCGTGCGCACCGGCGAGCGTCCGCCGTCGGCGCCGACGAGATAGCGGGCGCGGATCGTGCGCGTCTCGCCAGTAGCGAGGTCGGCAATGCGCGTGGTGACGCCGTCGTCGTCCTGTACGAAGTCGATAAACCGCTGTCTGAACTTCACCGTCGCCTTAGGCTGGCCGGTAAGATGATCGAGCAGCACTTTCTCGATGGTGTATTGCGGAATCCACTCGGCGTTTTCCGAGAAGCGGTCGTCGCGCTGCCGCGCCGCGCAAAACGAGTTCTCGAACAACCAGAGATCGCCGCCGAACAGAGAGGTGGCAAAGCGCACGCGGCGCGGCACTTCGGGCGGGATCGGTGACAGGCTGCGCACCTTGGCAGCCAGCCCCCAGCGCCGCATTTGCTCCATGGTGCGAACATTGGTGGTCTTGGCGCGCGGCTGTACGCCGACGCGCTCGTTCTGCTCGACCACGACGGCGGTGATGCCGCGCATGGTGAGTTCGGTGGCCAGCGACAGGCCCGCCGGCCCGGCACCGACGATCAGCACCTCGGTATCGTATGAGCCGCTCATGGCGTCCCGGTTTCCTCGCCTGTGGCGGGAATGGCTGAGGCGATCCGGCTAACGCGCGGCAAACAGGCCGCTTTTCCGTGCCCTCAGGTTCCGTCCCGCTGTTTTCGTTGTTCTGTTGCTTCAAGCGATACCGCTGGACAGGGATCACGGATAGATGTGAGATGCGTCCAAGCGATACCTATTCATTATCGGTGGACTGTGAAGCTCAGTCAACTCCGAGACATCGTGGCCGTGGCCGAACGCGGCAGTTTGCGCGCTGCCGCCCGCCATCTTGACCTCGCCCAGCCGGCGCTGACCCGCAGTGTGCGCGATCTCGAGCGCGAGCTCGGCGTGCCTTTGTTCGAGCGCCGCGCCCGCGGCATGATTCTGACGCCGATGGGTGCAGCTTTCGTACGCCGCGCCAATGCGGTGCTGAGCGAAGTGCGCCGGGCGCGCGATGAGGTCGAGCAGCTTCATGGCGGCACACGTGGCGAAGTCGTCGCCGGTCTGTCGATGGTGGCGTTGACGGCGTTGCTGCCGAAGGCGCTGCCGCTGTTTCGCGCCCGCTATCCCAACGTTCAGCTTCATCTCATCGAGGGCTGGTATACGACCCTCGAGAATGCGCTGCGTGATGGCAGCATGGATTTCTACGTCGGTCCGGAACCCGTGCAGGCGCCACCGGGCGACCTCGTGCAGGAATTGCTGTTCGAGAATGTCCGTATCGTCCTGGGCCGTAAAGGTCATCCGCTCGGTGATGCGCATTCGCTGTCGCAACTTATCGACGCCGAATGGGCGACCACATCGGTTACCTTAAAGGCCGAGGAAGAGCTCAGCGAGTTGTTCAGCCGCTTCAATCTTCCGGCGCCGAAGCTGGCGCTGCGCAGCCAGTCGACCTTGACCTTGATGTCGTCACTGGCTGCGACGGATCTGCTGGCGATGGTGCCGGTCCAGTGGATTCAATCGCCCTGGATCGGCGATCAGCTTGCGCGCATTCCGGTCCGCGAAAGCTTGCGCGCGCCGTCGATCGTCACCGTCCGCCGCGCCGGTCTGCCGCTGACGCCGGCCGCCGAATATCTGCTCGATCTGATGCGGCGCAATGTGCCCGGCGCGGCGAAGCAGGCCAAGAAGGAGCGTAGCGGCAAGGCGCGCTGATGTTCAGGCGCGCAGCCGTTCGGCGCGATGTGGCAGCACGAAAGGCGCGCCGGCTTGCGGCATCAGCCCGACGGCCGATGACACGCCGAAGACTCGGCTCACTGTGCCGTCGTTGATCGTGTCGGCCGGTGCGCCGTCCGCGGCGAGGCGGCCATTCCCGAGCACGATGATCCGATCGGCCACCAGCGCGGCGAGATTGAGATCGTGAACGATGGCGATCACCGTGGTGCCGCGCGCGCTGCATTGCTTCGCGACCGATACCAGATCGAGCTGGTGCCGCAGGTCGAGGCTGGCCGTCGGTTCGTCAAGCATGAGAATGCCGGGGCCGTGCGCTTCCTCGCCGCAGGCGAGCTGCACCATGACGCGGGCGAAGTGCACGCGCTGCTGCTCGCCGCCCGACAAGGTGCCGATGATGCGATCTTGAAAGCCGGTGAGGTCCACGGCGGCGAGCGCCGCTTCCGCCATGGCGTCGATGGCTTTGCCGCGGCGGTCGCCGGCGCCCATGCGCACGATTTCGAGCACGGTGAAGGGAAATGTCACGGTGACGTGCTGCGACAGCACGGCGCGGCGCAAAGCCAGTTCGCGCGGCTGCCAGGCCTGCGGTGCGCGGCCTTTGAGCAGAATGGCGCCGTCGGTCGGTGCGATCTCGCCGGACATTGCGCGCAGCAGCGTCGATTTGCCGGCGCCATTCGGGCCGATCACGGCGACGGTTTCGCCTTGCGTGACCTTGAAGGACACGCCGTCGAGCAGGCGCTTGGCGCCGACCTTCACCGATAATGCGTTGACGTCGATCGCGTTCATAGCCCGGCCAATCCGCGCTGGCGCAGCAGCAGGACGAGGAAGAAGGGCGCGCCGACCAGCGCCGTCAGCACGCCGATCGGCACCTCGGCCGGGGCGGCGATGGTGCGTGCGGCCGTGTCGGCCGCGAGCAGCAGGATCGCGCCCAGGATAGCCGAGGCCGGCAGCAGCCTCCGATGTCCAGGTCCAATGACGAGGCGCAGGAGATGCGGGACGACGATGCCGACGAAGCCGACGACACCGGCGAAAGCCACGGCGGCGCCCGTCATCGCTGCGATCAGCACGATAGCGACGCGCTTCAAACGTTCGACGGCGATGCCCATGTGAAAGGCCTCGGACTCGCCGAGCACGAGAAGGTCGAGACCGCGGCCGATGAAGGGCACGGCGGCCAGCATGGCGAGCAGGAACGGCGCGATCAGCGATACTTTCTCCCAAGTCGCGCCGCCGAGCGAGCCGAGCATCCAGAAGGTGATGTCGCGCAAGGCGCGGTCGTCGGCGATGAACACCAGAAGTCCGATGCCGGCATTGGCCAGCGCGGCAATGGCGAGGCCCGCCAGCAGGAAGATGGCGATTGAGGTGATGCGGCCGCGACTCGCCAGCCTTTGCAGGATCGCGGTCGTGACGAGTGAGCCGCCGAACGCGGCGAGAGGCAGAATGGCAAAAGATACGGGCATCGACTTCTGCGCCATGCGGTCGCCGATGACGATCGAGGTGGCGGCCGCGAGCGCGCCGCCGCTGGACACGCCAACCAACGCCGGATCGGCCAACGGATTGCGGAACAGGCCCTGCATGATGGCGCCGCTCGCGGCCAGCATGGCGCCGATGACGATCGCAATGGCGATGCGTGGCAGACGCACTGACAATAGAACCAGCCGGTCGCGCTCGGTCATGGCCACCGGGTCGGCGAAGCCCAGCGCCGCCGGAATGCGCTCGAGCGGAATGCCGGCGCCGCCGATCGCCGTTGCTGCGACGACGACGATCAACAGGATCGACAGAAGAATCGGAAACAGCAGCGGGCCGGCCAGCAGCGCGCGCAGCCGCGATCCGGCCGGCCGTGCGATCAGTCCGCTGACGACAGCGTCGCTCATTCGACGCACGCGCCTTTGCCGCCCGCCTGCTCGGAGGGCAGGGGCGCAGCGCTCTTGAGTTCGGGATAAAGCGTCAGCGCCAGGTCGCGCGCGGCGCGCGCGGTGCGCGGTCCGAAGCCGAGCAGATAAAGACCGTCCATCGAAACGAAGGCTTTCGTGGCGGCAGCGGGGGTCGCCGCGAGCGCCGGTTGCGCGAACACGGTGTCGGCGCTGAGTTCGCCGGGGCCGCCGCGGCTGATGGTGACGATCACATCGGGACGGGCGGCGATCACCGTTTCGTCGGTGATCTGCTTGTAGGATTCATGACCGTGGAACACGTTTACGGCGCCGGCCATCGTGATGATGCCATCAGCCGCGGTACCGCGCCCCGCCGCCATGACGCGGCCGTTGATAAAGGACAGCATGAACAGCACGCGCTTGGGGGTCTTGATGCCGGCACGAATCTTCTCTAGCGCGGCGACGTCGTTGTGGACCTGGGTGGCGAGGCAGGCCGCACGTTCGGTTGCACCGACTACTTTGCCGATCAGCTTGATCTTCTCGACGATGCCGGCTTCCGTATAGGTGTCCGGAATGACCACGAGCGGCACTTTGGCCGCTTCCAGGACATTGATCGTTTCCTTCGGACCCGAGCCGGCAATGGCGATCATCACGCTCGGATTGAGGCCGAGCACGCCTTCCGCCGACAATTGGCGCATGTAGCCGACATTAGGCTTCTCTTTCATCGCCTGCGGCGGGTAGAGGCTGGTCGTATCGACGCCGACGATGTCCTTGCCGTGACCGAGAGCGTAAAGAATCTCTGTCACCGCGCCGCCGATCGAAACGATGCGGCTTGTGTCGCGGATCGTGATGCTGCGTCCGGTTGCGTCGGTCGCTGTCGTTTGCGCTAGAGCCGGCGCGGCGAGCGTCATCGCGACGGCAAATACAAGGACCCGCGCGAGTGCACCGCGAAGTGTTGTCTGGAAGCTACAGTGCATCGGATTTCTCGCGCCGTTACTTGGTGAGGATCAGTTTGTTCTGCGCCGTGAGGCGCAGCCGGTAAGTCTCGTCGCCATGCGCAATGGTGATTTCGCGAGTGCCGGCAAACAGCGCGCGGCTATCAATGCGGTTTTCGCTAAGTGAAACACTGCGCGCGGTATCGGTATGACTTGCACTCAGTGTCACATTGCTTCGGCCATCGGCGGCCTTTTCATCGCTCATCGCCGTCGCTCTCGTAGTATTCGTAATGTTATGCCATGTTGTTGCTTATAATTTTGAGCCATTTTAAACTACGAATACATGGCGATCCGCTAGTTTAGAGCATTTATAACTTGTTTATTCATGCCTTGACCTCAGTAATACACGGTCGTTACAAAGGCAAACATTTGCTGCGGTAAGCAGTTCAAAAAGCCAGCCAGCCCGGTGGTCCCGAATGAGGTCCGCCTGCCAGCCCGCCGAAAAATCCAAAAACACCGGCTACGGGTTGGGGGTCGACATGACTGTGCTTCGCGGGAGCGCCATTGCGCTTCTGGTTTCGGTTTCATCAATGGCGTTGACGTTGGGCGAGCGGTCAGCGTCCGCTCAGGAAGCTCTGGTGCTCGATCCGATCACCGTTCTGGCGACCAAGACGCCGGAGAAGGCGACCGACTCGCTGGCTCCGGTCAGTGTCATTGGCCAGGACAAAATCCAGACAACCCAGCCCAAGCGAGTGTCCGATCTCTTCTATTATGTGCCCGGCCTGTGGACCCAGGATCGCGGCGACGATCCGGCCACCACCATCAACATCCGCGGCCTGCAGGACTTCGGTCGCGTCGCCACCATTGTCGACGGTGCGCGGCAGAACTATCAGCGCTCCGGTCACGGTGCGCAGGGCTCGTTTTTTCTCGATCCTGAACTGATCGGCAGCGTCGACGTTGTGCGCGGCCCGACCGCGAACATCTACGGCTCAGGCGCCATTGGCGGCGTGGTGTCATTCCAGACGAAGGACATCAACGACGTTCTGCGCCCCGGCGAAAAGTGGGGCTTCGATGTCGGTGTGGCCGGCGGGACCAATCAGCAGCAAGGCCGGATATCGACGTTTGGCGGCGTGCGGGTCAATCCGAAACTCGATCTTTTCACGGGCGCCATCTATCGCTCCCAGCAGAACTACAAGGACGGCGCCGGCACCGAGGTCGGCAATACCGGACTGAACGCGTCGAGCGGTCTGCTCAAGGTGACGGTGCGTCCGGCGGATGGCCACGAGGTCAAGTTCGGTGGCCTGTTCCAGGAGGATCTTTACTCGACTGGCCAGATCAACCGCGGTCCGACCACGACGGCGGCCCAGCGCGCGCTCTATCAGGGCTCGTCGGTGTACGATTCCGTCACCAAGAACTACCAGGGCACTTTGCGCTGGAAGTACAGCAGGCCGGAGGATCGGCTGTTCGACTTTGATCTCGGTCTTTACGCCACGCGCACGGCGACCGACCAGTGGAAATCCTATCACTACAGCACGTCTGGCGCCGCCTATTGCGGCGGCGGCACTGGCAACAACATCTCAGGCTGCGTCGGTGATCCGCGCAGCTATCAGATCGACACCGTTGGATTCGATTTCAGCAATACGTCTCGCGTCGCGATTGCGGGCTGGGAGAACGCCTTCACCTACGGCATCGACGGGTTCCAGGATGACGTCGCGACGGCGGACTCGCGCGGCAATTCCAACGTCACCACGCCCGGCGGCAAGCGCACCGTGTCCGGCGGCTTCCTGCAGTGGAAAGCCAACTATTCGAGCTGGCTGGAGATCATTAGCGCGGCGCGTTATGATCATTATCGACTGGAGTCGGCCAGCACGACCACCGATGGCAGCCGCGTGTCGCCGAAGATCACCGTGGGTATCACGCCGGTCCCCGGTATCACGCCTTACGTCAGCTATGCCGAAGGCTATCGCGCACCGTCGATCACGGAAACCCTGATCGCCGGCGCCCACGCCACCGGTGGCGGTCCGACCTTCTTCAACTGTCCGGATGGCTCGTCGGGCCTGTTCTGTTTCCTGCCGAATCCGAATCTTCGTCCCGAGGTCGGCAAGAACAAGGAAGTCGGCATCAACTTCAAGTTCGATAGCATCGCCACCAAGGGCGACACGTTCCGCGCCAAGGTCAACGTCTTCCAGAACGATGTCGAAGATTACATCGATCTGGTCGCATCGGCGCCGACGCCAGTGCCGCCGTTCGGTTCCTATTCGCAATACTACCAGTACCAGAACATTCCGAGCGCCCGCATCCGTGGCCTTGAAGCCGAGGTCAATTACGATGCCGGTCTCTGGTTCATCGGTGTGAACGGCACGCTGCAGAAGGGCGAGAACACCCAGACTGGGGTCGGCCTCGCCACGATCCAGCCGGCGCGGGTGACCACCACCGGCGGCGTGCGCCTGCTCGACCGCAAGCTGACTTTGTCGGCGCAGTGGTCGTCGGTCGCGGCCAACACGGACATCCCGGCAGGTTACGTTCCGTCGACGTCGTACAATCTGGTCAATCTCTACGCGACCTATCAGGCGACCAAGGATGTACTGATCAATCTCGGCATCGACAATGTCTTCAACGAATACTACCGGCCTTACGCCATCCCGGGTTCCTCGACCGACGGCACGACCCAGAACGACATTCTGTGGACCGCGCCGGGACCCGGCATCACCTACAAGGCCGCTGTGAAAGTTCACTTCGGTGGAGTGTGAGTTGATGAACCGCCGGATTGAAGGCTTTGCTACACTAACCCGCGCCAGCAAGCGCCAGCCAAAAGGGTAACGTCATGTCCCAGTTTATCGCGATGAACCGTTTCAAGGTGAAGAAGGGTTCCGAGGAGGCTTTCGAGAAAGTGTGGTCGAGCCGCGAGTCCTATCTCGACCGCATGCCGGGCTTCGTGGAATTCCACCTGCTCAAGGGCCCGGAAGCGGAAGATCACACGCTCTATTCGTCGCACACCGTGTGGCAGAGCAAGGCCAATTTCGAGGCCTGGACCAAATCGGAAGAATTCCGTGCGGCGCATGCCCGCGCCGGTAACGACTCGAGCAGCGCGCCGCTCTATATCGGCCACCCGCAGTTCGAGGGCTTCGAGGTCAAGCTCACGCAGACCAACAAGGCCGCCGTCGCCTGACGGCGGCGCCTTCTTTGCGCGAGTAGCAACAATGTCCGACACATTGACGGCGGCGCCCGATCTGCGAGCGAAGCTCGCGGCCGAGCCGGGCGTCGTCATTGAAACCTTCGCCGAGGAAAATGGCGTCACCTGCCGCGAGGTCGTCGAGGCAATGCCGCCTTCGATGATCCGCTTCGCCAAAGGGGATTTTTCCACCACCGCGGCCTTCGTCGAGGTGATGGGCGAGGTCGCCGCCTGGGGCGACGTCACCTTCATCGTTCACACCGACGATGGCATCTTCGAATTCGGCGGGCCGATCCCGCCGGGCTCGGAGGCGCGCAATTTCTATAACCTCTCCGGCGCCAAGGGTCTGCACGGTCATCTGCGCGCCGAACGCTGCGCCGGCATCTGCTTCATGGAGAGGCCGTTCTTCGGGCGGCTGTCGGCGTCGATCCTGCTGTTCAATCGCGACGGCGGCATCATGTTCAAGATTTTCGTCGGCCGCGACGACAAGCGCGAATTGCTGCCGGATCAGCTCGCCGCGTTCCGCAAGCTCGCCGACAAAATGTGCTGAAACGTAGCGTTTTCAAGCGAAGTGGATACCGGTTCGCGTTAAGAAAACGCGTCTGAAAAACGCCACGCCGCCGCCTGACAAAGGTCAAGGCGGCGGCCCGGCTTTCTGCTAAACGTGTCGTCGCCATGAGTCGGGAACGACACATTCTCGCCGCCTTTGCCGCCGCCGCGCTTCTTGCGGGGATGGTAGAAGCCCGCGCCCAGGAGCCGGCCGCCCGCGGCCGCGCCTTGCTCAAGGAATACTGCGCGCGCTGTCACGCCATCGATCGGCTCGATACGAGCCCCCATCGGGCGGCGCCGCCGTTCCGTGTTATCGGCGAGAGCTTCGATCTCGATCGGTTCGCGCGGCAACTGCGCCGGGGGCTGGCGTCGTCGCATCCCGACATGCCGGAATTCCACTTCAATGCCGACGACGCCGATGCCGTCGTCGCCTATCTGCGAACGATCCAGCAGTAGCCCGATCACCGATCGAGCGTGATCTCGTCGTCCTTGGCGCGCGACACGCAGATCATCATCGTGTCGGCTTTTTCGGCATGCGACAGCACCAGATCGCGATGATCGACCTCGCCGGCGAGCACCTTGACACGGCAGGTGCCGCAGGTACCGGTCTCGCACGAACTCGGTACCTCGAAGCCCGCGCCGCGCAGCACATCGAGGATGGATTTGTCGGCCGGCACGTCGAGCGTCTTGCCGGACTTCGCCAGCTTGACGCGGAAGGCATGATCGCCGCCGGGCGGTTTGGCCGCTGGCGCGAAGGCTTCGAAGTGTAGGGCCGTCGGCGACCAGTGATCGGTCAACTCGCGAACGGTCTCCATGAGCGGACGCGGACCGCAGCAGTAGAGATGCTCGCGGTTCTGCCGTTCTTTCAGATATGAGCTGAAGTCGAAGGCGCGGGCGGGATCGCCATGGTCGTAATGAATGGTGACGAAGTCCTTGAACTCCGGCGCCGATAAGTCCTCACGGAACGGCGCCATCTCCGGCGAATGCGCGATGTAGATCAGGCGGAAACGCTTACCGGCGCGGTGCACGTGCCGGATCATCGACATGATCGGAGTAATGCCGATACCGCCGGCGATGAACAGGAAGTCCTGGGCGCGCGGCGGCAGCCCGAAGACGTTGACCGGCTCGCCGACCATGACGATATCGCCGGCTTTGGTCCGGTCGATCAACTCGCCGGAGGCGCCGCTGCCGCTGCTCTCGCGCTTGACCGCAACCTGGTAGCGGTCGCGCTCGGCCGGATCGTTGCACAGCGAATATTTGCGGATTGCGCCGTTCGGCACGCGGACTGGAATATAGGCGCCCGCGGAAAATTCCGGCAGGGCCTGCCCGCCGTTCCCCTGAAACTCGAACAAATGAACACCGTCGGCGATCGGGTCATTGCGGGTGACGCGCAGCGGCATCATCCGCGGGTCGAGGCTGGCGTCGTGGCTCACAGGCACTCCGGTAGGATCTCTTGACTAGCCTCACAGGTGGCCGTTTTTGGCGGCCACTGCAAGCTCCGGAGTTTCACTTAGGTCTCAGCGAGCGCCCGTGCTGACGCGCTCGACAGGCTGCTTGCTGCTTGAGGCGGCGGAGACCGGTACGGTATTGGCGCTCAATGCTTCCATCGCATCGACAAGGCCGGCGCCGAAATCCGGGTCGCGTCCTTTCGGCCCGAGATCGCGCGCGGTCGATTGCAGAATGGCGCTCACTTTGGCCGGCGTCAGACGGCCATCGCGCTCGAGCATCAGGGCCACGATCCCGCTGATACCGGCCGCGGAGTAAGAAGTACCGGACGACACTTCATATCCGTCCGGTATGGCCACCAGAAGTTGGTCGCCCGGCGAAGCCACCGCAATGTGCCGCCCGCGGCTGGACTGCGCGAACAATTTATCTTCGGCGTCGGTCGCCGTCACCGCGATCACATTGGGGTAGGCGGCCGGATAAAGCGGTGCCGATGTCGGCCCTTCATTGCCGGCGGCGGCGACCAGCACGATGCCTTTCTTGTATGCCGCGTCGAGATTGCGGCGAATGGCCGGGTCGTTCGGTCCGGCAAAACTCATATTGATGACCCGGGCGTTCTTGGCGGCGGCCCATTCGATCCCTTTCAGGATGCCAAATGTGGTGCCTTCGGCGCTGCCGCCTTTCGGGTCGAAGGCGCGGATGGCGAGAATCTTCGCTTTCGGCGCTGCGCCCAGCAATTTGCCGTGCCCGGCGATCAGCGCGGCAATGGCGGTGCCGTGACTATGCGCGGCCATCGGCGTTGACAGTGCGTTGTAATAATCGGTGACGCTGCCCTTGAGTTCGTCATGTTCGGTGTCGATGCCGGAATCGATGACTGCGACAGGCACGCCTTCGCCCTGCGCGATTTCATGTGCTTGCGGCAAGCGCAGCTTGGCAAGTTCGTATTGCGCGGGGTCGCCGGTTGGCTTCTGCTCTGTCTGTTGCAACGTATAAAGATAATTCGGCTGCGCCGAGACGACGAGATTGTTGGCTTCGAGCTCACGCACGACTTGCGCGACGGATCGGCGATCCGGAATACGCCAGCGATAGAGCGTGGTGCCGGACAATTGGCTGACCTGAGACTCGATCCGCGACAGCCGATGCCGTCGTTGCAGTGCGTCGATCTGCTGCGGCCGAACGGTATTGCGCAGTTCGATCACGACTTCGTCCGGCACAAGCCGACTCTCGTTAGCCGGCGGGGCGCCGCTCGGGCCGCGTCGTGCCGCGTTCTGTGGCGGAGGACGTCGCGGCTGGCGCGGCTGATCGTCGACGATCTCCCGGTCCTGCGGTGGCGGCACCAGATGCGGTATCGCCATGATGATGCCGGGCACGACCACGCCCCAACCCGGTCCACCGCCGCTGCCACCACCACCGGGGCTTCCGGTCGATGGTTTGCCGCCGCGATATTGCTGCGCGTGAGCGGCGCCGTCGATCGACAGAGGAGCGGCTATCAACATTGTCGCCGCGGCGAGACACAATATGGCATTGCGCTTGATAGGCATGGCTTGTCCTCCGTGGCGGAGTTACTGGGTGCTCGCGATAAAGCCGACCACCTTGTTGTCCTGGAGCTTCTTCACGATGGCGGTGAGTTCCGTTTGCGGCAGCAGCGCCGGCGAGACCTTCACTTTATACAGCCCGCCGCTCGTCGGTCCGGCGACGATCGCCAGCTTGTTGGCCTCGAGAAATTTGGTGACCTCGTCCTGCGTCGCCTGCGGCGCGAAGCGGATGAGCACAAACGCGCCGGCATTCGCGTCCGCTGTGGTCGACGATGCGGTCACATAGCCATCTGCGGGCCGTTCCTTGAGCATGACCCCCGCGATGATCCCGGCCTGCAGAAGGATAGCGAGCGCGGCGGCGCCGCCGGCAAAGGCGAGCGTGCGCGGCGACAGGCTGGCGAAAAATTCGTTGAGCCGAGCGCTGAAGCCGAGTGAACGGATGGTGGTGCGCGCCGGCTCGGCGTCGATTTTTGCGAACAGATTTTCCATCGCGCGCGAGGAGGGCGCGCCCAAAGTTTCGTTGAGAACAATGGTCTCGCCGAGCTCATCGCGCACCAGCGCGTAGCGGCGGGCGAGTTCGGGATCGCGCTCAAGTGCGTCCTCGACACGTTGGGCGTCACGGCGGCTGAGCGTGCCCGCGGCATGCCACGGCAGAAGCTCTTCGATATCGCCGTGCGCTTCTTTATCTGTCGTGCTCATGGCCAGCCTCTATCGATGCCTTGCTCTTTGAGAAGTTCCGATAACTTCTTTCGCGCATAGAACATGCGCGTCTTCACGGTCGCTTCCGGGATGCCGACGATCGCGGCCACTTCTTCCACCGATTTCTCGTGATAGTAGACAAGGTCGATGATCTCGCGATGTTCGTTCGACAGCCGCGTCAACGCCTGCCGCAGTTGCGCGCCTTTGTCCTTCTTTGCCAACTCCGTTTCCGGATTGTCGGCATGGTCTTCGATTCGTTCCGCCGTCTCGTCGTCCAGTTCCTGCTCGGGCTTGCGCCGCATGGAAGACAGCGCCTTGAAGCGCGCGATGCCCAGTATCCAGGTCGACACCGCCGCGCGGCCTTCGAATTTGCCAGCCTGACGCCAGACGTCGAGAAACACTTCGCTGATCAGATCTTCGGCCGTCGCCTCGTTGCGCACCAGCCGCAGCACGAACCGGTACACCCGCACATGATGCCGCGCGAACAGGACCTGCATGGCAACGCGGTCGCCGTTGGCGATCCGGCTGATCAGGACGTCGTCGTTCGTCGTTTGCATCGCGGCCTTTGCTCATAGACCTGTGTCGCGGCAACCGCCGGTTCGGTTCAAATGTATCGCACGGGCCGGCCGTAAAATGTGATGGTCGGCACTTCAGGGTGCCCGCTTGCCAGAGTTCCGCAACTCGGCGTTCCGTAAAAAATCGTTTCAAACCATGGTGTTACCGGTGGCCCGCCGGTCTCCAAAAAAACTTTGAACCTTTCCCGGTCGTCCCGCGACCCATGGTCAGGATGTGAGAGGCACATTCCTGAATTCGAACCCCGAGGAGAGACTTCCATGACCATGATCCGCAAGCTCACCATCACCCTTGGCGCCGTCGCTGTTGTCGCCGCCGCCGCTCTCGCTCCGACCACGGCGTCCGCCGGTGGCGGCGGTTGGAAGCACAAGCACTGGCACGGCAGCCACGGCTGGCACGGCGGTTACGGCGGCTTCGGCGTCGGCTTCTACGGCCCCGCCTACTACGCCGGTTCCGACTGCTACGTCGTCCGCCGGGTCGTCCACACCCCCTACGGCAAGCGCCTGCGTCGCGTCACGGTCTGCGACTGACACGCAATGACCGGCAAAATACCCCGGCTTCGCCAAGGCGACGCCGGGGTTTTTTGCGTCGGTATTGGTGGACGGCCGGTCTGTATGCTGGCCGGAACCGACGTGTCCGGCCGGATTCTGTCGCGGTCGGCGCGGCAATTCGCAGGGCCATCTAACCCTCGCTTGCCCCGCCCAGTTCTGCTACGGGGGAACTCGCGCAGGCGATGCGTACATGGCGACATTGAGGCGGTCCGTCCGGGCCGCCTCATTTGAGACTCTGGGGATCTCGAATAAGCACGCCATGTACCGCTAGGGGACTACGCCGCGGAGGAACGATGCTGGATGTCTTGCGCGCGGTGGCGCGTTTCTTCAATCGCTACATTGGCTGGCAGCGCGTCGGCTTTGTATTGAGCCTGGTCATTATCGGTACGGCCCTGACCGTCCTGTACCGGATGCTGCACAAGATCGACGTCAACGACGTGTGGGCGGCGGTGCACGCAATCAGCATGACGGACGTGGCGATTGCCGCCCTGTTCGTCGCCGGCGGCTATTTCACCCTGACCTTCTACGACCTGTTCGCACTGCGCACCATCGGCAAGACGCACATTCCCTATCGCATCGCCGCGCTCGCGGGCTTCACCAGCTACTCGATCGGCCACAATATCGGCGCCACGGTGTTCACCGGCGGCGCGGTGCGTTACCGCATCTACTCGATGTACGGCCTCAACGCCGTCGATGTCGCCAAAATCTGTTTCGTCGCGGGACTCACCTTCTGGCTGGGCAACGTCACCGTGCTCGGCATCGGCATCACCATTCATCCCGAAGCCGCCGGCGCCATCGACCAGCTCGGGCCGGGCGTCAATCGCGCCATCGGTATCGGCCTGCTCGTTGTCCTGACCGGCTATCTCGCCTGGGTGTTCACGGCGCCGCGCGAGATCGGCCGCGGCGGCTGGACAGTCAACCTGCCGAACGGGCCGACGACACTCTTGCAGATTGTCATCGGCATCTTCGACCTGATGTTCTGCGCGCTGGCGATGTACATGCTGGTGCCGGCGGAGCCGCATATCGACTTCATCACGCTGGCGGTCATCTTCGTCACCGCGACACTGCTCGGCTTCGCCAGCCACGCCCCGGGCGGCCTCGGCGTATTCGACGCCGCCATGCTGGTGGCGCTATGGCAGTACGACAAGGAACAGCTGCTCGCGGGGCTGCTGCTGTTCCGTCTGCTTTATTATCTCGTGCCGTTCGCGCTCGCCGTCACCATTATCGGCATCCGTGAGATATGGCTGAGCCTCAAGGGCACGCGGCCGAAGATCGAGCTGCATCCGGTGGCTACCGTGACCAAGCCGATCAGCACCGAGCTCGAAGGCAACGGGTCAAACGCCAAGTGACGTACCAAGTGACGTGCCAAGTGACATGTTAAGTGACATGCTAAAATGCGCGCGTTGATCACGGCATGGCCCCATGACGAGCGATAACGGTTCTGGCGATTCAGGCGATAACGCGCGGCCGGGACGTTTGCGCGGCGCCTGGCGTGCGCTGACCGGCCGCGGCACCGAGACTACGCTCGCGCGTCCATCGCCGCGACGCGGCGGTGGGCTGGCCCGGCGTGTGAGCCTGATCGATGCCTTGATCCGCGGCCTGCCGGCGCCGGCCATCGTGCTCGATCGCGACGGCCGCGTTGTCGCCTTCAACCAGGCGGCGCGAGGCATCGCGCCCGCGCTGCGCGCCGGCGAGTTGGCGCTGATCGCGCTGCGCATGCCGGAACTGGTGGATGCGGTGCGCCGCGCCACCAAGAAGCGGGAGCCGCAGCGCGTCGAGTTCATCGAGCGCGTGCCGCACGATCGCTGGTTCGAGGCCTTCGTCGCGCCGGTGTCGTTGCCGGAGGCCGACGGCGCGCATATCGACCTGCTGCTCATGACCTTCAACGACCTGACGCCGCTGCGCCGCGTCGAGGAAATGCGCGCGGACTTCATCGCCAATGCCAGCCACGAACTGCGCACGCCGCTGGCCGCGCTTCTCGGCTTCATCGAGACGCTGCAGGGGCCTGCCAGGAACGATACCGCGGCACGCGAGAAGTTCCTCGCCATCATGCAGCAGCAGGCCGCGCGCATGGCGCGGCTGATCGACGACCTGTTGTCGCTGTCCCGCATCGAACTCAACGCCCATATGGCGCCGAGTACACCGGTTGAATTGGCGTCGCTGGTTCGGCAGGTCGCCGACGGCCTGCAGACTTTGGCGCGCGATCGGCAGGTCGAAATCCGCCTGGTGTTGCCGCCCGAGCCGCTGACCGTGCTCGGCGACCGCGATGAGCTTATTCGCGCCCTGGAAAACCTGGTCGAGAACGCGCTCAAATATGGCGCCGCTGGCAAACGCGTCGACATCACGCTGTCGCGGGCGCAGACCCGCGCCGGTGCGCCGGAAGCGCGGATCGCCGTGCGTGACTTCGGCCCCGGTATCGCACCCGAACACCTGCCGCGGCTGACCGAGCGCTTCTACCGGGTGGACGTTGCCGACAGCCGTTCGCAGGGCGGCACGGGTCTCGGCCTCGCGCTGGTCAAGCACATCCTCAACCGGCATGGCGGACGGGTGGCGGTAGAGAGCACTTTGGGGCAGGGCGCGACCTTCACAATGCACCTGCCGTTACGCACAGCCGAAACCCCCTCCGGCGTATAATATCGATACATTTCAATGTCTTGCACTGTCATGTGATTGTCATGGAAGCTTTATAAAACCATGACAGGCCAACTCTATGGCTGACCGTGGGCTTCGGAAACGAACTGTGCCAACGCCCAGAAAACTCCCGAACCGAAGCCTTTTCGGGGTGCGTTTAACAACAGCGGCCGCCCGTTCGGGCCTCGGAATCGAGGGGCCTGCGGGTTCTTTCGATTTGGCCGCAAACATGGAGAGATCCCTTGAAACACTGGACCGTACTGGCAGCCGCCGGCCTCGTCGCCGCCGCGATGTCTCTTCCGGCCAATGCCGCCGACATCTCGGGTGCCGGCGCGACTTTCCCCTATCCGATCTACGCCAAGTGGGCGGACTCCTATAAGAAAGAGACCGGTGTCGGCCTGAACTATCAGTCGATCGGCTCGGGTGGCGGCATCAAGCAGATCAAGGCCAAGACCGTGACCTTCGGCGCGTCCGACGCCCCGCTCAGCGGTAAGGACCTCGACGAAACCGGTCTCGTGCAGTTCCCGATGGTCATGGGCGGCATCGTGCCGGTCGTGAACCTCGACGGCATCAAGCCGGGCGAAATCGTTCTCGACGGCCCGACGCTCGCCAAGATCTTCCTCGGCGAGATCAAGAAGTGGAACGAGCCGGCCATCGCCAAGCTCAACGCGCAGGTTAAGGCTCAACGCGCAGGTTAAGTTGCCCGACCAGGCCATCGCCGTCGTGCACCGCTCGGACGGTTCGGGCACCACCTTCAACTTCGCCTATTACCTCGCTGAAGTCAGCGCGGACTGGAAGTCGAAGGTCGGCGTGAACACCGCGCTGCAGTGGCCGGTCGGCATCGGCGCCAAGGGTAACGAAGGCGTCGCCAACAACGTCGGCAACACCAAGGGCTCGATCGGCTACGTCGAGTATGCCTATGCGCTGCAGAACAAGCTGACCCACACCAACATGGTCAATGCCGCCGGCAAGAATGTCGCCCCGACGTCGGAAGCCTTCCAGGCCGCCGCCGCCAACGCCGACTGGAAGTCGAAGCCCGGCTACGGCGTGATCCTCGCCAACCAGCCCGGTGACAAGTCGTGGCCGATGACTGCCGCGACCTGGATCCTCATGTACAAGAAGCCGGCTGATGCCGCCGTCACGGCCGATGCCCTCAAGTTCTTCGACTGGGCCTATCGCAAGGGCGACAAGCTGGCGGAAGAACTGCACTACGTTCCCATGCCGACGAACGTCGTGAAGGACATCGAAGGTTACTGGGCGAAGGAAGTGACCGACGCCAACGGCAAGCCGATCTACGCCGTTACCAACTAAATCCACATCGCTTCGGAAGGGGCGCCGTTCTGGTGCCCCTTCCTTCTTCACGTTATCATCCGGCCATCATCGCAGGTGGCGGCCGGTGTCGGCCTGACGGCTAGCGTATGGCCGGATGGCGTATCGAACTGCCGACCGCCCGCAGGAACACCAGCTACGGGAGCGTCGGATGGAAAGCCGGGGGAGGCAACCTGTGGCGGATGTTGCGTTGCAAAGCGGGAATGTCTCGATCGCGGAGACGTCCGACCGCAGCAAGGTTCTGCAAAAGCTGCGATTGACCGATATCGGCTTCCGCCTGCTCACACGCGGCGCGGCGATTGTGGTCCTTCTGATCCTCGGTGGCATCATTGTCTCGCTGGTCTGGGGTTCCTGGGAGGCCATGAGCAAGTTCGGCTTCGCCTTCCTCGTCACCGAAAGCTGGAATCCTGTCACCGAACAGTTCGGTGCCATCTCGCCGATCTACGGCACCATCGTTACGTCGATCATCGCGATGGTGATCGCGGTTCCGATCGGCCTCTTCATTGCTCTGTTCCTGACCGAGCTGTGCCCGATGTTCCTGCGCCGCCCGATCGGCATCGCCATCGAGCTGCTCGCCGGCATTCCGTCGATCATCTACGGCATCTGGGGCTTGTTCGTCTTCGCGCCGTTCCTGCAGCAATACGTCCAGCCTTTCCTGATCAACACCCTCGGCAACGTGCCCGGCATCGGCAACCTGTTCGCCGGCCCGCCTTATGGCATCGGCATTCTCACCGCCGGCCTGATCCTGGCGATCATGGTGCTGCCCTTCATCACCTCGATTTCGCGTGACGTGTTCGCGGCCGTGCCGCCGGTGCTGAAGGAGGCCGCCTACGGTCTGGGCTGCACCACTTGGGAAGTGTCGCGTTACGTCGTGCTGCCGTTCACCCGCGTCGGCGTCATCGGCGGCGTCATGCTTGGCCTCGGCCGCGCGCTCGGCGAGACGATGGCGGTGACTTTCGTGATCGGCAACGCGCACCGCATATCGGCTTCGATCCTCGCGCCCGGCACCACCATCTCGGCGACCATCGCCAACGAGTTCACCGAAGCGGTCGAGCCGATCTACACGTCCTCGCTCATCCTGCTCGGCCTCATCCTCTTCGTCATTACCTTCATCGTTCTGGCCTTCGCTCGCATCATGCTGATGCGCCTCAACGCCCGCGTGGGAGCCTGATCATGGCACTTGTTTCAGGTGCAAACAGTCCGCTCTACGCCCAGCGGCGGCGCAAGAACGGCATCACCATGGGGCTGGCCTATGCCGCTACGGGCTTCGGCCTGACCTGGCTGGTGCTCATCCTCGCGGTGCTGTTGTGGGAAGGCTTCAGCGGTCTGTCGCTGCGGGTGTTCACCGAGATGACGCCGCCGCCCGGATCGGCCGGCGGTCTGCTCAACCCGATCCTCGGCAGTTTAGCGATGACCATACTCGCCGTCATCATCGGCACGCCGCTCGGCATCCTGGCCGGTACCTACATGGCGGAGTACGGCCGCTACGACAAACTCTCGTCGGTCGTCCGATTCATCAACGACATCCTCCTGTCGGCGCCGTCGATCGTGATCGGCCTGTTCGTCTACGAGATCATGGTCGCGCAGATGGGCCACTTCTCCGCCTGGGCCGGCGCCATCGCGCTTGCCGTGATCGTTGTGCCGGTGGTGGTGCGCACCACCGAGGACATGCTCACTTTGGTGCCGGACACGCTTCGCGAGGCGGCGGCCTCGATCGGCCTGCCGCGTGCGCTGATGATCCAGAAGGTTGCTTACCGCGCCGCCCGCGCCGGCATGATCACCGGCGTGCTGCTCGCGGTGGCGCGCATCTCCGGCGAGACCGCGCCGCTGTTGTTCACCGCGCTGAACAACCAGTTCTGGAGCACCAATATGAATGCTCCGATGGCCAGCCTGCCGGTCGTCATCTTCCAGTTCGCCTTGAGCCCCTACAAGGACTGGCAGGAGCTCGCCTGGACCGGCGCGCTCATCATCACCCTGTCGGTTCTGACCCTGAGCATCGTCGCCCGCGCCCTCGCTTCGCAGAGTAAATCACAATGACCATGGCCACATTCACTGTCCCGACCGTCACCAGCACCGTGACCTCGGCCGACGGCCTGACCGAAAAGGTCAGCGTGCGGAATCTCGATTTCTTCTACGGCGATCACCGCGCCCTCAAGACCATCAACGTGTCGCTCTATCACGGCAAGGTCACGGCCTTCATCGGCCCGTCGGGCTGCGGCAAGTCGACCCTGCTTCGCATCCTCAACCGGATGTACGATCTCTACCCGAACCAGCGCGCCACCGGCACGGTTCAGCTCGACAACGAGAACATCCTGTCGCCGTCGCAGGACCTGAACATGCTGCGCGCCAAGGTCGGCATGGTGTTCCAGAAGCCGACGCCGTTCCCAATGACGATCTACGAGAACATCGCCTTCGGCATCCGTCTTTACGAGAAGCTGCCGAAGTCGGAACTCGACGGCCGCGTGCAGCACGCGCTGGAGCGCGCCGCGCTGTGGGGCGAGGTCAAGGACAAGCTCGGCGCCAACGGCCAGTCGCTCTCGGGCGGCCAGCAGCAGCGCCTGTGCATCGCTCGCACCGTGGCGGTGCGGCCGGAAGTCATCCTGTTCGACGAGCCGTGCTCGGCGCTCGATCCGATCTCGACCGCCAAGATCGAAGAGCTGATCGACGAACTCAAGGAAGACTACACCATCGCCATCGTCACCCATAACATGCAGCAGGCGGCGCGCGTCTCCGACTTCACCGCCTTCATGTATCTCGGCGAGCTCGTGGAATACGGTGAGACCACCAAGATCTTTACCGCGCCGAACGACCGCCGCACCCAGGACTACATCACCGGCCGCTTCGGCTAGGCCGGCGCCCGGAAGGGAATGAAGGATCAGGATCATGAACGAGCAGCACACCGCCAAGGCCTTCGACATCGACCTCCAGGAGTTGTCCCGGATGGTCGCCGAGATGGGCGGCCTGGCCGAGAAGCAGGTCGCCGACGCGGTCGATGCGCTGGCCAAGCGCGATACCAACATGGCGCAGCGCGTGACCGCGTCCGATAACGCCATCGACGTCCTGCAGCGTGAGATCGAGGAAAAGTCGGTGCTCACCATCGCGCGCCGCCAGCCGATGGCTGTGGACCTGCGCGAAATCGTCGGCGCGCTGCGGCTCGCCAACGATCTCGAGCGCGTCGGCGATCTCGCCAAGAACATCGCCAAGCGCGTTATCGCCCTCAACGCCGAATTCCCGCCGCCGAAGCTGATCCGCGGCGTCGAGCACATGACCGACCTCGTGCTTGAGCAGCTCAAGGCGGTGCTCGATGCTTACGCTCGCCGCGACGATAGCAAGGCGATGGCGGTGTGGCGCGGCGACGAGGAAATCGACGCGGTCTGCACTTCGGTGTTCCGCGAACTGCTGACCTACATGATGGAAGACCCGCGCAACATCACCTTCTGCATCCATCTGATGTTCTGTGCCAAGAACATCGAGCGCATGGGCGACCACGCCACCAATATCGCCGAAACCGTGCACTTCATCATCGAAGGCACCCCGATCACCGAGCGCCGGCCCAAAGGCGACACCGAGATTTCGGCCCTGGCCGGCACTCCCGCTTGACGAGCTACTGACTTATGAGCGCGCGAATCCTGATCGTCGAAGATGAAGAGCCTCTCACGATGCTCCTCGTCTACAATCTCGAGAAGGAAGGCTACGAGGTCGAGACCGCGGCCCGCGGCGACGACGCCGACACCAAGCTGAAAGAGCGCGTGCCGGACCTCGTGGTGCTGGACTGGATGCTGCCCGGCCTGTCCGGCATCGAACTATGCCGCCGGCTGCGGGCGCGGCCGGAGACGCAGAACCTGCCGATCATCATGCTGACCGCGCGCGGCGAGGAGAGCGAGAAAATCCGCGGCCTCGCCACCGGCGCCGACGATTACATCGTCAAGCCGTTCTCGGTGCCGGAATTGCTCGCCCGCGTGCGCGCGCTGCTCCGCCGCGCTCATCCCGACCGCGTCGCCACCGTGCTTAATATCGGCGATATCGAACTCGACCGCGAGAAGAAGCGGGTATCGCGCAGCGGCAAGCCGATCGATCTCGGCCCCACCGAATACCGCCTGCTGGAGTTCCTGATGGAGCGTCCCGGCCGCGTGTTCTCGCGCGAGCAGTTGCTCGATGGCGTCTGGGGTTCGGACATCTATATCGACGAGCGCACCGTCGACGTTCATGTCGGCCGCTTGCGCAAGGCTATCAACCGCGGCCAGCAGGCCGACCCGATCCGTACCGTGCGCGGCGCCGGCTACGCGCTCGACGATCGGTTCGGACGAGTGGCGAGTTAGTCGCTCCAATAGTCCAGGGCGCTTCCCGCTCGGTCATTCCGGGGCTCGGCGAAACGGCTTCCTCGGCGTCATCGCCCGCGCAGGCGGGCGATCTAGCTCTTGGTCAGCCTTGAAAAGCGCTGGGTCCTCCGCTTGCGCGGAGGACGACGGGATTTGTCGTTCCGGGCTCCGGGCTTGCTAGAAAATAGTCCTTGACTATTATTCCTAGAAGGACTATAAGCACTCCTGTCCTGTTCCGGCCGGGGGCGCTGTCATGAGGCGTCGTTTCAGTGGGAGCAGGGCGCGGTGCCCGCGGGTCTGGCGAAACGCACGCCAGGCGCTCGGGCGGCGACGGGGCTCCGCCCGCCGGCAATAAGACCGGCCGCAAGGAGCTTGCTGATGGTGAGCGCTACCTGCTGAAAGGCAGATCAGCCGCCAGAAGCGCGGCCCGTGTGCCGTAAGACACCGCGATGGAGCGCCGCGGGGCGCAGGTTCTCCGCGTTATGGAGAACCGCGCACCGCAAGGTGCGAAATCAAAGAGCGTCTCGCGGCGCTCCATCCCTCCGGCTTGGCCGGAGGGCCGAAGGGGAAGGCAGGCCGCCCCGGGCCTTCAAAGAACAGGGGCGATCAGGCACGTCTGCTGTTTGAAAATTGAATCGGAAAGGCGCGGCACGTCACACGCGCTTTCTGATCCCTCCCCGAAGGCGGGGAAGGGATAAGCAAAAAAAGCCGGAGCGTCGCTCCGGCTTTCATCAATCCAGTATCGTCTTTGCAGTCAGCCTCTGAATGCCGGCTTGTGGCGGCGGCGATCATTGGCCGGCTGGAAGGCGACGCGGCAGTGGAAGCTGCAATAAGGCTGGTCTTCGGCGGCTTCACCGCCGCAGAAGAAGAAATCCGGACCTGACGGATCGCCCACGGGCCAGCGGCAGGTCTTCTCGTTGAGCTGCAGCAGGGTCTTGCGCTGCTCGAGCGGGATTTCCAGAAGCTCGGGCTCGGGCTCGACCTCGTAGTCGTAGGCCAGCGCGGTATTGCCGCGCACCTGCGGCCGTTGCACCCGGATCATGTGGCCGGACGAGCGAGCCTTGCGCGGGCGCGGCGTGCTCGAGGACGGGCTCTTGGCCCGCCCGGACAGGCCGAGGCGGTGAACCTTGCCGATCACGGCGTTTCTTGTGATGCCGCCAAGCTCGGCGGCAATCTGGCTGGCCGACAGACCGTCGGACCAGAGCTTTTTCAGGAGTTCGACCCGCTCATCGGTCCAGCTCATGGGGCATTTCCCTCGGCGATCCAGGCCCTTGGACAGAATCCACCCCCATCGTCCGGCACGGCTTTTCCGCGCCTGAACGTGTACGCTTCAGGGATGAACCAGATTTCGGCGGCGATACGCACGATATGTCGTATCGCTTGATTGAAAAGCTACACTATGGGTTGACTCGGCCGCAAGCATTTGCCTCCCGACAAAGCCCGCCTCCCACAGGTTTTCCTTTAGAATCCGCAACTGCGGTGATTTTGAGTCGCGAATCGGGGCCGGCCGTTTCGTTTGACTTGGAGCCGGGGCGGCCTAAAATATTGAAAGTGCCGCCCGGCGAGGCGGCACATTTCGTTTCGGGCGCCGCCTGCCGGTAAAGCGCTCAGTCCAGGGGCCGGGTTCTCTCGCACCCGGAGGCCGGGATTAGTCATCGGCGATAAACATCGAACGTCCTCGGTTTTGTCGCCGGGGCGTGTTGCTGTTTCTGTATTGCGCCCGAAAGGCGTTGGATTTCGAACTTTGGAAAGAGACTGGCCGTGAGCTCGCATCTGTTGCCGACCTATGCCCGTGTCGACCTCGCTTTCGAGCGGGGCGATGGTGTCTGGCTGACGGCGACCGACGGCCGCCGCTATCTGGACTTCACCTCCGGCGTCGCCGTCAACGCGCTCGGCCATGCGCACCCGCATATGGTCGCCAAGCTGACCGAGCAGGCCACCAAGCTGTGGCATACCTCGAACCTCTACCGCATTCCGGAGGGCGAAAAGCTCGCCGAGCGGCTGTGCGACAACAGCTTCGCCGATTTCGTGTTCTTCCAGAACTCCGGCACCGAGGCGATGGAATGCTGCATCAAGATGGCGCGGAAATATCAGTACGCGTCCGGCAAGCCGGAACGTAACCGCATCATCACCTTCGAGGGCGCCTTCCACGGCCGCACGCTCGCCGCGCTCGCCGCCACGGGCAACAAGAAATACCTCGAAGGTTTCGGCCCCAACATGCCGGGCTTCGACCAGCTTCCGTTCGGCGACATCGAGGTCGTCAAGAAGGCGATCACCCCGGAAACCGCGGCCATCATTACCGAGCCGGTGATGGGCGAGGGCGGCGTGCGCGTCGTTCCCCATGAGTTTTTGCGCGCGCTTCGCAAATTGTGCGACGACAATGGCCTGCTGCTGATCTTCGACGAGGTACAGACTGGCATCGGCCGCACCGGCGACCTGTTCGCCTATCAGCACACCGGCGTCACCCCCGACATCATGGGTCTGGCCAAGGCGCTCGGCGGCGGCTTCCCGATCGGCGCCTGCCTTGCAACCGCGGAAGCGGCTAAGGGCATGACCGCCGGCTCGCACGGTTCGACTTTCGGCGGCAATCAGCTCGCCATGGCGGCCGGCAATGCCGTGCTCGACATCGTCGCCGACAAGGCGTTTCTCGACGAGGTCAAACGCAAGGGCCTGCTGCTGAAACAGCGCCTCGCCGAGATCAAGGACCGATATTCCTCCGTCGTCGCCGAAGTGCGTGGCGAAGGCCTGCTCGTCGGCCTGCGCATGGTGCCGCCGGTCGGCGAAATGGTCGACGAATTGCGCAATGAACAGATGATCACGGTCGCGGCCGGCGACAATGTTGTGCGCCTTCTCCCGCCGCTCATCATCAGCGACGACGAGATTGGCGAAGCGGTGAACCGTATCGAGCGTGCCTGCGCGAAGCTGGCGCAAGCGCATCCGCGGCAGGCCGGAAAGCCGGGAGCGGCGGCATGAGCAAGACTAACAATCAGGTGAGGCACTTCCTCGATCTCACCGACATCCCGAAGCCGACGCTGAAGGAGATGATCACGCATAGCCGCGCGATGAAGGCCGCGCAGAAGCGTGGGCAGGGGCCAAAGCCGCTCGAAGGCAAGACTCTGGCGATGATCTTCGACAAGCCGTCGACGCGCACGCGCGTGTCGTTCGATGTCGGCATGCGCCAGCTTGGCGGCGAGGCGATCATGCTCACCGCGCAGGAAATGCAGCTCGGTCGCGGCGAGACTTTGGCCGACACCGCGCGCGTCCTGTCGCGCTTCGTCGATGCCATCATGATCCGCACGCTGAGCCATGACGAAGTCGCCGAAATCGCGGCCAACGCCACCGTGCCAGTGATCAACGGCCTGACGCGCCGTTCGCATCCCTGTCAGGTGCTGGCGGACGTCATGACCTTCGAGGAGCATCGCGGGCCGATCACGGGCCGCACCATTGCCTGGACCGGCGATGCCAACAATGTCTGCGCTTCGCTGATGCACGCCGCCGAGCGCTTCGATTTCGAACTGCGCGTGGCCTGCCCGCCGGAACTCAAGCCGAAGAAATGGCTGGTCGACTGGGTGAAGGCCTCGGGTGCCAACATTACGATCGGCGACGATCCGGAAGTGGCGGTCAAGGATGCCGACGCCGTCTTCACCGACACCTGGGTGTCGATGGGCGATCGCGAAGCCACGCACCGTCACAACATTCTCAAGCGTTACCAGGTCAACGCCGCGCTGATGGCCAAGGCCAAGCCCGACGCGCTGTTCATGCACTGCCTGCCGGCACATCGCGGCGAGGAAGTCACCGACGAGGTGATGGACGGGCCGCAGTCGGTGGTCTTCGACGAAGCGGAGAACCGTCTGCATGCGCAGAAGGGTCTGCTCGCCTGGTGCCTGCACGCCGAGAACGCGTAGAGGGCGCGGCATTCACAAGCCTGCTCCCTCTCCCCTTGGGGGAGAGGGTTGGGGTGAGGGGGCAAGTGACTATCGTCAGGCCGTAACCCCTCACCCGACGCGCTTCGCGCGTCGACCTCTCCCAATGGGAGAGGTGAAGGAACCGCGGCCTCGCATTTTCGCATTCGCTCGCTACATAACCCCGCATGACCGAAACCAATTTGGATTCCATGGCGAATTCCCCCGACATCTCCCTTCCCGAACGTGCCCCGTCCGCCGTCTCGATCGACGACGCGGTGACGCCGTTCGAGGTGGCGAGCCTCGACCTGCGCGGCCGGCTGGTCCGGCTCGGGCCGATGGTCGACGAAATCCTGTCCAAGCACGCTTATCCGCTGCCGGTTGCCAAGCTCCTGGGCGAGGCCATCGTGCTGACGGTGATGCTCGGTTCCTCGCTGAAGATGAAGGGCCGGTTCATCCTGCAAACCCAGACCGACGGTCCGGTCGGCCTGCTGGTCGTCGATTACACCACCCCCGGCCACGTCCGCGCCTGCGCCCGCTACGGCGCGCCGGGCGTTGAGGCGCTGGTCGCGGCGGGCGAAGCCACGTCCGGCAATCTGCTCGGCAAGGGCCATCTCGCCATGACGATCGATCAGGGCGAGAATACCCAGCGCTATCAGGGTCTCGTCGCACTCGACGGCGTTTCGCTCGAAGACGCCGCGCATGAATACTTCCTGCGCTCGGAGCAAATCCCGACGCGGGTGCGTCTCGCGGTGGCGGAAGAGATCATGCCCGGCACCGGCGTCGGCAGCCATCGCTGGCGTGCCGGCGGCGTGATGTTGCAGTTTCTGCCGAAATCTCAGGAGCGGGCCCAGACTGATCTGCATCCGGGCGATGCGCCGGATGGGCTTGAGGTTGCGCCGGTGATCGAAGATGACGCCTGGGTGCAAGGCCGGGCCCTGCTCGAGACCGTCGAGGATATCGAACTGATCGATCCGGAGCTGTCGAGTGAGCGTCTGGCCTACCGGCTGTTTCATGAGCCAGGCGTGCGCGTGTTCAACGCGCAGGAGGTCAAGGCGCAATGCTCGTGCTCGCGCGACGCCGTGGAGGCCATGCTCAAGAGCTTCTCGCAGGACGACCGCGATCACATGGTCGAGGACGGCCGGATTTCCGTGACCTGCGAATTCTGCTCATCGACATACGTGTTCCAGCCGGAAGACGTCGGCGCGAAGTCAAATTAACTCTGCGTCCGCATTAACCTTGCGCCTGAGACGATAACGCGGCCCGACTCCTTTCAAACAAGGAGCCGGGTCGCGATGCGGTCCATCTTGCCAATAGTGACATTGCTGCTCGTGGCATCGCCGGCGCTGGGACAAAGTTGCCCGGCGCCTTTGGCCAGTGCGCGCAAACTGGTGCTGGTCACCCCCGACACGATGACAAGCACGATGGCGACGATGCAGCGGTATACGCGCAGTGCGATGAACGCGCCTTGGCGCGTCGACGGCGGGCCGATTACGGCAACGATTGGCCGCGGCGGCACCGCGTGGTCCCATGCTTTCCGGTCTTATGCGGTGCCTGGCGAGCCGGTGAAAGTCGATGGCGACAAGCGCGTCCCGGCCGGCATCTATCCACTCGGCCGCAGCTTTGGTTTCGGACTGTCGCGCCTGCGTGGTTATATGCGTATCACCGACGGCATGACTTGCGTCGACGATCCGTCTTCGCCTACCTACAACACCATCACTTCGCGGGCCGAGGTCGGCTGGAAAGTCAGCGGCGAGAACATGTGGCGCATACCGGAATATCGGCGCGGTCTGGTGGTCGACTATCCAACCGACCGCGCGGCCAAGGCCGGCTCCTGCATCTTCATCCATGTGCGCAAGCCGGGCGTACCGGGCACGTCCGGCTGCGTGTCGCTGCCGGAACCCGAAGTCGAACGCCTGCAGCGTTTTGCGTCGGGCGGCGCCGTGCTCGCCGTGGTACCGCGTCAGGCGCTTGGCCGATTTACCGGCTGCTTCCCGAACTAGTTCAATGTGCGTTTGCCGCCCTGCGGCGCGTCGAGCGAAAACGGCGGGATATCGATATCGAAGGGACGGCCATCCTCGGTGATCATGCCGTATGACCCTTCCATGAAACCGGACGGGGTCGGCAGCGGCACGCCACTGGTATACTCATAAGACTCGCCCGGCCGCAGCACCGGTTCTTCGCCGACCACGCCGGTGCCCTTCACCTCCTGCAGCCGTCCGTGCGCATCGGTGATCTTCCAGTGCCGGGTCTTGAGCTGGACCGTTTCGTCGCCGCCGTTGACGATGTCGATCGTATAGGCCCAGAAAAAATAGCCGCTGGCCGGCGACGACCTGTCCGCAAGGAAGCGGGGCTTCACGGTCACCTCGATCTTGCGGGTTACGGCGCGGTACATCTATATGCCTTAATTGGAACCGACGATTGTAGTGGCAGGTCGCACGACTCGCGGCGATTATGGCCGAAGCAACCGACGAAAGAAAAGCGGCCTATGGCCCCGATCCCGAGTGAACGAGACCTGCGCCTCGACCTGTTCCGTGGGCTCGCGCTATGGCTCATCTTTCTCGACCACATTCCGTCCAATGCTGTGAGCTGGGTCACGATCCGCAACTATGGTTTCTCGGATGCGACCGAAATCTTCGTCTTCATCTCCGGCTATACCGTCGCCTTCGTCTACGGCCGGGCGATGCAGGCCAGCGGTTTCATCGTGGCCGGTGCGCGCGTGATCAAGCGCGCCTGGCAGATCTATGTGGCGCACATCTTCCTGTTCGCCATCTACCTCGCCGAGATTTCCTGGATCGCCCAGTCCTTCGAGAACCCGCTCTTCACCGAAGAAATGGGCGTGCTGAATTTTCTGAAAAATCCGGACGTCACGATCATCCAGGCGCTGCTCCTGAAATTCAAACCTGTGAACATGGATGTCCTGCCGCTCTACATCGTGCTCCTGGTGGGCTTTCCGCCGTTCCTGTGGCTGCTGATGCGCTCGGCGAATCTGGCGCTGCTCGCGTCCGGGGCGATTTATGCGGTGGCCTATGTGCTGAACTGGAATCTGCCGGCCTGGCCGCAAGGCGAGTGGGTGTTCAATCCATTCGCCTGGCAGTTCCTGTTCATTTTCGGCGCCTGGTGCGCACTCGGCGGCGCGGCGCGGTTGTCGCGCACCATCGGTTCGCCGATCACGCTGGCGCTCGCCATCGCTTATCTGGTGTTCGCCTTCGCCATCGCGATGACCTGGTACTTCCCGGCGCTCGGCGTCTATGTGCCGCGGATCATCAGCGACAACATCTACCCGATCGACAAGACCGACATGGACGTGCTGCGGGTGCTGCATTTCCTGGCCCTGGCAGTCGTCACCGTCCGTCTGGTGCCGCGGGACTGGCCGGCGTTGAAGTCGCCTTTTTTCCGCCCCGCGATCCTGTGCGGCCAGCATTCGCTCGGCATCTTCTGCCTCGGCGTGTTCCTGTCTTTCGCCGGGCACTTTGTTTTCACCGAAGTCTCCAACCGGATCCCGGTCCAGTTCCTGGTCAGCCTGGTCGGAATCGCCATCATGGCTGGCGCCGCTTGGCTGATTTCATGGTACAAAAAGATCGAGAGACAGGGGCCGCGGCCGCCGGTTGCCAAGCCGGGTTTCGCGGGGGGCGAGTGATGAACGGGCGGCAAACCGGGGCAGGGTCCGTGCCGATGCTTAAATGGCTCATCGGGCTGTGCCTTGCGGTGATGGCACTTGGTGCCAGCGCCCCCGCTTTCGCGGGCCACCCAGCCGATTGCCGGGTTGACGGCGTGTCGTCCGACATCGCTTTTCCGCTCGAGCACGTCAAACAAGCGATCGCCAACAAGAACCTGTCGATCCTTGTCATCGGTACCGGCTCTTCGCAACTGGGCGGCTCGGCACAGAATGCCTATCCCGCGCGGTTGCAGGCGGCGCTCAATCGTATGCTGCCTGGCGTGGCGGTGACGGTCGCTTCGGACGTGGCGCAGCGAAGGACGGCGGACACCATGGTCAAAGCCTTCCCGCCTGCTCTGGCGGCTGCAAAGCCGAACCTTGTGCTGTGGCAGACGGCGACGGTGGACGCGATCCAGGCGGTCGATCCGGAGCAGTTCAGCCAGGCCCTCGATAAGGGGGTGCGGCTGGCGCGGGCCGCTGGCGCCGATGTCATCTTCATCAATCCGCAATACAGCCCGCGTACCGAATATGTCATCGCGCTCGGGACCTACGTCGAAAACATGCGCTGGGTCGCGGTGCAACAGGAGGTTCCGGTTTTCGACCGGTTCAACCTGATGAAGGCATGGTACGAGCGCGGCACCTTCGACCTCTATTCGACCACCAAAAAACTTGATATGGCTGGCCTCGTGCATGACTGTCTTGGCCGACTGCTGGCCGACCTCATCGTCGAGGCGGCGAAGCCAGATCCGGCAGCCATCGAGAAGAGCAAATAGATACCGCACGACTTTAGATACTCGGCGAACAAATACTTGGCTCTGGGATCCATACCGTGACGCTTCTCACTCTCGCCGGCCGGGCGATGGCATCGCTTGTCGCGGCGCTCTTGATGTTTGTAATCGCGGCGCCCGCCAGTGCCTCCAGTCCGCCGTGCCGGGCCCAGCAGAATCTGATGGGTCTTGGCGGGTCGCTGGCCCAGGTCGCGCGCCGCATCGATGCCGGCCAGACGGTGACCATCGTCGCCATCGGCTCGTCGTCGACCGCGGGCGCCGGCGCGACGTCGCCGGCCATGAACTACCCCAACCGGCTGGCGGCCGAGCTGCAGCAGCAGTTTCCGAAGGCCCGCTTCAATGTCATCAATCAGGGAGTCAACGGTGAGGAAGTGGCGGACATGCTGCGTCGCTTCGATACGGATGTGATCGCCAACAAGCCCGACCTCGTGCTGTGGCAACTCGGCACCAACTCGCTGATCCGCGATCATCAGATGAGCGACCGCGGCGCCTCCATTCGCATGGGTCTGTTCAAGATCCGTGCAAGCGGCGCCGACACCATCCTGATCGATCCGCAATATGCGCCGAAGGTCATTGCCAAGCCGCACGCGCCGCAAATGGTCGACTTCATCGCCGAGATTTCGCGCGATGAAAACGTCGGCCTGTTCCGCCGCTTCGCGGTGATGAAGCACTGGAGCGAGGTCGAGCGCATTCCGTTCGACGCCTTCGTCGTCGCCGACGGTCTGCACATGAACGACTGGGGCTATGGCTGCATGGCGCACAATCTCGGCGTCGCAATCGCCGAGACGGTGAAGCGTCCGATCGTGGCGGCCAAGGCGGTCGCAAGATAGCGCGGCGGATCGCGCTAACCCGTTAGACCTTTTCGAGCGCCGCCAGCAGATCCTCGGCGATATCGTCCGGGTGTTCGAGCCCGCATGACAGCCGCACCAGTCCGTCGCCGATGCCCAGTTCGGCGCGCTGTTCCGGCGTCAGGCGCTGATGCGTTGTCGTCGTCGGATGCGTGATCAGGCTCTTGGCGTCGCCGAGATTGTTGGTGATCAGGATCAGCTTGAGCGCATTGAGGAAGCGGAACGCGCCTTCCTTGCCGCCCTTGATCTCGAAGGCGATCAACGTCGATCCGGCCTTCATCTGTTTCTTCACGATATCTGCTTGCGGGTGATCGGCGCGGCCGGGGTAGATCATCCGCGTGAGTTTGTCGTGGCCGGCAAGCCGGTCGGCGATCGTGGCCGCGGTCTTGGTCTGACGCTCGACGCGCACGGCGAGCGTCTCGAGGCCCTTCAGCAGCACCCAGGCGTTGAACGGCGGCAAGGTCGGGCCGGTCTGGCGCAGCAGGTTGTGATAATGGTCGGCGATGATCTTTTCGCTGGCGAGAATGACACCGCCGAGCACGCGGCCCTGACCGTCGATGTGCTTGGTTGCGGAATAAACGACCACGTCGGCGCCCAACTGAAGCGGGCTCTGATAGAGCGGCGTTGCGAATACGTTGTCGACCACCAGCTTGGCGCCAACGCCATGCGCGATTTCCGCCACCGCCGCAATGTCATAGACTTCGAGCGTCGGATTGGTCGGCGTCTCCATGAATAGAACCTTGGTCTCCTTGCGCACCGCCTTGCGCCAGGCGTCGAGATCCTTGCCGTCTACCAGCGTGAAGGTGACGCCGAAGCGCGCCAGCCACTCCTCGATCACCCAGCGACACGAGCCGAACAAAGCCTTGGCGGCGACGATATGATCGCCGGCGCGGACAAGGCCCATCAGCGCATTGGTCACCGCGGCCATGCCGGTCACGGTGGCGCGCGCGGCCTCGGCGCCTTCGAGTGCGGCCATGCGCTTCTCGAACATGTCCATGGTTGGGTTCGAGTAGCGCGAATAGACATAGCCCGGGATTTTGCCGGAAAAGCGTGCCTCGCAATCCTCCGCGCTTTCGTAGCGATAGCCCTGCGTCAGGTAGATCGCCTCCGACATCTCGTTGTACTGCGAGCGCAAGGTGCCGGCATGCACCAGCCGGGTTTCGGGGCGGTAGCTCTTGGGATCGTTCGACGCCGACATCGTGGGCTCCTTCGGCCGGGCGCGGGGCGCGCTCGGCCAATAAAAAACCGGCCGGAGGGGTTACCTCGGCCGGGCCACATATGTCCTGAGGGTTGGTTGAAACCCAGGGGCAGCATGTCCACGGCCTTTTAGCGATTTGTTTTACGTGGCTGCAAGCCGGCCGGCTCAAATGACCACGGGATAAGGGCCTTTTTAGCGGCCCGCGCGGCTTCCCGTCAAGCGGCCGGTTGGGTTAGATCGGCACCCACCAGAGAGGTTGGGCGTGCCGCTGACTTTCGCCAAAGATGCCAAGGGCATTCTGCCCGATACTATGATCGAGCAACTCGCCGCCGACGGCGCGATCCGGCGCGAGAAGGATTTCGCGCCCGACCAGATTCAGCCGGCGAGCCTCGATCTGCGTCTCGGCACCGTCGCTTATCGCGTGCGCGCCTCGTTTCTGCCGGGCACGGCCAAGGTTTCGCAACGCATCCAGGAACTGACGCTGCATCAGTTCTCGCTGAAAGACGGCGCGGTGCTGGAGACCGGTTGCGTTTATATTGTGCCGCTGCTCGAAAGCCTGGCGCTGCCGGCCGACGTTGCCGCCGCCGCCAATCCGAAAAGCTCGACCGGCCGACTCGACGTGTTTACCCGCGTCATCGCCGACGAGATGCGCGGCTTCGACCGCATCGAAGCCGGCTACATCGGTCCGCTCTATGCCGAGATTTCACCGCGCACGTTTCCGGTGCTGGTGCGCGAAGGCGCGCGCCTGTCGCAGATCCGCTTCCGCCACGGCCACGCGCAGCTCGATGCCGAAGCCTTGAAGGCGCTGCACAAGGAGCAGCGCCTTGTCGACAGCGACGACGCGGATTTGTCCGACGGCATCGCGGTGAGCGTCGATCTCTCCGGCACCATCGCCGGCGAGGGCAGGTCGGGCATTGTCGGCTATCGCGCCAAACGCCACACCGCGGTCATCGATGTCGAACGCCGTGCCGGTTACAACGTCGCCGATTTCTGGGAGCCGATCGACGCGCGGCCGGACCAGCGCCTCATCCTCGATCCGGACGAGTTCTACATTCTCGCCTCCAAGGAGGCGGTGCAGGTGCCGCCCGGCTTTGCCGCCGAGATGGTGCCGTTCGATCCGCTGGTCGGCGAATTTCGCGTGCACTATGCCGGCTTCTTCGATCCCGGTTTCGGATACGCCGGCGCCGGCGGGAAGGGATCGCGCGCGGTGCTGGAAGTGCGCTCGCGCGAAGTGCCGTTCATCCTCGAGCACGGCCAGATCGTCGGCCGGCTGGTCTACGAGAAGATGCTCGGCATGCCGAAGAGCCTGTACGGGCAGGGCATCGGCTCGAACTACCAGGCGCAGAGCCTGAAGCTCAGTAAGCATTTCAAGGTTTGAGGCCCTGTTGGAGGGCCTCGGCAGAGGCCGTACCGCGGGGTGTCTTCGGAAGACACCCAAACGTATCATATTTGGCATTTTGATACGAAAACGTATCTTTTGACTTTCCGAAAAGATACCTTTACGTATCTTTATCGAATTTAAGATACGAAAACGTGCCATGCGCCAGGATTTGAACTTGTTGCGAGACCTCGGACGGCTGCTACGGCAGGCCCGTGAGCGCGCCGGGATGACGCAGGAGCAGGTTGCTACCCGGGCAGGCCTGAGCAGGCTGCGCTATCGCACGATCGAGGCGGGCGAAGCCGCGGCGCGGGCGACAACGCTGATCAATATCGCGCGCGCACTCGATCTCGAACTCATGCTCATTCCCAAGCCGATGCTGCCGGCCGTACAGGCGATGCTCCGTCCAGCGGACGATCAGGACCGGCCCGCTTTCGTCCCCGATCGGAGCGATGACGACGAGGAAGGGGAAGCACAACGATGAGCTCTCGCTCCCCGCTCGAAGACGTCAACACGCTCGACATCACGCTCAACGGGCTGTCTGTCGGCACAATGGTGCGCACGCCCGGCGACTACAACGCCTTCAGCTTCGCAGCTGGCTATCGCGCGCTGGCGACGCCGCCGATCCTCAGCCTGTCGTTCAGGGCCGCCAATGGCGGGCTGCGCAACGATCCCAAGCCGCAACAGGGCGTGCTGCCGCCGTTCTTCTCCAACCTGCTGCCCGAAGACAAGCTCAGGGAGGCCATGGAGAAGCATCATGCCGGCACGGTGCGGCGGGGCAATGATTTCGATTTGCTGGCCGCGCTCGGCGCCGATCTACCCGGTGCTGTGCGCGCGATGCCGAAGGACGGCCAATCGGCGCCGCTCGTACCTGCGGCGCTCAAGAGCAAGGCGCGGTTCTCGCTGGCCGGCGTCCAGATGAAATTGTCGGTGATGAAGAATACCGGCAAGGAGGGCGGCATCACGCTGCCAGTCGGCAACGCCGATGGAGATTTCATCGCCAAATTCCCTTCGCTCAATCAAATCGGCCTGTCCGAGAACGAATTCGCGATGCTGGCATTGGCGAAGGCTGTCGGGATGGACGTGCCAGAGAATGAACTCGTCGACAAGGAAGCGTTCGACGGCATCCCAAAGGAATTCAACACGCTGGCGACCGGTCGAGTTCTGCTGCTCCGCCGCTTCGACCGAACGCCGGCGGGCCGCGTCCACACCGAAGACTTCGCGCAGGTCTTCGGCCTGCCGCCGTCCAGAAAATACGATGGCGCGGGCTATCACAACATCGCCGAGGTCCTGAACATCGCGGTGTCGCAGGATGCGTCGATCGACTTCGTCCGCCGCCTTGCCTTCTCGGCGCTGACCGGCAACGGCGACATGCATCTCAAGAACTGGTCGCTGATCTATCCCGACGACGGCACGAAGCCGGCGTTCGCGCCGGTTTACGACATGCTGTCGACCGTCGCTTATCTGCCCGATGACAATATGGCGCTGTCCCTCGGCGGTACGAAATCGTTTCGTTCTCTCACGCGCGACCGGTGGCGCAACCTAGCGCATCGGGCGCGACTGCCGGTGGGCGCCGTCGAGAACGCCGTCACAAAAACCGTCGCTACGGTCATGGAGCGTTGGCGCACGCTACCGGAGCGTGACGTCGTGCCGGTGCCGGTTCTGGACGCGATCGACCAGCATATTGCGCTGATGGCACCGATTCTTGATCCGGGGATTTCGCTATAGCCATCTGGCCGGCCTCGTCATCGGTGCTTCCGCCGGGCCACTTCTTTCGCTATGGTCCCGCCCGACGCGGGCGTAGTTCAATGGTAGAACGGCAGCTTCCCAAGCTGCATACGAGGGTTCGATTCCCTTCGCCCGCTCCAAACCCGCTTAACCCCTTGTTTGCCTTGCGCCGCTACCATCGCGGCATGTTCGCACGCGCCACCATCATCATCGCCGCTGTCCTGGGCTCGACCTGCGTCTCCCAGGCCGCCGATTTTTCCATCGGCGGCGGGTTTACGGACTGCAACTGCGGTTCCGACATGATCGTGGTCTATGATTCCGAACCGGGCGTCGTTACGCGGCAGTGGAAGTCCGATTGCGATTGCCGTTATGTCCCGGACCCGCGGCCATATCGCATGGCGACGCGGGGGCCGCGCTACGAGTCGCTCCGGGACCCTTGGCGTCGGTGAGAACCGTCAGCCGAACGCGGCCGCCGCCACAAACCATCCGTCCAGTCCCGCATCGCGCACCAACACCGGCTTCGGCGTGTCCTCACCCAGAGCGATGAGCGGCTTGATATCCGACGCCTGCGCATCGGTGAGCAGCAGCATCTTGCGGTTATCGAGGATGAGCCACTCGCCATCGATGCGCGCCGCGGTGATGGCGTGGTCCTCGCCAACGCGAGCGTCATGGACGATGACAAATTTGAGGTCGTCGGCGCTCATGCCGGCTTCGCGCAACGCCACGTATTTGGCAATCGCATAATCCTCGCAGTCGCCGCTACCCGATGCGAAGGTCATCAGAGGCGATTGCCAGACATCGGCGGCGCCGAACTGCGCGGTGTCGCGCGAGAAGCGGATGGCGAGATTGACGGCGCGGTTGATCAGCCCGGCGCGGGTGCGCCCGGTCTCCTCGCGCGCCGCATCGACGATCGTCAGGAAGTGCGCCGTCGAAGGCGGGCAGGCGTCCGGCAATTGCCGGCACAGCGCAATGACGCGCGTCTCGAGCGCGACTATGGCCTGCAGGCTCCTCCATTTCGCGGCCATCGCCTGCGCCGACGCTTCCGAAATCGCCGACTGCGTCAGGCCGAAGGGCGCGGCGAGCGGCGCCGGCGATTCGGCAGGCGCATCGAATGGCGCCAGCGCGATCTGCATCGACGACATGAAAGGTTCGGCGCGGGCTCTGTTGTGGCACGCGCAGAACACGATCAGACCGAGGATCGCGCCAAGACAAAGCCACGCTCGCCATTGCGACCGGATAGCCATCGAACGCTCCCATGGGAGCGGCGCACCGGTCCTGTTGGCCGGTGTCGGTCCGCTCGTAGGGCTATCGATAGAATGCCGGTCTCTGCCGGCCGGTTAAGTGAGAAGTTCCACGGCGGATACTTTGCCGGGCAGCGTCAATGCGCGCGTGCGGACTTGTCTAAAAATTTAAATGACGGCAACGAACGATTCAGCATTAATTCTTCGTGGACGATGCTGCCGGGATCCGGCTACGTAGCGCTACAGATCGATGATCTGCCCCTCGCGCGCGGTCAGCGTGCCGGGGCGAGCGTCGGCGGCGTCGGCGGCCAGCGCGTCCATGAAGTCGTCGTCGTGCGACGGGTCGTGATGAAACAGGCAGAGGGTTTTGGCGCCGGCCTCATTGGCGAGCTTGACGCCACGATTCCAGGTCGAGTGGCCCCAGGTCTCACGGGTCTTTATTTCTTCCTCGGTGAAGGTCGCATCATAGACGATGAGATCGGCGTTGCGCGCCAGCGTCACCAGTTCGCGGTCGCGTCTGCCGGGGAAGCCGGACGTGTCGCTGATCAGCGCGAACACCTTGCCGCCGTATTCGAGGCGATAGCCGCTGGCGCCGTCGGGATGGTCGAGCGGCGCGGTGTGCAGGACGATGCCGGGATGCGGCTTGAGCACGTCGCCCGAGACGAAGTCGTGATACTCGATGCCAGCGCGGAAGATCTCGACTTCGACTGGAAACAGCGGCGAACTCATGATCTTGCGCATCACCTGCTCGACGCTGCCGTCGGGCAGCAGGTTGCCGGCCCAGATGCCGACCTTGTAGCCGTCGACGAAGAACGGCGCGAAGAATGGCAGACCGGTGACGTGGTCGAGATGGCAGTGGGTGAGGAAGATATCGGCATCGCGGCGCATACTATTTTTCACCAGCGCGTTGCCGAGCTGACGCAGTCCGGTGCCGGCGTCGAAGATCAGCACATGGTCGCCGCAGTGGACCTCGATGCAGGGCGTATTGCCGCCGTAACGGATCGTGTCGGCGCCCGGGCAGGCGATGCTGCCCCTCACTCCCCAGAATCGTACGCGCATGAAGTCCGCCGCCTTCGGTCGTTTCTTGGAATCATTTGCCCTGCATCCTAGCGGATCGCCAGGAAGGCTGCGGGGCTCCGGCCATCGCGTGGCCAATGTGCCGCAGGATCGTTGGCCCCGGTGTGATGCCGATCACGGCAGACCGGCCGGCGGTCGGAATAAGCTTCAATTGGAAGGGATCGGGCGGATGCCGCGGTTCGGCGCCTTGGCGTGCGGCCAATAGGGCCCCGGAAAGGGAGGCCTTCGCGGGCGTCTCCGTAAAACGCATCGGCAGGTTGCAAATTCGGGCTCGGCGCAGCCCAATTTGTCGGCAGTTGCCGAAATGAGCCTGTTTGGCCCCCGATTAATGATAATTCCGCGATTTTCCGGATTTTCCCGGCGATTTTGCGGAGTGTATACTATAAACGACCTGTTAAAGACCCGACCCGCTGGCGCCGAGCCCAATTCTGGCAAGGTGGGCGAGCCGGGCGGTAATCCGATCTTATCGCGGCCGTCGGGGCGGTCAGGGGCATGTTACGCGAAACGGATGTGTTCGACGCGCAAGGCTTCGCGTTCGCCGATATGGGCGAGCCGAAGGCGCCGGCGCTCGTCACCGTGGAGCAAGGCGCGCATGGCGCGACCGCCACGATCGCCGACGCGCATCTGCTGTTCAATTCGGACTTCACCCGCAGCGGCAACGACCTTCATATCGACGGCCACAGCGGCGACCGCGCCATTGTTAGCGACTACTTCGGTATCGGCGAACGGGCCTCGCTGATGTCTCACGAAGGCGCGCGCCTGTCGCCCGATCTGGTCGAAGCGCTGACGAAGTCGGTCGCGCCGCATCAATATGCGCAGGCCACGCCGCCGGCCCCCGCGGCAAGCGATGCGGTCGGCCGCGTCGTCACCGCAAGCTCCGACTCGACCATCCTGCGCAATGGCGTACCGGTTACGGTGCGTCCGGGCGATCCCGTGCTGCGCGCCGATGTGCTGCAGACCGCGGGTGGCACCATGGCCGTCACCTTCAACGATGGCTCGACACTCAACCTGACCGCCAATACGCGGATCGTGGTCAGCGAGTTCATCTATTCGCCGAGCAACACGGGCAACTCGCAACTGCTCGACCTGATCCAGGGCTCGCTCACCTTCATTTCCGGCGAAGTCGCGCATTCCGGTGACATGCGCATCGGCACGCCGGTCGCGACCATGGGCATCCGTGGCACCGTCGGCGGCGTCACCACGGCGAGCGATGGCACCGTGCAGTTCTACGTGTCGCAGAGCGCGACCGGCGCGGTTATCATCAATCAGCAGGGCCAGATCATCGCCAACGTCGTGCAGGACGGCCCGCTCATCGTGGTGCGGCCGGTCGGACCGCTGCAGGTCGTCGCCGACGAGATTCAGAAATCTCCGGCGCAGCTCGCCCTCGAACTCCAGGCGCTGCAGCAGATCGTCAACATCAAGGCGATCGGCGACCAGTTGCTGCAGCAGTTCTTCCAGCAGCAGCAACAGCAAAGTCCCAACCCACAATCGCCGCAAGGCGGGCCGCACACCCAGATTCCGGTCGACGACAGATTTAAGATCACGCTGTTCCAGGACAATCCGGGCAATAACGGCACTGTCACGCCGCTGACGCACGCCGTCATCGAAACCCTCATCAAGGACCCGGACGGTCCGCCGACCATCACGGTGCCGCTTCCGGTGAATTTGCCGCCGGTTACATTCGCGCCCTTGTCGTTGACCACGGCGGAAGACACGCCGCTCGTCTTCGGCGGTTCGAGAGCCATTTCCATCGTCGATAATGACAGTTCGACCCTGACCGTTACCTTGTCGGTGACGAACGGCGTGCTCAGCCTCGGCAATGTCGCCGGGTTGACGTTCAGCGCCGGTGACGGTGCTAACGATGGCGCGATGACCTTCAGCGGCTCGCCGGCGGCGATCGCCGCCGCCCTGAACGGCCTCACTTATACGCCGTCGCAGGATTACAACGGCCCGGCCACCTTGAGCATTTCGGCAGGTGACGGCAACTCGGCGCTGTTGTCGACGACGGTAACTCTCAACGTCACCGCCGTGAACGACGCGCCGGTGCTGAATTACTTCAACTTCAATGTGAGCGGCGATGACCCGGTCGTTCTGACGTCGAGCGATTTCAGCGTTACCGATCCCGACGGCCCGAACGTGATCTTCACGGTGACGAACGTTACTGGCGGCGAGTTCGTGGTCGATTCAGGGTCGAACAACCTGTTCTCGATACAGTCGTTCCAGCAGGGGCCGGTGACGTTCACGGCCGACGACATCGCGAACGGTCGCGTGAAGTTCGTGCCGGACGGCAGCGGCGACCCGGTGAGCTATTCGGTCTCCGTCAGCGATGGCATCGATTCGAGCTCCGCGGTCGAGGATCATCTGCCGGTGGCGAAGGGTGTGTCGGCCGATGTCGTCGCGGGGACGGCGGCGTCGTCATATAACCTGGTCTTTATTCTCGATGTTTCGGGAAGTATGGGTTCCGAGGTGTCGCAAGGCGTATCCCGTCTCGATCTGGCCAAGCAGGCGATTGAGAACCTTCTTGAATCCAGTTCGGTTCCGATCAACCAGGTCATGGTGGTCGCCTTTGACGGCCAGGCCTATGTCTACGATGTTGATGGCAATCACTGGGTCAGCGCCGCGCAGGCCAACCAGTACGTTCAGTCGCTCCAGCCGGGAGGCGGCACCTATTACGACACGGCGCTCGATGCAGTCGCCGACAATTGGGGGCAGGGCCCGAGCTCCGCGTCGAAAACGGTCGCTTATTTCATCTCCGACGGCGAGCCGAGTTCCGGTCACGGTGCGAATGCGGGAACCTGGGAGTCGTTCCTGCAAAGCAATAACGTCGACATTTCCTACGCGATTGGCATCAGCACCAATGTGAACGATGCGGACCTTGCGCCGATCGCCTGGAGTTCGACCAACCCGAACTTCGCGCCCATCGTGATCGATTCGGCGACAGATCTTAACGACACGCTGCAAGGCACTTTCGTCGCGACCCATAACATTTTCGACGATGGCGCAGATTTCGGCGGCGATGGCGGCCGCATCCTGTCGATCGCCGTCGATGGTCAGACCTATACCTGGGACGGCCTCAATACGGTGTCGTCGAGTTCGCAGGCGCAGTGGAGCCATACCGCTTCCTCGCTCACGGTAACGACGGCGCTCGGCGGCATTCTCACCTTCTATTTCGGCGACGAAGGCCAGGCCCATCAAGCCGGTGACTGGACCTATACGCCGCCGGACAATGTCGATCATTCGAGCAACGAGGTGTTCCGATATACCCTCGTGGACAATGACGGCGACAAGGCGAGCGCCAGCATCACGGTGCATGTCTACGATCAGGACGGGCCGAACCCGTCGAATGACAGCGTGTTCACCAATGCAAGCGGCTCTTTCGACATTCCGGACTGGGTTCTGCTGCGGAACGACAACGATCCCGATGGCTTCCTGTCCGTGGAAACGGTGAGCAATGCCGCGGCACCGATTTCGGCTTCCCACTGCGACGATCAGGTGACCGTCGATCTGAACGGCCTCGCCGGCGACAACCGAACTTTCACTTACACGGTTTCCGACACCCGTTTGACGGACAGCGCCACCGTTACGGTGACGCAGGCCGCCAGTCTCGATCAGTCGCAATCCACCGACGACCGCATCCTTGTCGCCGCCAGTGCGTCCATCATGATCGGCGGCAGCGGCAACAATGTCCTGATCGGCAGTGACGGCAATGATGCCATGACAGGCAATGGCGGCTCCGACGCCTTCGTTTTCCAGCCGGGCGGCGGCGAGGATAGGATCGAAGACTTCTCCGGCCACGCCGGTCAGGGCGACGTCATCGCGCTCGACGGCTTCAGTTTCTCAAGCTTCAATGAATTGAAGCAAAATGCCGACATCACCGACATCGGGCAGGACGGCCATCACACGACTCTGATCGACTTTGGCGGCGGCGACACGATCACTCTGGTCGACGTCGATCCCAATCAGCTCACGGCCGCGGATTTCATCTTCCACCCGGCCCAGTATAATATCGGCTGATGCAAGCCGGACCCCGGTCAACCAAGCCCCGTTCCGAACTCTCGGATGCGCTCGCGGCCTGCCGCGGCGCATTCGTCGGCACCGGGCTAATCTCGGGCATGAGCAACATCCTCATGCTCACCGGCGCCCTGTTCATGCTCGAGGTCTATGACCGCGTGCTTCCCAGCCGCAGCGTGCCGACCCTCGTGGGCCTGTTTATTCTCGTCGTCGTTCTGTTCGCCGCGCTCGGCGTGCTCGATGCCATCCGCTCCCGTATTCTGGCCCGCGTCGGCGCCGCGCTCGATGAATCCCTGAGCGGTCGGGTCTACGACACTCTGGTCCGTTTGCCCCTGCGTATCGGTACGCGCGGCGACGGCAACCAGCCGCTGCGCGATCTCGACGCCGTGCGTTCCTATCTGTCCGGGCTCGGCCCGGTGGCGCTGTTCGACCTGCCCTGGATTCCGCTCTATCTTGCCATCTGCTTCGTCTTCCACCCGCTCATCGGTCTCACGGCGCTCGGCGGCGCTATCATTCTCGTCGCGCTGACGGTGGCGACCGAGATGATGACGCAGGCGCCGTCGAAGGCGGCGATGGAGGCGGCGGCCGCGCGCAGCAACATCGCGGAGTCGAGCCGGCGTAATGCCGAGGCGCTGATCGCCATGGGTATGCTGCCGCGCCTGGCGGCGCGCTGGGCCAGGGCCAACGGCGCTTATCTGTCAAACCAGCAGCGGACCAGCGACATCGGCGGCGGCCTCGGCGCAGCGTCGAAGGTGCTGCGCATGCTGCTGCAATCGGCCGTGCTCGCGGTCGGTGCCTGGCTGGTCATCAATCAGCAGGCGAGCGCCGGCATCATCATCGCCAGCTCGATCCTCAGCGCGCGGGCGCTGGCGCCGGTCGATCTGGCCATCGCCAACTGGAAAGGCTTCGTCGCCGCGCGGCAGAGCTGGAAACGTCTGAACAATCTGCTCGAGGCGATGCCGGCGCCGCAGCAGCCCATGGCGTTGCCGGCGCCGTCGCACCGGCTCATTGTCGAAGGCGTCGCCGCCACCGCGCCGGGCACCAACAAAGTGTTGGTGCAGGAGGTTGGGTTCAAGCTGGAAGCCGGGCAGGGCCTCGGTATCATCGGACCGAGCGGCTCGGGCAAGTCGTCGCTGGCGCGCGTTCTGGTCGGCGTGTGGCCGTCTGCGCGCGGCAAGGTGCGGCTCGACGGTGCCGCCCTCGATCAGTGGTCGCCGGAGCAACTGGGCCCGCATATCGGCTATCTGCCGCAGGACGTCGAGCTGCTCGCCGGCACGGTCGCGGAGAACATCGCCCGCTTCGAGGACAAGCCGGAAGCCGAAGCCGTCATTGCCGCCGCCAAAGCCGTCGGCGTCCACGAAATGATCGTGGCGCTGCCGCAAGGTTACGAGACGCCGGTCGGCGACCACGGCGAGTCTCTGTCAGCCGGGCAGGCGCAGCGCGTCGCGCTCGCCCGCGCCGTCTATCGCAATCCGTTTCTGGTAGTGCTCGACGAGCCGAACTCACATCTCGATGCCGAGGGCGACACCGCATTGACACGCGCCATCCTCGGCATCCGCGAGCGCAAGGGCATCGTCGTCGTCATCGCCCATCGGCCGAGCGCGATCGCGGGCGTCGATCAGATTCTCGTGCTCAATCAGGGGCGCGTGCAGGCCTTCGGACCGAAGGACGAAGTGCTGGCCAAGGTGTTGCAGCGCCCGCCCGGTGTCGCCGCGGCGACGCCGATCAACGCGCGGTCGGAAGGGCAGGCGTCATGAGCCCGCAGCCAAACTCGGCGGCGCGCGCCTCGATCCGGCGACATCTGATCGTCGGCCTGATGATTGTGGTCCTGCTCGGCGGTGGCGTCGGCGGCTGGGCGGCGACGGTGAAACTGTCGGGTGCGTTGATTGCGCAAGGCTCGGTGGTGGTCGACCAGAACGTACAGAAGGTCCAGCATCCGACGGGCGGCATTGTCGGCGAACTGCGTGTGCGCGACGGCGATCACGTCAAGGCCGGCGACATACTGGTGCGCCTCGACGAAACGGTGATGCGCGCCAACCTGGCGATCGTCGCCAAGGGGCTCGATCAGCAACTGGCGCGCAAGGCGCGGCTCGAGGCCGAGCGCGACGGTGTTGAAGCCATCGCCTTCCCGACCGATCTGGTGGCGCGCAGCAAGGACCCCGACATCGCCGCGACGCTCACCAGCGAGCAGAAGCTGTTCGAATTGCGCCGTACCGAGCGCACCGGCCAGAAGGCGCAACTGAGCCAGCGCGTCGCCCAACTCGAGCAAGAGATCGGCGGCATCGAGGCGCAGCAGGCCGCTAAGGCCCAGGAACTCGACCTGATTGCCCGTGAACTTGCCGGCGTGCGGGACCTTTACAACAAGAACCTGGTGCAGCTCTCGCGCCTCACCCAGCTCGAGCGCGAAATGGCGCGGCTCGGCGGCGAGCGGGCGCAGCTCATTGCGGTCGCGGCGCAATCGAAAGGCAAGATCGCCGAAATCAGATTGCAGATCATCCAGATCGACCAGAACCTGTCGAGCGAGGTCGCCAAGGAATTGCGCGAGACCGACGGCAAGATCGGCGAGTTCGTCGAGCGCAAGATCACCGCCGAGGATCAGTTGCGCAGGATCGACATCCGCGCGCCGCAGACCGGCTTCGTGTTCCAGTCGTCGGTGCATACGATCGGCGGCGTGATCACCGCGTCCGATCCGATTATGTATATCGTGCCCGACAACGACCGGCTGCAGGTCGAGGCCAAGGTGCAGCCGCAGGACATCGCCCAGGTCAAGGTCGGTCAGCCCGCGGTGCTGCGCTTCTCGGCCTTCGATACCCGTACCACGCCGGAGATCGACGGCGAGGTGACGCGCGTGTCGGCCGACACCTCGACCGATCAGCGCACCGGCTTGAGCTATTACACCATCCGTATCGGCTTGCCGCCGGAGGAACTGAAGAAGCTTGGCGAATTGAAGCTCCTGCCCGGCATGCCGGTCGAGGCCTTCGTGCAGACCGGTGAGCGCACCGTTATCTCCTATCTGATGAAGCCGCTCTACGATCAGTTCATGCGCGCCTTCCGCGAGAAGTGAGCATGGCGATCGTCCGACGTTTCGGTCGCTGGTTCGGCATCGGTCGGGCGGTGAGTCTTGCCCTCCTGGCGGCGCTCGTCATGTTGCGCATCGCCGATCCGGCGCCGCTCGAAGCGCTGCGCAGCCGGACCTTCGATCTCTACCAGCGCATCAAGCCGCGCGAGGCGGCCTTGCGCCCGGCGGTGATTGTCGACATCGACGAGGCCAGCCTCAAGGCTCTCGGCCAATGGCCGTGGCCGCGCACCTTGCTCGCCGATCTCAACACCAGGCTGACGCGCCTCGGCGCCGCCGTGATCGCCTACGATATCATCTTCGCCGAGCCCGACCGCATGTCGCCAGCGGTCGCTGCCGACAGCTTCCGTAATCTCGACGCGGCGACGCGCGATGAACTGCGCAAGCTGCCGGACAACGACGCCGTGTTCGCCGAGGCCATGCGGCAATCGCGCGTCGTGCTCGGCGAGTCCGGCCATCATCTGCCGGATGGCGCGGCCAAGCCGCCGCAAGTCGGCTTCGCCATGATGGGACCGGACCCGCGCCGCTTCCTGCTCAATTATCCCGGCCTGATCGGCAACCTGCCGGTGCTGGAGCAGGCGGCGGCCGGCCGCGGCATGCTGACCATGCGGCCTGAGCCTGACGGCATCGTGCGCCGCGTGCCGATGCTGATGATCGCGCAGGACACGCTGATGCCGGCGATGACGCTGGACATGCTGCGCGTCGTGACGCGGGCGTCTGCCTTCCGCGTCAACGGCGATCCGGCCGGCGTGCGCAGCGTCGCCATTCCGGCGCTCGATATTCCGACCGACGGCCAGGGCCAGCTCTGGATTCATTTCGCGCCTTACGACGCCAACCGCTACGTGTCGGCGAAGGACGTGCTCGAAGGCCGCGTGCCGCTGGAGCGCATCGCGCGCAAGCTGGTGCTGGTCGGTACCTCCGCCGTGGGCTTGCGCGACATCAAGGCAACGCCGATCGATCCGGCGATGTCCGGCGTTGAGGTCCATGCGCAAGTGCTGGAGAGCATCCTGTCGAAATCGGTGCTGGCGCGGCCCGGCTATGCCATCGGCGCCGAGCTGGTGACCGCCGTTCTGTTCGGCCTCACGATCATTGCACTCGGCCCGATCCTCGGCGCGGCGATGATGGTCGGCCTCGGCGCGCTGGTCGCAGCGGCGATCGTCGCCGGCTCGTGGTATCTGTTCGCGCAACAGCGCATGATGCTGGACGCGACCTTTCCGTTGCTCGCCACCTTCCTGATCTACCTGACGCTGATCTTCACCAACTATTTCCGCGAGCAGTTGCAGCGCCACCGCATCCGTACCGCCTTCGGCCAGTATCTGTCGCCGGAACTGGTGTCGCAGCTGGCGCATTCACATGAGACGCTGACGCTCGGCGGTGAAGACCGCACCATGTCGATCATGTTCTCGGACGTGCGCGGCTTCACCACCATTTCCGAATTGTACAAGGACGATCCGCAGGGCCTCACCACCCTGATGAACAACTTTCTGACGCCGCTGACCAACGCCATCATCGAGAACCAGGGCACCATCGATAAATATATCGGCGACGCCATCATGGCGTTCTGGAATGCGCCGCTGCACGATGCGAACCACGAGGCCCACGCCTGCGCGGCGGCGCTGGAGATGCTGCGCCGGGTCGAAGTGCTCAACGAACAGCGTGAAAAGGAAGCAGCGGCCACAGGCCAGCGCTTCATCCCGATCAAGATCGGGGTCGGCATCAACACCGGCCGCTGCGTCGTCGGCAATATGGGGTCGGACCTGCGCTTCAACTATTCGGTGCTCGGCGATGCCGTGAACCTCGCTTCGCGGCTCGAAGGCCAGTCCAAAAACTACGGCGTCGGCATCATCATCGGCAGCGGCACTGCCAAGGCGATCGGCGACAAATTCGCCACGCTGGAACTCGACAAGATCACGGTGAAGGGCAAGACCGAGCCCGAGACGGTCTACACCGTGCTGGGCGCCGCCGATGTTGCGCGCAGTGAGCCGTATCTGCAGCTGCGCCGGGTGTTCGGCGAGATGCTGGCAGCCTATCGCAGCCAGGATTTCGACGCTGCCGAGCGGATGATCCTGCGCTGCCGCGAGGCGGTGCAGCCCTTCGGGCTCGACCGACTCGTCGATATCTACACCTTGCGCATCGCCGGCTTTCAGAAGGAAGCCCCGCCCGCGGACTGGAACGGGGTGTTCGCGCTGGATACGAAGTAGGGCGTGGGCACAGAGGTCATCGCCCGCGAAAGCGGGCGATCCAGTAAACACAATCCTCTCGGTGGGGTATTGGATGCCCCGCTTTCGTGGGCGCTTTAGCGGGTTACCCGCCGATCTCCGTGATCTCCACCTTCGGCAACAGCCGCTTCACTTCGGCTTCGCGGCACAATTCGGTGCCGGGACTCATCACCGCGGCGGTGCCGGCGGCGACGGCGACGCGGAAGGCATCGTTCTCCGATTGCCCCTGCGCCAGCGCCCAGACCAGACCGCCAAGAAAGCTGTCGCCGGCGCCGACCGCGCTCACCACTTCTATCTTCATCGGCTGAGCCTTGAGCGCGCGATCCTTTGTCACCAGCATCGCGCCGTCGCCGCCGAGCGTGAGCGCGATCATGGCGACGCGGCCGTCGTCGATCAGCGTGCGGCAGGCGGTGACGCAGGCGGCGTCGCTGTCGAGCGTCTGGCCAGTGAACTCGCTGAGCTCGTTAAGGTTCGGCTTGATAATGTCGACGCCCTCGGCGATCGCTTCCTTCAGCGCATCGCCGGATGTATCGACCACGGTGCGGGCGCCGAGCTTGCGCGCTTCGCGATTGACGCGGGCAAAGAAATCGTCCGGCACACCGGGCGGAATGCTGCCGCTGGAAACGACGAAGGCAGGCTTGCCCTCGATCGCGGTCAGCCGGTCAAGGCACGCTTCCCATTCGGCGCGGTGCAGCCGCGAGCCAGGCAGCACGAAGCGATACTGCTCGCCGCTTGTCGTCTCGTAGGCGGTGAAATTCTCGCGCGTCTCGACATGCGACGGCGTTGCCACGCTGTTGATTCCTTCGCGGTCGAGCAGTTTTTGCAGCAATTTGCCGATGACGCCGCCGGCCGGGTAGATCGCGGTGACGTCGCCGCCGAGACGATAAGCGACGCGCGCAACATTGATGCCGCCACCGCCGGGGTCGCGCTTGGGCGACGAGCAGCGCATCTTTCGGGTCGGCTCGACGCGCTCGACGTCGACGAAAATGTCGACGGCGGGATTGATGGTGATCGTCACGATATTGGACACGAGGAGCGTTCCTGCGGTTGCGGCAACCAGATCGTTGTGGGTAGCAAACGCCGAAGAGGTATTTTCGTTCGGTATATCGTGTTTGAAGAGAGCGAAAATTTCGTTACGCTTGTTGTCAAGATGATATTTCTCCCCTCGGATATTCTTGTTTTGTCAACGACAGCTTGTAATTGCTGTTCTCGTCCGCTGTGCTTAAAACGACAGGAGGCCATTGCGGCCTGACGGGACCTCGATGATCGATCCGCTTTATTCGTTATCCGGCTTTGCTGTCGGTCTTCTGGTCGGCATGACGGGCGTTGGCGGCGGGTCGCTGATGACACCGCTGCTCATTCTGCTGTTCGGGATCCATCCGGCAACGGCAGTGGGCACCGATCTACTCTATGCCGCGGCGACGAAGACCGGCGGCAGTCTGGTGCATGGCTATGGGCGCAGCATCGACTGGCGCGTCGTGCGCCGGCTGGCGACGGGCAGCGTTCCAGCGACCTTCGTCACCATCGCGGCCTTGTCGCATCTCAACCTCGATGGCGCCGCGGCGAGCCATCTCATTACTTTCGTTCTCGGCTTTGCGCTGTTCCTCACGGCTTTCGTGCTGGTGTTCGGGCAGCCGATCGTCGGCTGGTACCGCAGCCGTGTCGTCATGCTCGACGAGCGGCGTACTGCAATATCCACCGTCGTCGTCGGCGCGATTCTGGGCGTGCTGGTATCGATATCGTCGGTTGGCGCGGGCGCGATCGGCGTCGTCGCGCTGATGATGCTTTACCCGCAGTTGTCGATGGTGCGGACCATCGGCTCCGATATTGCGCATGCCGTGCCGCTGACGCTGATTGCGGGCGCCGGTCATTGGTGGATGGGCTCGGTCGACTGGCACATCATCACTTCGCTGCTGGCCGGTTCTCTGCCCGGCATTTTTGTCGGCAGCTATTTTGCGATCCGCATTCCCGAGCGCGCCTTGCGCCTCGTTCTGGCGACGACATTATTCATCGTCGCGAGCCGTATCGTCTACGACCACGCGACCGCAGCGTCTTCCATCTTCACGGCTCTAGGCAGCATCAGCCGATAAAACGCGGCCGGCTCAATCGAGTCGCGTCTGCGAACTCTGTTCGGCGTCGTAGATCGATACCTGGACCACTGGAAAGGCCTTCTTGATCGCCTGTCCGGCAGCGCGCGCATCGTCGAGCGACGCGAAGGTCGCCTTGGTCTGACGATCGACCTGGAGGCGATAGCGCGCCATCGCCGGCTTTATCTGGCTTGCGCGGACCGCATCCGGTTCAGCCGCCTTGTCTTTCTTCGGCATGTTAATCGTGGCCATGCGAGATACGTCCTTCGCGGCCCGGAGCGGTTTCCGGACTTCTGCTTCCATCGAGAGGCCCCTGTTATCGGGTATGGCCTCCCTGAGGATGATTCGATTGGGAAGCCGAGGTGAAGTCTGCGCTCAATCGGCGGTCCAAGGCAAGCGCCGCCCGCCCGGCTATCCAAAGGCGCATGTGCCAAAAAGAAACCGGCCGCGCTGTTAGCCAGGCGCGGCCGGTTGTGTCGATCGATGCCGATTCCTTACGAGGAAAGGGATCAGTTTTCCTTGATGGTCTTGATCACGCTCGACATCGGGCGGGCATCTTCCATGCCGCCGCCGATTTCCTTCATGACCATGTCGACATATTCCTTCTTCGGCTCGATCGGCGTCTTGCCGGTGATCTGCACGACCTTGTAGCCGCCGTCCTTGAGACGCTTGAGCAGTTCCGGCGTCGCCGCGGCCGTCGCCGGCTGGAAGTCATGCATCAGGATGATGCCTTTGCCCGTCTTCTCGAGCTTCTTCATCACATTGGCGACGACTTGCTCGGGCTTGCGCGTTCTGAAGTCGAACGAGTCGAGGTCAGTCGAGAACATGCCGACATTGCGGTCGGCGAGGTACTTCATCATTTCCGGCGGATGACGCAGCGCCGGGAAGCGGAAGAACGGCGGCACCGGCTTGTTGCCGAGCGCGATGCTGACGGCGGCGAGGCCCTTCTCGAACTCCGCGACCGCTTCTTCCTGCGTCAGGCGCGACAGGTCCTTGTGCGACCAGGTGTGCGAGCCGATGGTGTGTCCTTCGGCGGCAACGCGCTTGAGAATTTCCGGATGCCAGCCAGCATGCTTGCCGATGGCAAAGAACAGCGCCTTGGTGCACTGGTCGGCGAGCGCTTTCAGCACCGCCGGCGTGTGGCCCGGCCACGGGCCGTCGTCGAAGGTGAGCACGACTTCCTTGTCGCGCAGGAAGTCATAAGCCTTGAAGTGCTCGAAACCGAAACCCGGCGCGCCCGTGGTGTCGATCTCGACGACGCGGGTGACGCCCAGCGCATTCGGGTTGTCGCATTTCGCCGCCGTGGCGGCCGGCGCTGGGGCGTTCTGGGCCCAGGCCGCCGTGCCCGCGGCGGACAGTGAGGCGGCGACAAGAAGGGCCAAAGCGGTACGCATAGACAGCTCCATAGGGAGAGAAACTTTAAACTGATGCCGAACGGCATTCATTGCGACTTTAACCTTTTGAGTCAACGCAACTGCCGAAAACACGCGATTTTTGCGCCATACGAACGGGATATGGTTAACGGCGCCGCTATCCACCGCGATCATTGCGGGACGCGGCGATCCGCCTTATGTAAATTTGGTGCCTCGGATGGCCTTGTTCCAGATGCCAATCGGCGTCGCGATGTCGAATGGTGTTCCGATAGGGGGCTGGATGCCGGTTTCAGCGCAAACCTCGACGATCCCCTGGCCTGCGCTGGTTCTTTCGCTGGCCGGAGGCATTCTTGTCGCCGCCACCATTGGTCTGTGGGCCTATTTTGGCAGCACCGTTTTCTTCGAAATGGTGCGCAATGGACTGGCGGCGTGTTTTTGAGCGTCGAGTCCCCTTCTGACGGAATGCCCTGCCGATGACGACCTCCCGCTCCACTCACCTGCTGCTGGTTCTGGCCGCTTTTCTCACCGGCCTCGGCCTGTTCCTCGGCGCGCTTTGGTACGCGACCGGCAATTTCGGCAACAACGCGGTTTCGAGTGCATCGGCTGTCGGGGGCCCGTTCAAGCTGGTCAACCAGAACGGCCAGCCGATCACCGATGAGGATTTCAAGGGCAAGCCGCTTCTCATATTCTTCGGCTTCACGCATTGTCCTGACGTTTGCCCGACCACTTTGTTCGAGGTGTCGGAGATGTTCCGCGCGCTCGGCAAGGACGCCGATCGCGTCAACGCGCTGTTCATCTCGGTCGATCCCGAGCGCGACACGCCGGCGTTGATGAAGGACTATCTGTCGAGTTTCGATCCGCACCTGATGGCGGCGACCGGCGATCGCGCGGCTGTCGATGTCGCGATCAAGGCTTATCGTGTCTACGCCAAGAAGATCCCGACCAAGGGTGACGACTACACGATGGACCACACCGCCATCGTCTATCTGATGGACAAGCAGGGCCGCTTCGTTGCGCCGTTCAATCTCAAGCGCTCGCCCGCCGAGGCGGCCGCCGATCTGCGGAAGTTCCTGTAGCGACCGCGTTGATCGTCGGCAGGCGTCCGCTGTCCTTGGCCAGCCTGAGATCGCTGTCGAGGTCGGCAAGCGCTTTGCTCAGACGCACAGCGCGCCGTGACGAACGCGCCAGGCCGTGTTCGGTCTTCTCCCAGGCGAACGGCGTGGTGAACAACTGATAGAGCGCGCGCCAGGCTGCGACCGACAGAAGCACCCAGTGCAGCGGCGTCAGCGCAAGAACCCAGGCCGACGACCGCAGGCCGCGGCGCGAAAGCCCCAGCCATCCAATGGCGGCCGAACTGAGATAACCGAACACGGCCGTGGCACCGTAGAGCGGGAACAGAACGGTCGAGACATGATCGCCATTCGAGGTGTCGGCGCTTTGGAACGCCCCACTGATCAGCGCTACCACGAAGAGCGGATGGACAAGCGCCCCCAGCACATTGCCGCCGACCATGAGATGAAAGGCGGCGAAGCCCGCCGGACCCAGCTGCCGTAACAACGCCACGGGTTCGCGCATATGGACCAGCCAGGTCTGCATCCAGCCTTTGAACCAGCGGGTGCGCTGGCGCAGCCAGGCTCCGATACGCGCCGGCGCTTCTTCGTAGGTGGTGGAGCGGATCATGCCGGTGCGATAACCGAATCGCGCCAGCCGCATGCCGAGATCGGCATCCTCGGTGACATTGAACGGATCCCAGGCGCCGGCCTTGCGCAGGGTCTCGGTGTGGAAATGATTGGATGAGCCGCCGAGCGGTAGCGGCAGGCCCAGCGCCGCAAGGCCCGGCATGAAGACGTCGAACTGGCCGGTATATTCGGCGGTGTAGTAGCCGGTGAGCCAGCTGTCGTCGGTGTTGTCGATGCACAGCCGTGCCTGCACACAGGCGAGATCGGCGGGGCCGGCGAGAAAGGCTTGCAGCGCGCGGCGTAGTTGGCCGGGGTCAGGCCGGTCCTCGGCGTCGTAGATCACCGTATAAGTACCGCGCGCGAAAGGCAGCGCGACATTGAGTGCTTTGGGCTTGGTGCGCGGGCCTTGCGGCGGCACCGGAATGACGGTGATCGGGAATTTGGTTCGGGTCGCGGCGAGCGCGGCGCGGGTGTCGCGGTCGTCGGCTTCCACCGCGATGATGATGTCCAGTTTTTCTGGCGGGTAGTCGAGCCGTTCGATGGCCGCGAGCAGACCGGCGACAGACCTAGCCTCGCGATAGAGCGCGGCAACGACGGTGTAGACCGGCAAGGCGCTGTCCGGCAGCAGCCGATCGGGCGGCGGCGGACGTTCGCCGACGAAAGCGCCCGTCAGGCGCAGGCCGAGCCACGCCAGAAACGCGGCCGACAGCAGCAGTTCAATAGTCATCTGGGTGAGTGCGGGGGCCGCGACCGCCGCCCCCGTCAGGAGCGCCGCCATTGTGGTGAGCACGGCGAGGCCGTTCCGGCCAAAGTGGCCCTTGGCCGCCAGCGCTGGCCAGCGCGCGGCAAGATTGCTGGTCGCCGCTGAGACTAGGGCAGGACCGCCGACTCGCACGACAAATCGGTTCATCCGCTCGGACGTGGTGAGCCGCAGACGTGCCGCGTAGGCCGGATCGCGGCGGATCAGCCGGATCAGACCGCGCGCGGCGAGACCGCGAGGCGCGACGACAACGAACGGCGCGCCACTTTCATCGGTCAGCGACAGCAAACCGCCGGCCGCCTTCGCGACAAGTGTCCTGTCGTCGAGCGGGCTATCGGCGCGGATCTTGTCGTCGAGCGGTTCGAAATCGATGCCCAGGTCGGACGCCAGCGCCCGCACATAGCTTTCCTCTTCCATGGCGCGGGCGGTGATGAGGGTGCGGTCGGCGCCGATGCCCAGGCGGTCAGCGCGCAGCGCCGCCCAGGCCAGCGTCGCGGCCGGGAGCAGTCGGCGGACGCAATCGAGTTCGGGATGATCGCCGGTATAGCCTGCATGAGCAGAGGGCAGGCCACCCGGAAAGGCGGTCAGAGGCTCCCGGCCGGGCGTTCTGGCGCGCGCCGCCCTTGAGCGCCCTGGCGCTCGTTCCCCTGGGTCAAGCCTCATTGCCGTCCCCCGATCAGCCCTGCACGCTGCGCTCGGAATTACCACAAATACAACTTAATGGCGAGAATGGATGTGCCCAGCGCCCCACGCCTCTGGCCCGGGCCCGGGGAGGGTGGTATGAGGCCGGCCATGTCCGATTTTCTCTCCCATTTCGCCGTTCCCGCCGCGATCCTCGCCGTCGGCGTCGTGCTGGTGCTCGGCCTCATCAATATGATGCGGGGCGGTTCCCCGAACCGCTCCCAGAAGCTGATGCGGCTGCGCGTCCTCCTGCAATTCGTTGCCATCGTTGTCATCATGGCCACGATCTGGGTGATGCGCGGCTAAGACGCGCTGCGCTGGTTCTATCGTCGCGATGTGAACCGGCCGCCCCTATTGCGCTTGAGAGGGTTTGAATGGTCGTCCTGAACCGCATCTACACCCGCACCGGCGACGACGGCACCACCGCACTCGGCTCCGGCGACCGGCGCAAAAAATACGATTTGCGAGTGGAGGCTTACGGCACCCTGGACGAGGTCAATTCCGTCATCGGGCTGGTCCGGCTGCACACCGCCGCCGATCAGGCTCTGGATGCCGCGCTGGGACACATTCAGAACGACTTGTTCGATGTTGAAGCCGATCTGTGCCTCGCCGAGAAAGGGCCGGGCGGCGCGCGGCTGACCGTCACCGATGCGCAGGTGGAATGGCTCGAGCGCGAAATCGACCGGCTCAACGCGGATCTGGCGCCGCTCAAATCCTTCATCCTGCCCGGCGGCAGCGCGGCTTCGGCTTACCTGCACCTCGCGCGCACCGTGTGTCGGCGCGCCGAACGCATCATGGTCAGGCTTCGCGACACCGACCGGGACGGGGTCTCGGAACCGTCGCTGAAATACGTCAACCGGCTGTCGGATTATCTGTTCGTCGCCGGCCGCTATGCCAACGACAAGGGCGCCAGCGATGTGCTGTGGGCGCCGGGGAAGAACCGCTGACCTGCCATTGCGCCGCAGCACAGGCGTTGACAGGCCAATACTGCGGCCATTAGCTAGCGCCCGCATTTCATGAGATGGCCCCGACCGGGAAAGACATTATGAAAATTCTGGTGCCCGTAAAACGGGTTGTCGACTACAACGTCAAAATTCGCGTCAAGGCGGACGGCTCGGGTGTCGAGCTCGCCAACATCAAGATGTCGATGAATCCCTTCGACGAAATTGCCGTCGAGGAAGCGATCCGGCTCAAGGAAGCCGGCAAGGCCACCGAAATCGTCGTCGTGTCGATCGGGCCGCAGCAAGCCTCCGAAACCATCCGCACCGCGCTGGCCATGGGCGCCGATCGCGGCATCCTCGTGAAAGCTGACGGTGTCGTCGAGCCGCTCAGCGTCGCCAAGATCCTCAAGGGCATTGTCGCGGCCGAACAGCCGGGCCTTGTCATCATGGGCAAGCAGGCGATCGACGACGATAGCAACCAGACCGGCCAGATGCTCGCCGCCTTGCTCGGCTGGGCGCAGGGCACTTTCGCCTCCAAGCTCGCTATCGACGGCGACAGCGTGAGCGTGACGCGTGAAGTCGACGGCGGCCTGCAGACCGTGAAGCTCAAGGGTCCGGCCATTGTGACTACCGATCTGCGCCTCAACGAGCCGCGCTACGCGTCGCTGCCGAACATCATGAAGGCGAAGAAGAAGCCGATCGATGAAAAGACCGCCGCCGATTACGGCGTCGATACGAAGCCGCGCCTCGAAATCATCAAGACCACTGAGCCGTCGGGCCGCAAGGCCGGCGTCAAGGTCGGCTCGGTCGCCGAACTCGTCTCCAAGCTCAAGAACGAAGCGGGAGTAATCTGATCATGACGACGCTTCTTCTCGCCGAGCACGACAACAAGTCGCTCAAGGACGCCACCCACAAGGCGTTGACCGCGGCCAAGCAACTCGGCGGCGACGTCCATGTCCTCGTTGCCGGCAAAGACGCCAAGGCCGCGGCCGATGCCGCCGCCAAGCTTGACGGCGTCGCCAAAGTGCTGCTCGCCGATGCCCCGGCTTACGAGCATCAGCTCGCCGAGCCGCTGGCCGCGCTGATCGTCTCGCTTGCCGGTTCCTACGATGCGCTGGTGGCGCCGGCGACCACGTCGGGCAAGAACGTGATGCCGCGCGTTGCGGCATTGCTCGACGTCATGCAGATCTCGGAAATTACCAAGGTGGTCGCGCCCGACACATTCGAGCGTCCGATCTATGCCGGCAACGCCATCCAGACGGTGAGGTCGCTGGACGCCAAGAAGGTCATCACGGTGCGGACCTCGACCTTCCAGGCGGCGGGTGAGGGCGGCTCGGCTTCGGTCGAGAACGCGGCCGCGGCCGCCGATCCGGCGGTATCGTCTTTCGTCGGCGAGGAACTGTCGAAGTCCGATCGTCCCGAACTGACCTCGGCCAAGATCATCATCTCCGGTGGCCGCGCGATGCAGAACCGCGAAAACTTCACCAAGTACATCGAGCCGGTGGCCGACAAACTCGGCGCGGCGATGGGCGCCTCGCGCGCCGCCGTCGACGCCGGCTATGCGCCGAACGATTGGCAGGTCGGTCAGACCGGCAAGGTCGTGGCGCCGGAACTCTACATTGCCGTTGGTATCTCGGGCGCGATCCAGCATCTCGCCGGTATGAAGGACTCCAAGGTCATCGTCGCCATCAACAAGGATGAAGAAGCGCCGATCTTTCAGGTTGCTGATTACGGCCTGGTCGCGGACCTCTATACCGCACTGCCGGAATTGGCGGAGGAACTGGGTAAAGCCGGACGTTGATCGGCCGGCGCTGATGTTTTCGGATTGCGTGTTCAACACCGGTTCATGATGGCCATGGTCCCTTCAGGCTGTGGCGACTTGTTCCGGTGGCGCAGCGCCGCGGTTCGGCGTAAATACGGGGCGGATGGGGCTGCCCCGCAAGGGACAAGAACAAATCGGATCAGAAATGAGCGCCACTATTAAGACTGTCGGGGTAATCGGCGCGGGGCAGATGGGCAACGGCATCGCCCATGTCTGCGCGCTCGCCGGCTTCGACGTGAAGCTCAACGACATTTCGGCCGATCGCATCAAGGCCGGCATGGCCACGATCAACGGCAACATGGCCCGTCAGGTCTCGAAGAAGACCATCACGGAAGACGAGCGCAAGGCGGCGCTCGGACGCATCGGCGCCGCCGAGAAATTCGAAGACCTCGGCGCCTGCGACCTGGTCATCGAGTCGGCGATCGAGAAGGAAGAGGCCAAGCGCAAGATTTTCGCCGATCTGTGTCCGGTGCTGAAGCCAGAGGCCATCGTCGCCTCCAACACTTCGTCGATCTCGATCACGCGTCTCGCGTCCTCGACCGATCGGCCCGAGCGATTCATCGGCATTCACTTTATGAATCCGGTGCCGCTGATGGAGCTCGTCGAGCTGATCCGTGGCATCGCCACCGACGACGCCACCTTCGAGACCAGCAAGACCTTCGTCTCCAAGCTGCACAAGACGATTGCAGTGTCGGAAGACTTCCCGGCCTTCATCGTCAACCGCATCCTGCTGCCGATGATCAACGAGGCGATCTACACGCTGTACGAAGGCGTCGGCAACGTCGAGGCGATCGACACCGCCATGCGTCTCGGCGCGCATCATCCGATGGGGCCGCTCGAACTGGCCGACTTCATCGGCCTCGACACCTGCCTGTCGGTCATGCAGGTGCTGCACGAAGGCCTCGCGGATTCGAAGTATCGCCCGTGCCCGCTGCTGGTGAAATACGTCGAAGCCGGCTGGCTCGGCCGCAAGACCCAGCGCGGCTTCTACGACTATCGCGGCGACAAGCCCGTTCCGACGCGCTGAGCGCAATGTAGGGAGCGGTGACATGAATAAGGTCATCGTCTCCCTCTTTGGTGCAGAGAATTTTGCGTGGCAGCGGTGCCTCGCGAATAATGTTGTTTTGACAATCTCAGACGACGACCTCCGTTCTTATTGGACGGCAGGCGATCGTGACGGATTTGTCGCGTTTGCGCTTGCGAATAAGAAGACTCAGCGCGGAAACCAGCTAAACAAGTCAACAGCATCGAGGTGGTACGGGCTGCATTCGAATGTGGCCGCCACGAATGGCGATTATTGGCTTCATAGAGATGGCGACACGCTTTGGTGGACGGTCACAAAGGCTGACAGTTTTACTGTTACTCCGACTGGAGCGAGTGGCATTAATGGCGTCCCGCAGAGTTATTTGGAGAAGCCTTGCGAGCCTTGGTTGAAGGTGGATCTTAGGGGTGATGCGTTAGCGTGGAGCGCGCTTCATCCAAAAGCAAAGAATTTCCTGACTACCCAGAGCACACAAAGTTCCCTCTCGGGGGAGAAGCGTGACTATGCCTTAGCTCTTCTCCGCGGGGATGACTTAAGCTCTTGGCATCAGAAGCTCGAATGGCGTCGCGCTGCGGGATTTCAGGGCGCAGCCGCAGGGTTGCTTCAAGCAAAGCGTCGTGCGATTTCGCGGATGGTGAGTACGGTGCGAAATACCGTCGCGCGTGCCAACGGTCAGTTGGTTGAGCGCGTACAAAAGAACAAAGAGTTGCGCATGACGGACGAGGAGCTCTCTCAACTCATCGAGACGCTGGCCGACGAGCAGGGAGGTTTGTGCGCTTTGTCTGGGATTCCGCTGCAGTTCGATGGCTTTGAGACTGACACGCGGTTGCGTTGCTCGTTGGACCGGAAAGATAGTGACGGTCACTATGAGTATGGAAACTTGCAGCTAGTTTGTGCATTTATTAACAAATGGAAATCCGACGAAAGTGACGATGAATTCAAGCGGCTATTGAAAATAGTACGCAAAAGTCATCACTGATGAATTACGGCAATGCGGGCACGCTAGGTCAGGCTGGCGCTATGTGCAGATGAAGCCTGTGAACGTAAATTGGTAAAAATCGCTCGTCTTATCGGACAACTTCAGCGGTTGATCCCGGACGCGGCGCACCACTGCGCTGCGCTTCGTGCTGTGCCGCGTCCGGGACACGTGCCCTCACGCCGCCGCGGCCGGTCGTTGCGGCGCCGTTTCCTTCCAGCACGGCAGCGACGTAACGCGGCCGAACCAATCGTGCAGTTTCGGATAATCGGCGAGGGGAATGCCGGCGCGCTCGAAATAGACCAGCGGCCCGGCAATCGAGAAGTCGGCGAGTGTGATGGCGTTGCCGACGAGGTAAGGCTGCGCGGCGAAATGCTTGTCCAGCAACTTGGCGTCGCGCGCGAAGTTTTCGAGCGCGCGGGATATCACCGTCTCGTCCGGCGGCCCGGCGCCGAGCACTTGTTTGACCAGACGCTCGAACACCACGGGAACGCAGGATTCTTTCTCCCAGTGCGCCAGCATCCAGCTTTGCCATCGCACGATGTCGGCTCGGGTGCGCGCATCGTCGGGCCATAACGTGTTCGGCTTCTGGCCGGCGAGATACTGAATGATTGCCGTCGTCTCCCACAGCGTGAAGTCGCCGTCGATCAGCGTCGGCGTGCGGCCGGTCGGATTGATCGCGCGATAGTCCGGCGCATGCTGCTGGCCCTTGGTCAGATCAACAAGCACGAACTCGAGTGGAATGCCGAGCTGGGCCGCGACGGCGCGCGCGACCCAGGTTCGCGGCGAAGGCGGGAATCCGTAAAGCTTCATTGTTGCTGTCTCCTCGTTCACATCGGTTTCGGTGTGAGCCAAGCGACCATCGCGCCGCCCGGCTGCTGCAGTACGGCCATGCGGCCGACGCCAGGGATGTCCTGCGGCGGCCGGCCTTCTCTGGCGCCGGCGGCGAGCGCGACCTTGAGGCGTGCATCGACATCGTCAACGGCGATGTAAGTGAGCCAGTGTTCTGGCACGCCCCGGCAGCGCGTATCGCTGCTCAGGTCGAAAATGCCGCCGATGCGCTCGTCGCCCTTCTTGATGACCCAGTAGGTAAAGTTCGGCATCGGACTGGCTTCGAAGGTCCAGCCGAGCGTGGCGCCGAGAAAGCGCTTGGCGCCTTCGACGTCGCGGGTATTGAGTTCGTTCCAGACGAACTTGCCGTGCGGTTTCTCCATGCCGTCGGTGTGGAGGAAGGTCTCGAGCCGAAGCATGGTGCCGGTCCAGCCTTCGTTGTGGCGATCGCGCGCTGCCTCGTCGAAGAACTGTTCGTGCAGTAGCGTCATCAGCGAACCGGCACCGTCGGGCTTCACCGTGACGGTCACCAGCGACTCGCGTTCCGGCGTCGATCGCCACGCCCAGGTGAACACCAGCTTTTCGTTGGGCACGATCTCACGATAGACGCCGCCGACATTGTGCTCGTCGTCGGCCATGATCATCGTGATGTCGTAACGCCCGCCGACGCGCAGATCGTTCCGTGCTTCACAACGGATGGCGCCCTGCGGTCCCATCCAGCGCATCATTTTTTGCGGGTCGGTCCAGGCCGCGAAGACCTTTTCGGGCGGGGCGCTGAATCGGCGCTTGAGGGTGAGGCTTGGCGAGATGCCTGGCTTGACGGCGGTGTCCATGAGTCTTCCTCCAGAAAGGCTTCAAGTCGGTCGAGGCCGTCGCTCCAGAAGCGCTGGTAGCGGTTGAGCCACTCATTGGCCTCGTGCATCGGCTCGGCATTGAGCCGGCAGGACACGACGCGGCCGCTCTTCTCGCGGGTGACGAGGCCGGCGTCTTTCAGCACGTCGAGGTGCTTCATGATCGCCGGCAGCGACATGGCGAACGGTTTGGCGAGGTCACTGACGCTGACCGCCTCGCTCTCGCTTAGCCGCGCCAGCAGCGCACGCCGGGTGGGGTCGGCGAGCGCGGCGAAGGTGCGGTCGAGCGTGACGGGTGAATAGTAAACCATATGGTTAAGTATAGGGGCGCGGCCGGCTGCGTCAAGTGGGCGCGGCGGCGAGGCGCCGGGCGATCAATATTGGTTAACGAAATGGGCTCAGGATCGCCGCTCACCGAGGGGGACGCCATGGCGGTCAAGATCGGCATTCAATTCGGCTGGAACGCACAGAATTCGGCGTACCAGAACTTCAAGACGCAGCGGTCGCGCATCGCCAAGTTCGCGAGCCAGTCGCAATCCGCCGCCAGTTCGGTCGGTAATGCGCTGGCGAGCGCCGCGACCAATCAGGTCAATGGCGAAAATACGATTGCCGGTCAGAGGGCCTATGCCCGCGTTCAGGCTGAACTGAAGGCCGCCCTGATGAAGAGATATTCGAGCTGAGAAGTCGCGCCGGGGCTGCGATCAGCCGCCGCGTTTCGACCCCGCCACCGCCGCCTCGATCAGCTTGATGGCGTCGTCGCTTGCCCAGGCGGCCGGGCCGGCGAGCGTGCCCAGTTCGCAGCCATTGCTGTCGATCAGCATCGTTGTCGGCATGCCGAAGGCGCGGCCGACCGCCTTCAACTCCTGAAACGCCTTGGCTTCCGGATCGGCGTAATAGGCCAGCCCGTGAATGCCGACCTCCTTGAACCAGGCTTTCGGCTTCTCAGGGTCGCGGGTGTCGATATTGATCGCCACCACCTGGAAATCGGCGCCGCCCTTCTTCTGCTCGAGCGCCTCGAGTGTCGGCATCTCCTCGCGGCACGGCACGCACCAGGTCGCCCACAGGTTCAGGAGCACGGTCTTGCCGCGGAAGTCCTCGAGCGTCTTGCGCGTGCCCGAGCCATCGTTGAAGGCCAGCGCCGGCACCTTGAGCGGCGCCTTGGCCATGTTGACCGCAGCGACCTCGCCCCGCGCCAAAGGCGTGATCTGCCGGGCCAGATCGACGGCGGGGCGGCAGGCGGCATCGGCGCCGGCCGTACCTTTGTTGCCTATCAGGGTGCTGATCCCGTATATCCCGCCCAGCCCGACGGCCACGCCGGCAATGCCTCCCGCCAGGACCATGGCGACGCGTTTCTTGGCGTGGGTGCGGGCGGCTTCGGTCATGATCGGCTTTGCATTCGCGGGGTGGGTTATGACGTCACAGGCCAGTATTCAGAGCGGCAGAGTTTAGAGCGACACGATGAGCAACAAAATGTGGGGCGGGCGGTTCGCCTCCGGTCCCGACGCCATCATGGAGGAAATCAACGCCTCCATCGACTTCGACCGGCATCTCTACCGCCAGGACATTGCCGCCTCCAAGGCCCATGCCGACATGCTGGCCAAGCAAGGCATCATTGCGGCGGACGATGCGAAAAAGATCGCTCACGGTCTAGACACGATCCTGTCAGAAATCGAGAGCGGCAAGTTCGCCTTCAATCGCGCGCTCGAAGACATCCACATGAACGTCGAGAGCCGTCTCACCGACATGATCGGCGCGCCGGCGGGCCGCCTGCACACCGCGCGCTCGCGCAACGATCAGGTCGCGACCGATTTTAAATTGTGGGTGCGCGACACCATCGACACGCTCGATGCGGCGCTGAGCCTCTATCAGATCGCGCTCGCCGAGAAGGCGCTCGAACACGCCGCGACCGTGATGCCGGGCTTCACCCATCTGCAGACCGCGCAGCCGGTGACCTTCGGCCACCACATGCTCGCGTATGTCGAGATGGCGGGACGCGACCGCGGCCGCTTTGCCGATGCGCGCAAGCGTCTCAATGAATCGCCGCTCGGCTCCGGCGCGCTCGCCGGTACCTCGTTCGATCTCGACCGCGACATGACGGCGGCCTCGCTCGGCTTCGACCGGCCGACCGCCAATTCGCTCGACGCCGTGTCCGACCGCGACTTCGCGCTGGAGACGCTCGCCGCGGCCTCGATCACGGCCATGCATCTGTCGCGCTTTGCCGAAGAGATCATCATCTGGACTTCGCCGCTCACCGGCCTCGTCAAGCTGTCGGACAAGTTCACCACCGGCTCGTCGATCATGCCGCAGAAGCGCAACCCGGATGCCGCCGAGCTGGTGCGCGCCAAGACCGGCCGCATCATCGGCGCGCTCAATGGTCTTCTGATTGTCATGAAGGGCCTGCCGCTCGCTTATGCCAAGGACATGCAGGAGGACAAGGAAGGCGTGATGGACGCGCTCTCCGCGCTCTCGCTTGCCATCGCGGCCATGACCGGCATGGTCAATGACCTCGTGCCCGACACCGCGAAGATGAAGAAGGCGGCGGGCGAGGGCTACGCCACCGCCACGGATCTGGCCGACTGGCTGGTGCGGACCTTCAACATTCCGTTCCGCGAGGCCCATCACATCACCGGCCGCATCGTCGCCGCCGCCTCGGCCAAGGGTGTGCCGCTGCACCGGCTGTCGCTCGAGGACATGAAGGCGGTCGAGCCGAAGATCACCGACGACGTGTTCAGCGTGCTGTCCGTCGATCGCTCGGTGAAGAGCCGCGTCAGCTATGGCGGCACTGCGCCGAAAAACGTCAAGGCGCAGGCCAAGAAGTGGCTGAAGAAGCTCGCCAAAGAGCGGGCCTGAGCGTGAAGCGGCCAAGATTGGCCATTATCCGGCGATTTGCTATGGTCGCGCCGTTTCGAGGAGTCCTGCCTTTGAGCCTTTTCACCGAGCGTGCCTTTCTCCGCCTTGCCCTCGTCGGCGCGCTCACCGCGTCGCTGGGGCTTGCCGCCTGCGGCCGCAAGGGCCCGCTCGACCCGCCGCCGAGTGCCTCGGCCGCGGACGCGCCGGCCGAGCAGCCGAAGCAGTCCTCGCTCAATCCCATGACCATGTCGCCGATGGGCAGTCCGAACCAGGGCGGGGGCAACATGCTGGAGACGCCGAAAGGGGAGAAAAAACGCATTTTCCTCGACGGCCTTTTGAACTAATTCCCGCGCGCTCTTATCGGTCGGCCCGATGCATCATTTCGATTATCGCGATGGCGTCCTCCACGCCGAGGACGTCAATCTTGTGACGCTGGCCGCCGAGGTCGGCACGCCGTTCTATTGCTATTCGACCGCGACCCTGGAGCGTCACTACCAGGTGTTCGCCGCCGCCTTTGCCGATGTTGATGCGCAGATCTGCTACGCGATGAAGGCCAACTCCAACCAGGCCGTCATCAGGACTCTGGCCAAGTTAGGCGCCGGCGCCGATGTCGTGTCGGGCGGTGAATTGAAGCGCGCCCGCGCCGCCGGCATTCCGCCGGAGAAGATCATGTTCTCCGGCGTCGGCAAAACCGCGCAGGAATTGGCGCTGGCGCTCGACGAAGGCATCTTCTGCATCAATGTCGAGTCCGAGCCCGAACTCGATCTGTTGTCGCAGGTCGCGGCGTCGAAGGGCCGCACCGCGCATGTCTCGGTGCGCGTCAATCCCGATGTCGACGCCAAGACCCACCACAAGATCGCGACCGGCAAGTCCGAGAACAAGTTCGGCATTCCGATCAGCCGCGCGCGCGAGGTCTATACGCATGCGGCGAAACTCAAGGGCATCAAGGTATCCGGCGTCGACATGCATATCGGCAGCCAGATCACCGACCTCGATCCGTTTGGCAACGCCTTCGCGCTGATGGCCGAGTTCGTGCGCGAACTGCGCGCCGACGGCCACACCATCTCGCATGTCGATTTCGGCGGCGGCTTGGGCATTCCCTATCGCGACGACAACGAACCGCCGCCGCTGCCGGACGCCTATGCCGACGTGGTCAAGCGCGCGGTCAAGGACCTCGGCTGCCGGCTGATTTTCGAGCCGGGCCGACTGCTGGTCGGCAATGCCGGCATCCTGGTCACGCGCGTCCTGTTCGTGAAGCACGGCGAGGACAAGCATTTCGTCATCGTCGATGCGGCGATGAACGACATGATCCGCCCGACTTTGTATGAGGCCTATCACGCCATCCGCCCGGTCACCTCGCCGGCGGCCTCGGCAAAGCGCATCCGCGCCGATATCGTCGGTCCGGTCTGCGAAAGCGGCGATTTCCTGGGGCTGGACCGCGAAATGGCGGAACCCGGCAGCGGCGACCTGCTGGCCGTCATGACCGCCGGCGCTTACGGCGCCGTGCAGGCGGGAACCTACAATACCCGGGCTTTGGTGCCGGAAGTACTGGTCAAGGGCGCCGATTGGGCCGTGGTTCGCCCCCGCCTTGAAGTTGACCAAATAATCGCGCTCGATCGCGTACCGGGCTGGCTTTAAGCGCGTTTTCAAGCCGTTTAAGCGCCTGACATTCTTGTTACCTGGCTCGCGACTTGCTTGCTGGTAAGCTTTGCGAACGTGTTAGCCTCATCAGGCCGCTGAGATTCTCTGGCCCCGGTAGCGACGCGGAGTGCCTTTGGACGAACAAGACCTTGCGAAGGGTAGCGACGCGCTGCACAGGCCGCATCCGGCGCGGCTGATGCTGGCACGCGCGGTGCAGCGGGCTCGCGGTAGCCTGTTGTGGGAGCGGCTGTGGCCGGCGCTGGCGGCGCTGGCGACGGCGCTCGGTCTGTTCCTGGCCCTTTCCTGGGCCGGCCTGTGGCTGGCGCTGCCGCCGCTCGGCCGCATTATCGGCCTTGTCATCTTCGCTTTGGTGTTCATCGTCGCCGCGCTTCCGATGCTGCGCCTGCGCGTACCGAGCGATCGCGACGGTCTGCGCAGGCTCGACGCGGGCAGCGGCGCGGCGCATCGTCCGGCAACCTCCATCGCCGACCAGATTTCCGCCAACCGCAACGATCCCGTCGCGCAGGCGCTGTGGCAGGCGCATATCGAACGCGCGCTGATGTCGGCCAAGTCGCTGAAGGCCGGCTGGCCGCGGCCGAAGCTGTCGCTGCACGACCCGATGGCGCTGCGCGCGCTCGTGATGCTGCTGGTCGCCGCGACCTTCGTCTCCGCCGGCAGCGAGCGCTGGAGGCGCGTCGGCGCGGCCTTCGACTGGAAGGGCATCGTCGCGCCGGCGAATTTCCGTATCGATGCCTGGGTCACGCCGCCGAATTACACCGGTCGCCCGCCGGTGATGCTGCCGGGCGTGCGGCCGGGCGACGCCAACCCGCCGGTCGATCTCGCCGGCGCGCCGATCTCGGTGCCCACCGGCAGTCTTCTGGTGGTGCGCTCCACCGGCAGCGTGTCGTTCGAAATCGAACGCGCCGGCGGCATCGAGGACGTGCCGCTCGAACCGAACACCGCGCTGCCCGCCGGTACCGAAGAGCGCCGCTTCGCCATCAAGACGGACGGCAAGGTGACCTTGCGCGGTGCCGCCTCGGCCAATCCGGTGTGGAGCTTTGCCGCCATTCCGGATCGCGCGCCGAATGTGCAGTTGATCAAGGATCCGGAGCGGCAGGCGCGCGGCGCGCTGCGGCTCGATTACAAAATGGAAGACGATTACGGCATCGTCGAAGGCAAGGCGATCTTTGCACTCAAGGACGACAAGGCCGCGGCCGGCGACAAGGCCGAAGCCAAATCGGAAACCAAGCGCCGCCCGCTGTTCGATGCGCCGCAATTCGCGCTGACTCTGCCGCAGGCGCGCACCCGCGCCGGCGTCGCGCAGACCACGCAGGACCTTACCGAGAACCCATGGGCCGGCAGCGTTGTGACGGTGACCCTCACCGCGCGCGACGAAGCCGGCAATGTCGGCGAGAGCGAGCCGCACGAACTCACGCTGCCGCAACGCATCTTCGTCAAGCCTCTGGCGCGCGCGCTCGTCGAACAGCGCCGCATCCTTGCGCTCGACGCCAACGAAAAGCCGATTGTGCTGGAAGCGCTCGATGCGCTGGCCATCGCGCCGGAGCGCTTCACGCCGGAAGCCGGCATCTATCTCGGCCTGCGCTCTGTCTTCTTCGACCTGCGCAACGCGAAATCGGATGACCAACTGCGCGATGTCGTCGCCCGGCTTTGGCAGATGGCGCTGCAAATCGAGGACGGCAATGTCAGCCAGGCCGAGCAGGCCTTGCGGCAGGCGCAGGACGCGCTGCGCGAGGCGCTCGAACGCGGCGCCAGCGACGAAGAACTCAAGAAGCTGATGGATAATCTGCGCGCCGCGATGGACAAGTTCCTGCAGGCACTCGCCGAGGAGATGCGCAAGAATCCGCAGCAGTTGTCGCGTCCGCTCGACCGCAATACGCGCACGCTGAGCCAGCAGGATCTCAAGAGCCTGATGGACCGCATGGAGCAGATGGCGCGGCAGGGCAATCGCGATGCCGCCCGCGCGCTGCTCGATCAATTGCAGCAGATGATGGAAAATCTGCAGATGGCCCGCCCCGGTGCCGATCAGGATCAGGGCGACCAGGACATGAACTCGGCGCTCGACGAATTGAGCGACATGATCCGCAAGCAACAGCAGTTGCGGGACCGCACCTTCAAGGAAGGCCAGAATCAAAGGCGTCCGCAGCGCGGCCAGCAGGGTCAGCAGGACAAGCAAATGGGCGATCTGCGGCAGGACCAGCAGGCCCTCAAGGATCGTCTCAACAAGCTGCTCGAGCAACTGCGCCAGCGCGGGATGGGCCAGCAACAGGGGCAGAAGGGTGAGGGCCAGGAGCCGGGCGATCAGGACGGCCCAGGTCAACAGCTCGGCGATGCCGGCGAAGCCATGGGCGAGGCCGAAGGCAATCTTGGCGAGGGCGACGCCGATGGCGCCGTCGACAGCCAGGGCCGTGCGTTGGAAGCGATGCGGAAGGGCGCGCAAGGTCTGGCGCAGCAGATGCAGGAAGGGCAGGGCCAGGCCGGTCCGGGCCCGAACGGTCAGCCCGGTCGTGGCCGGCAGCGCGCCGACCAGAACACTGATCCGCTTGGCCGCCCGCTGCGCGGCCGCGACTACGACGACACCACCGTGAAGGTGCCGGGCGAGATCGAAGCGCAGCGCGCGCGCCGCATTCTCGAGGAATTGCGCAAGCGCTTCGGCGAAAGCTTCCGCCCGCAGCTCGAGCTCGATTACATCGAGCGCCTGCTCAAGGATTTCTGACGAGGCTTCGTAGCCCGGATGAGCCAACGGGCCGGCGCGAAGCGCCGCCCGTTGACAGGCTCCGCGAAATCCGGGGCCAGCCTAACTATCGTTCCCGGGTTTCGCTTCGCTTCACCCGGGCTACAAGCGGTCACGTTTTCAGAAAATAATCCTTGATTATTATTCCTAGGATATTATAGGCTCATTTCGTCCTGTTCCAGCCGGGGGCGCTGTCATGAGGCGTCGTTTCAGTGGGAGCAGGGTGCGGTGCCCGCGGGCTTGGGACATACGCATCCCAGGCGCTCGGGCGGCGACGGGGCTCCGCCCGGAGGCACTATGACCTCCTGCAAGGAGCTTGCTGATGGTGAGCGCTACCCGCCCACAAGGCGGATCAGCCGCCAGAAGCGCGGCCCGTCGCCGTAACGACACCGCGATGGAGCGCCGCGGGGCGCATGTGTCCTCCGATGAGGGCACAGCGCACCGCAAGGTGCGAAACGACAATGGGCGCCTCGCGGCGCTCCATCCCCTCGGCGTGTCCGAGGGGAACGGAAGGGGAGGCAGGCCGCCCCGGGCCTTTAAAAACAGGGGCGATAGCGCGCGTCTCGGCGCGGACTTCTCACAATGATGGATTTATTTCGTGCCGCCGGCAGCATCTTGCGCCGTGAAGAAGCGCACCAGGACATCGGCGGCGTTGGCCGGCGGCGCGGCCAACCGACTGGTGAAGGGCACGCTGTCGCCGGGGCCGAGCAGCGTACGTGGCGGCTGCATCGTCCAGGTGTAGACTTCCTGCCCGGTCGCGGTGCGCGCGGCAAAGCGCAGCCGGGGCACGTCGACGGCCTTGCGCGACGAGTTCACGATGCGGCCTTCGATGATCAGGATCGAGACGCCGTCCTGCGTCTCTTTCGAGATCGCGATGCCTTCGAATTCGAGATTGCGCAGGTTGACGGGCAGCCCGATCGCCGCGAACAGCGATGCAGTCTGCGGCAGATAGCGCACGACCTCGCTGCGGCCGGCAATCAGAGCGATGTTGAAAGCAAACAGCACCAGAACGATGATGACCCAGCGCGACTTGCGGCCGTCCTTCTTGAGCTTGGCTTTCAGCCGGGCGCGGCGCGCGGTGAAGCTGGCGCCGTCTTCGGCGTCGTGCGGTGCCGGGCCGCTGAAAAACGCATTGCCGCCATCGTCGTAAGTCTCGTCCTGACGGGGCGCGAGCGGCGGCGCATCGGTGACGTCGATGGTGTCGCTGGCCTCGGCTCGCGCGGAGAAGGGCGCGTCCGGGCTGTAGTCGAAAGCCGGCTCCGGGGCTGCGGGTTCGGCCGGCGGCGGCTCCGCGAAAGGCGATTCAGCGCGCGGCAGCCCGGCGGGCGAAGCCGGAGGCGTATTGACGGTTTCCTCGAAGGTCGGCGGCGGGGGCGTTTTGGTTTCCTGGGCCTCGGCTTCGGCGATGACGCTATCGACGAAGGCGGAGACACTCGGCGGGTCAGCTGGCCGGGTCGGGCTGGCGAACCAGGTCGCCTTGCAACGCGCGCAGCGAACCGCGCGCCCGGACGGGCCCACCGTGGCCGGGTCGATCATGTAGGACGTTGCGCAGGTCGGACAGACAATCAACATTGGTTCTGCGGCGTTTCTTGCGGTTCCGACCCTAGCAGCCGACCGTTAATGGACCGGAAACCATGCCCTGCCGCGGGGCATGGCCTTCGGAGCCGCGAGACGCCCGGGTACAGCCTATGGCGGCGCGCTGATTCTCCTGTAAAACGTGAGAATTATCGGGACGTGACCGGCCTTTGGGGGCTTCAAGGCCGGGCGCATGGTTTTCGGGCCGGAATCAAAAGGCTCGCGACAAGAAGAAGCGGAGGCCGGCGTGGTCCGATTCGAAAATGTAGGATTGCGCTATGGGCTCGGGCCCGAGGTGCTGCGCGACCTCACCTTCCGCATCGAGCCGCATTCCTTCCAGTTCCTGACCGGGCCCTCGGGGGCCGGCAAGACCTCGCTCCTGAAGCTGCTGTTCCTGTCGCTGCGGCCGACGCGTGGCCTGATCACGCAGTTCGGCCACGATGTCGCGACACTATCCAAGGATGCGGTGGCGACCTTGCGCCGGCGCATCGGCATCGTGTTCCAGGACTTTCGGCTGCTCGATCACATGACGACTTACGAGAATGTGGCGCTGCCGCTGCGCGTGATGGGGCGCCCGGAGGAGAGCTACCGCGACGAGGTGATCGAACTCCTGAACTGGGTTGACCTCGGCGACCGCATGTGGGCGCTGCCGCCGGTCCTGTCCGGCGGCGAGAAGCAGCGCGCCGCCATCGCCCGCGCGGTGATCGCGCGGCCGCAACTGCTGCTCGCCGACGAGCCGACCGGCAATGTCGATCCGCCACTGGCGCAGCGTTTGCTGCGGCTGTTCATCGAGCTCAACAAATCGGGCACGTCGGTCGTCATCGCGACGCACGACATCGCGCTGATGGATCAATACGACGCCCGCCGCCTCGTGCTGCACGACGGCCGGCTGCATATTTACGACTGAACGCAACAAGACTGGTCATGGCCGTCACAGACGACACCGATACGGAAACGACCACGCCTCCGCGCTTCGCGGTGCCGGCGCGGCCGCGTTTCGAGACGCCGGTAGTGCCGCGCAATTCGATCGCCGGCCGCGCGCTAATCGCGGTCGTCGCCATCATGACGTTCCTGGCGTCGTTGACCACTGGCGCCGTCATCCTGGTCGGACAGGCGGCGGGTGAATGGCAGGCCGATGTGGCGCGTGAAGTCACCATCCAGGTTGTGCCGGCGCCCGGCCGCGATACCGATGCGACGGTGACGAAGGCCGCGGCGATCGCGCGCGCCTTCCCCGGCGTCGGCGACGTGCGCGTGTTCTCGAAGGAGGAGTCTTCGAAGCTGCTCGAGCCGTGGCTTGGCAGCGGGCTCTCCCTCGGCGACCTGCCGGTGCCGCGGCTCATCGTGGTGCGGCTCGCCTCGGGCGAAACCGTCGACATGGCGCGGCTCAACCGTCTGCTGATCGATCAGGCGCCGGGCGCGACGCTCGACGATCATCGCGGCTGGATCGAACGCATGCGCGCGATGGCGGGCTCTGTCGTTGCCGGCGGCATCGTCATCCTCGTCCTGATGCTGGCGGCCACCGTGCTGTCCGTGACCTTTGCGACGCGCGGCGCGATGGCGACGAACCGCAACGTCATCGAGGTGCTGCATCTGGTCGGCGCCAAGAACAACTTCATCGCTGGCAACTTCCAGCGCCACTTCCTCGTCATGGGCCTGCAAGGCGGCCTCATTGGCGGCGGCGCGGCAGTGCTGCTGTTCGCGCTCGCCGCGTTGATCGGCCACTTCACCGCCGGCACCGCGGGCGGCGATCAGAGCGCGGCACTGTTCGGCTCGTTTTCACTGGGATTTCTCGGCTATCTCGCCGTGCTCGCCCAGATCGTGCTCAGCGCTGTCGTTACCGCGCTGACATCGCGGCACACCGTCAACCGCACCCTGGAGGCGATCGACTAGATTTCAGGGGAATTCGCGCCGGTTTTGCGCGTAGATCGCGGCACGCCATAGTGCTATGCCGTCCCCGACTTGAATGGACTTCGAGACGCAATGTTCGCTGGCTTTGTCCGCTGGATTGGCTTTCTGACCGTCACCGTCGCGATCGTCGGCGCACTGGTGCTGACCGCCGGATTCTTCTGGTTTGCCGCCCAGATCGCGGACAGCGAAGTGCCCCTGAGCCGCAAGGCGGACGGCATCGTCGCCCTGACCGGCGCCGCCGCCCGTATCCCGGACGCGATCGAGCTTCTGGCCTCCGAACGCGGCAAGCGCCTGCTCATCACCGGCGTTCACCGTGCCACCTCGGCGAGCGAGATCGCGCGCCTGACGCCGCTCTACTCCAAATATTTCGACTGCTGCATCGACCTCGATCGCTCGGCTCTCAACACCTTCGGCAATGCGCTGGAGACCAAACGCTGGACGCGCGAGCACAATTTCATGTCGCTGATCGTCGTGACCTCGAATTGGCACATGCCGCGCGCCCTGGCCGAGATCGCGCATCAGTTGCCCGACGTGAAGCTGGTCCCCTATCCGGTCATATCGGAAAAGGTGCGTACCGAGCCGTGGTGGGAAAGCATCAGCACCACGCGCTTCCTTGTCGCCGAATATCTCAAATATCTGTTCGCGCTCGTGCGCATGGGCCTCGACCCCGATCCCAATACTTAAGGACCTCTGGCCCGTGCTGATCATCCGCTCCGTTCTCTTTAACATCGCGTTCTACTTGAACACGGCGATTTTGCTTGTCGTTGCATTGCCGACATTCCTGATGCCTTATTGGGGCATCGTCGAAATCGCCCGCCTCTGGGGCCGGATCAACCTCTGGCTGCTGCGGGTGATCGCCGGCGTGAAGATTGAGGTGCGCGGGCGTGAAAAAATCGTGCAGGGCCCGCTGCTCGTCGCCTCCAAGCATCAGTCGGCATGGGAGACGTTCTCGCTGGTGACGCTGTTTCCCAATCCGGTCTTCATCCTCAAGCGCGAGCTGCAGTGGATTCCGCTGTTTGGCTGGTTCACCATCAAGGGCCGCATGGTGCCGGTCGATCGCGGCGGCGGCGCGGCGGCGCTTCGGGCCATGACCGCGCGGGCGCGTTACGAACTGATGCAGAGCCGCCAGCTCATCATCTTCCCGGAGGGTACGCGACGCCCCGCCGGCGCGGAGCCGCGCTACAAGTTCGGCGTGGCGCATCTGTACGCTGGCGCCGGCGTGCCGTGCCAGCCCGTCGCGTTGAACTCGGGCCTGTTCTGGCCGCGTCGCAGCCTGCTTCGCTATCCGGGTACGATCGTTGTCGAGTTTCTCGATGTCATCCCGCCGGGCCTGGAGCAAGGCGAATTCTTCGCCCGATTGCAGAACGAGATTGAAACGGCGACGGCGCGGCTGATCGAAGAAGGCCGCCGCGAATTGCAGAAGGCCAAATAGCTTCTCAATTTCCCTTGAGCTGCTGCGCGAGCATGTGCAACGCGTGGTCCCGCACGCCCATCGCCTCCAGTTCCTCGACCGTGGCAATGACGTAATCGCGATTGGCGCCGGAGCGGCCGTGGCCTTGCCGGCAGTAATGCAGTTGCTCGGCGGCGGTCAGATTGCCGGCATATTGCTCGTGGCCGCGATCGACGATGTAGCACAGCGCGCGCACGCTCTCGCGCGGGTCGTCGTCGAGCCAGACCTGCCGCCAGGCTTCCAGGTAAACCATCGTGACCTGCTCGCGCTCGCGCAAATAGGCGATGGTCTGCTCGCGCTTGTCGGCGGCGACCCGGTAGGCAATGCCGCGGCAATTGCCGCCGCGGTCCAGCCCAAGCACCAGGCCCGGCTTTTCCGGCGTACCGCGGTGAACGAAGGAATAGACACAGAGCGCGCGGTGGGCGCCGACGAGGCGGGCCTTGCGCCGCTCCAGCGCCTCGAAACCGGGGCGCCACATCAGCGAGCCATAGGCGAACACCCAGAGATCGCCGCTATCGTCGGAAGAGGCCGTCATCTGCCCAGGAAGTCGGAATGGTCCAAACCGGGCGGGGCGCGTAGCAGTCTACCGGTCCGGGCGCAATGGGGCGCCGGGCATGGGGTAAGACACGAGGTTTACGGTGAAACTTTCGCCCCGGCGGGGCGTTCGCCCTTGTGTCCGGGGCCGATCCTGCGCACAACGGCGCCATTGCGGCGCGCCGTCGGACGTGGCGCTAAACTGCCGCAATTGACAGGTTTTTCACCCCGCTATGTCCCTCGACTCGCCATCCCGCCGTTCCTCGTCGCGGCGCTACGTCGTGATGATTGTAATCGTCGCGCTGCTGGTCGGCGGGTGGTCGGCCTTCTGGTATGTGGCGGCTGGCAAGGCACGGGACATGCTCGACGGCTGGCGCGCGCGCGAGGCACAGTCCGGTCGCATCTTCGCTTGTGGCGAGGAAAACTTTGGCGGCTTCCCTTTCCGTTTCGAGTTCAGGTGCAGTGGCGCTACAGCCCAGATCAAGAGCAGTCGCATTCCCTTCGAGATGAAGACCAAGGGCGTGACTTTGGTCTCTCAGGTCTATGATCCGACTTTGCTGATCGGCGAGTATCAGGGGCCGATCACGGTATCGGCGCCGGGCGGCCCGGCCGAGCTGTCGGTCAACTGGAAGCTGTTTCAGTCGAGCTTGCGCGGTACGCCGACGCGGCCGGAGCGGTTGTCGCTGGTGTTCGAACGGCCCGCCTTCGACGTGATCGAAGAGGGTAACGCGCGGCCCGCATTGCGCGCTGAACATCTCGAGCTTCACGGCCGTCTCATCGAGGGTATGGTCACGCAGCGGCCGGTGGTCGAAGTGGCGTTGCGTACCCGCGGCGCCTTCGCACCGGGCGTGCGCGCTTTGTCGGCGCAGCCGATCGACGCCGTTGTCGATATGGTGCTGCGCGGCCTCAGCGATTTCGCGCCGAAGCCGTGGCCGGAGCGATTCCGCGAAATCGCGGCCAATGGCGGCAGGATCGAGATCAACGAAAGCCGCTTGGTCCAGGGTGAGACGCTGGCGGTTGGCTCCGGTACGCTGACCGTCAGCGCGGCGGGCCGATTGCAGGGCGAGTTGCGGCTCACCGTTGCTGGCCTCGAACCATTCCTGAAATCTATCGACGCGCAGAAACTGGTGCAGTCGGCGCCGTCGATGGACAAGCTCGCCAGCGCGCTCGATCGCCTCTCGCCGGGTCTCGGCCAGGCGGCGAAACAGCAGGTCGGGGCTAATCTTTCGGCCGGCATCAACCTGCTCGGCCAGCAGACCACACTCGAGGGCCGTCCGGCGGTGGCGCTGCCGCTGCGCGTCGACGACGGCCGCCTCTATCTCGGGCCGATCCCGCTCGGCGAGACGCCGCCGCTGTTTTGATGTCGCCAGAAACCGGGTGGCGTCCCGACCGCATCGCGCGCTACCATGCTGGCGGAGACACCGGCATGACACTCGAATTCCTCATCACGTCCTTCATTGTCGTCGTTTCGCCGGGTACCGGCGTGCTCTATACGCTGGCCGTCGGCCTGACGCGCGGCTCGCGCGCCAGTATCGCCGCCGCGTTCGGCTGCACCCTCGGCATCCTGCCGCATATCGCGGCGGCGATCCTCGGCCTCGCGGCGCTGCTGCACACCAGCGCGCTCGCTTTCCAGATATTCAAATATGCCGGCTGCGTCTATCTGCTCTATATGGCGTGGAGCGCGCTGCGCGAACACGGTGCGCTCAGCGTCTCGAAGGAAGGCGACCGGCGTCCGCCGATCGGCATCGCCGTCAAGGGTTTCCTGATCAACATCCTCAATCCGAAGCTGTCGATCTTCTTCCTCGCCTTTCTTCCGCTGTTCGTTTCGGCGAGCGAACCGAACCCGGTCGCGCTGATGCTCGAACTCAGCGCCGTCTTCATGCTGATGACCTTCGCGGTCTTCGTCGTTTACGGCCTGTTCGCCGCCGCGATCCGCGATCGCGTCGTCACAAAGCCGCGCGTCATGGCCTGGATGCGGCGCACCTTCGCCGCGGCTTTCGTGCTGCTCGGCGCGCGGCTGGCGCTCGCGGAAAGGTGATTAATCGTCCGAAGCGTAAGGCTTCGGCAGCGGCTCGGGCGGCAGGTTCTGATGGCTGCGGCCGAAATCTGGCGCTGGTGAATCCTGGCCGATCTGCACGATGCCTTTACGGATGGCGCGCGTGCGCGTGAAGTGCTCGAACAAGGTATCGCCATCGCCGTTGCGGATTGCCTTGGTCAGCAGCGCGATGTCCTCATTGAAGCGGCCGAGCATCTCCAGCACCGCGTCCTTGTTGGTGATGAAGATATCGCGCCACATCGTCGGATCGGACGCCGCGATGCGCGTGAAGTCGCGGAAGCCGCCGGCCGAGAATTTCAATACTTCAGAGCGCGTCACGGTCTCGAGCTCATCCGCGGTGCCGACGATCGTGTAGGCGATGAGATGCGGCAGGTGGCTCGTCACCGCGAGCACAAGGTCGTGGTGATCCGGCGCCATGGTCTCGACATTGGCGCCCAGCAGTTTCCAGAATGCGGCAAGCTTGTCGATCGCGGCCTGATCCTGGCCGGGCGGCGGCGTGAGAATGCACCAGCGGTTGACGAACAGCTCGGCGAAGCCGGCGTCGGGCCCGGAATATTCGGTGCCGGCGACGGGATGCGCCGGCACGAAGTGCACGCCGCTCGGAATATGCGGGCCCATGTCGCGCACGATCGAGCCTTTGACCGAGCCAACGTCGGACACGGTCGCGTCCGGCGCCAGATGCGGCGCGATCTCTTTGGCCACCGTGCCGCAGACGCCGACCGGCGTACAGACGATAACCAGATCGGCGCCTTCGACCGCGGCCGCGGCGGTCTCGACCACCTGATCGGCGAGGCCGAGCTCGGCGACGCGCTTGCGCGTCGCCTCCGAGCGCGCCGTCGCGACGATCGAGCCGACCGCGCCTTGCGCCTTCGCGGCACGCGCGATCGACGAGCCGATCAGTCCGACGCCGATAAGCGCGAGGCGGTTGTAGAGCGGCGCCTGCTTGCTCACGCCGCTTTCCCCATGAACTCCTTGAGCGCGGCGACGACGAGCTTGTTGGCCTCCTCGGTGCCGATCGTCATGCGCAGGCAGTTCGGCAGGCCGTAGCCGGCGACGCGGCGCAGGATGATCCCGCGTTTGGTCAGGAACTCGTCGGCCTCCGGCGCGGTCTTGCCCTTGGTCTCGGGAAAGTGGATCAGCACGAAATTGCCGACGCTCGGCGTCACCTTGAGGCCGAGCTTATCGATTTCATCGCTGACCCAGCCGAGCCACTGGTTGTTGTGCGCGATCGACTTCTCAAGATGCGCGGTGTCTTCAATGGCGGCGATGCCGGCCTTGATCGCGGCCGAATTGACGTTGAACGGGCTGCGTACGCGGTTGAGCACGTCGACGATACTCTCCGGGCCATAGAGCCAGCCGAGACGGATCGCGGCGAGGCCGTGAATCTTGGAGAAGGTGCGGCACATCACGACATTCTCCGACGTCGCCACCAGCTCGATGCCGGCCTCGTAGTCGTTGCGCTGCACATATTCGGCATAGGCGGCGTCGAGCACGAGGATGACGTTCGGCGGCAGCGCCTTGTGCAGGCGCTTGACCTCGTCGAACGGCACATAGGTGCCGGTCGGGTTGTTCGGGTTGGCAAGGAAGACCAGCTTCGTGCGCGGCGTCACCGCCGCGATCATGGCGTCGATGTCGGCGACGTAATTCTTCTCCGGTACCGCGATCGGCTTGGCGCCGCGGCTCAGCGAGTAGATCGGATACATCAAGAAGCCGTGTTGCGAGTATACGACTTCGTCGCCGTCGCTCAGATAAGCCTGCGCCAGCATGTTGAGCAGGTCATCGGAGCCGGCGCCGCAGACGATGCGCGCCGGGTCGAGCCCGTAGACGCGGCCGATGGCATTGCGCAGTTCGATGACGGCGCCGTCCGGATAGTCCTCGAGCTTGGCGCCTGCGGCCTGATAGGCGGCAACCGCCTTCGGCGAGGGGCCGAGCGGGCTCTCGTTCGACGACAGCTTGTAGATCTTGTCGACACCGGGCGCGCTGCTCTTGCCGGGGACGTAGGGTGCGATGTCGAGCACGCCGGGACGCGGAACGGGACGCGAAGGGGAATTGGTGGCAGTCATGTTCAAGCCATTGCTGAAAGTGGGCCGGAGGGGTCGAGCCGGGGTGGCTCAGGCCTTGTCGGCGGCAACCGTATAGCGGGTTGCGTGGCTGCCGACGAGGGCCATCGAGCGGACGGTGGCGCCGGCTTTGCCGAGGTGCTGGGCGATGTCGTGGATGCTCTGGTTACTCGGCAGGGTGACCAGCAGCGCCGCGCCGTCGAAGGCGCGGTCCGGCACCGCCAGGAATTCGGCCAAGGTGGTCAGGGTCTGCGCGGCTTTGGCGCTCCAGCCCGAGACGCGGACGCTCCACACCTCGACCTCGGTGGCGCGGGCATCGTCGGCGACGCGGGAGATCACGAACACCGGCAGCGCCGCCGGGTGGTCGTGACGCTCGACGAAGGGCAGGCGGGCGATGATCTTCGGCGCGGCATCGAATTCGAGCGCGTTCCACCACGCGCCGGCGCTGACCGAGGAGATCACCGGCACGAGGCCGAGATCGCCGCGCGATTCCGACACCGCGGCGACGACACCAGCCGCGCCCATATGCGGCACCAGCGGCACCGTGAAGCCGAAATGGAAGCGAGCTGAATCGCGCATCTGCGCGTCGCCGGCCGAGAAGTCGGCATGGGCGGAGAAATTCTGCTGAACATAGGTGAACGTGGCGATGATGACACGCCAGATACTCTCGACGGTATCGAGCGGCAGGATGCCTTTGTGGCGCTCGGCGAGACGCCGCATCATCTGCGCTTCGCGCATGGGACGAAACGCCGAGCCGGTCTCCTGGCTCTTCTTGACCTCGATCAGACGATCGATGATGTCGCCGCGCTCCATGAGGAGCTGGTGCATGGCCTCGTCAATGCGGTCGATCTCCTGGCGGAGCGCGGCGAGGTCGATGGGTTTGGGCGGCGTGCTCATGGTGGGCATTGATAGGAAAGACGGGCCTTAAAGGCAAAGAAAACCTAACCTTGTTGGGATGAAGGCGGCGGCCCACCGGGTTCTGCGGCCTCGGCCCCGGCTTGACGCGGCCGAGGGTGAGGAATAAGTACGGGCCATTCCGTGGTCATTTGAGCCGGCCGGCTTGCAGCCACGTTAAACAACTCGCTAAACAGGCCGGGGAACATCAAGGGTCCCGGCCGAACCTTCGTTCAGGCCGGTTTTTTTATGGCCTGATGTGTCCGGGAGGCCTTCCCCACGGGAGGCCGTGTTCGTGATGAACGTTAAACCGACCAAGAGCGAACTGGTGCGCGACCAGATTGTCCGCGACGCTGACAATCCGCGTGCTTCCAACGTCGCCCGCTTCGGCGCCGACAGACCGCTCAAGCTCGATGCCGGCGTCGAGCTATCGCCGTTCCAGATTGCTTACACCACGTACGGGACGCTGAACGCGGAACGCAGCAATGCGGTGCTGATCTGCCATGCGCTGACCGGCGATCAGCACGTCAACAACGTCCATCCGGTGACCGGCAAGAATGGCTGGTGGGAGACCCTGATCGGCCCCGGCAAACCGATCGACACCGAACGCTACTTCATCATATGCACGAACGTGCTCGGCGGCTGCATGGGCACCACCGGGCCGGCCTCGACCAATCCGGCGACCGGCAAGCCCTGGGGGCTCGATTTTCCCGTCATCACCATCCGCGACATGGTGCGCGCGCAAGCGATGCTGCTCGACCGTCTCGGTATCGAAACCTTGTTCGCCGTGATCGGCGGCTCGATGGGCGGCATGCAGGTGCTGCAATGGGCAGCGAGCTACCCCGAGCGCGTGTTCGCCGCGTTGCCGATTGCCACTGCGACGCGGCATTCGGCGCAGAACATCGCGTTCCACGAAGTCGGCCGTCAGGCCATCATGGCCGACCCGGAGTGGAAGAGCGGACGCTACCATCTTGAGGGCACCAATCCGCGCCGCGGCCTCGCGGTCGCGCGCATGGGCGCACACATCACTTACCTGTCGGACGCGGCGCTGCACCGCAAGTTCGGCCGTAACTTTCAGGACCGTGAGAAGGCGACGTTCTCGTTCGATGCCGATTTCCAGGTCGAAAGCTATCTGCGCCACCAGGGCATCTCATTTGTCGAGCGCTTCGACGCTAACTCCTATCTCTATCTCACGCGGGCGATGGATTATTTTGATCTCGCCGCGGACGCCGGTGGTGTGCTTGCCAATGCCTTCAAGGATACGCCGACGCGCTTTTGCGTGATCTCTTTCACCAGCGATTGGCTGTTCCCGACGCCGGAGTCGCGCGCCATCGTCCATGCACTCAACGCCGCCAAGGCGCGTGTCTCCTTCGCCGAGATTGTCACCGACAAGGGCCACGACGCCTTCCTGCTCGACGAGCCCGAAATGTTCGCCATCGTGCGTGGCTTCCTCGATGGCGCCGGAAAAGCGCGCGGATTGCCGTGGCTTTCGGCGAAGAAGTAATCTCGCAAGATCGGCAATGGCCATGAGCGACAGAAAACTCAACCCGCAGGTTCGTAACGGCAGTGGCGCGCGCGTCGACCTCATGCTGGTCAGCGATATGGTCGAGCGCGGCGCCAAAGTGCTCGACGTCGGTTGCGGCGACGGCGAGCTGCTGCAGATTCTCGCGGACACCCGCAACGTCGACGGCCGCGGCATCGAATTGTCGCGCGAGGGTGTCAACGAGTGCGTGGCCAAGGGACTCGCCGTGATCCAGGGCGACGCCGACACCGATCTTGCCGATTATCCCGACGACGCCTTCGATTACGTCATCCTGTCGCAGACGCTGCAGGCGACGCGCCAGCCGCGCGTCGTTCTTGAGCACATGCTCCGGATCGGCCGGCACGCCATCGTCTCGTTCCCGAATTTTGGCCACTGGACGGTGCGCATGCAGTTGCTGTTTCAGGGGCACATGCCGCAGACCGACATCCTGCCTTACAGCTGGTACGACACGCCGAACATTCACCACTGCACGATCAAGGACTTCGTCCAGCTCTGCCAGACCGTCGGCATTTCAATCGACAAGGCGGTGGCGCTCAATGCCTGGGGTTCGCCGCTGCGCCTCAATGCGCCATGGTGGTTCTGGAACATGTTCGGCGAGCAGGGCGTGTTTTTGCTGAGCCGGAAGGGTTGAGCGATGCGTTGTCATCGTCCGCGAAGGCGGACGATCCAGCGCTTTCTCAGGGAACAAAAAGTGCTGGGTCCTCCGCCTTCGCGGAGGACGACGTGGTGAACACGCATGGTTAAATCGCTCGTGTTCACCATTTCACTTCACCATGTCACTTCACCGTTAATTCAATCCGATCATTTGTTGAAAATTGTCCGTGCTATCCCCGATGCACGGCGGCGCGCGTCACGGCGCGCGAGGAACGTTTTGGAATCGGGGACACTTCCATGCGTAAAATGCGGATGATGGTCGCTTCTGGCGGCATCGCATTGGTCGCCTTCTGCGAACCGGCTTTCAGCCAGCCGATGCCACAGGCCAAACCGAAGGTTGCTCAGCAGACTGCCTCGACGAAGAATAAAGCGCTGGCCCATCGCGCGCAGCGCGAGGCCAACGCCAATCGCCTGCGCAGCACTGCGATCTCGGCGCCGCCGAAGGCGCCGCTCACCGGCTGGCCGGCGCTGGTCCTCGAAGCGCGCAAGTACATGGGGACAAATCCGACCGCGCGCGATCGGCTGTGGTGCGCGACTTTCATGAACATGGTTCTCGCCAAAGTCGGCTATTCCGGCACCAATTCGGACGCCGCGCGCTCCTTCGCGCAGTACGGCCGCCGCATCCACGAGCCGCGCATCGGCGCCATCGCCGTGCTCACGCGCGGCAAGAATGGCGGCCATGTTGGTGTCGTCTCCGGCATCGACCCGAGCGGCAATCCGATCGTCATTTCCGGCAACCACGGCCGCAAGGTCGGTGAGGCGATCTATCCGCGCTCGCGCGTCATCGCCTATGTGATGCCGACCGACCAGCGTGCCCCGACGCAATTCGCCGACCGCGGCGCGCCGCAGAAAGGCACCGACAACGAGCTCGACTCGCCGATCGCCGAACTGCTTGCGGTCATCGAATCCGAATACAACGCTAAGGGCCGCCCGCGTGGGACCGGGCCGGAGCCGCGCCCGGTGTCGCCATCGCAGGCCCGCCGGGATGTGCAACTCGATCCGGCCTTGGCCGAGTTCCTCGGGCTGAAAGAGCGCGCGCCGGCGGCTAGGCAACCGCCGGTCATGCCGCAGGAGGCGGCGCGGCCGCAGGCACAGCCGCCGCAGGTTTCGCGTATGCCGGTAATGCAGCCTCACGCCGCGCCGATTCAGCGGCGCGAACTGCGTGTCGAGCAGCGTGCGCCGGGGCTCGTTGCCTCGAATGGTCTGACGATAGCGCGCTAGACCTTGTCGTCATTCCGGGACACGTCCTGCGGACGTGTCCCGGAATGACGAGCTACAGCAGCGCGTTGACCTTCAGCGTATCGCCGTCCGCAATGTCCCCGCCTTCGATGACCTCGGCATAGATGCCGCAGTCCATGTGATTGAAGGTCTGCATCAGCGACTTCGGAATATTGAGATCGCGCGCCGCGGTGACCGGATCGACATTGGTCGCGGCGCAGCGGACGATGCGTTTGACCACCTTTAGCCGCACTTTGTCGCCGACCTCGATTTCCTGATCGAGCAGGTCGAACTCGCGCCACGCCGGCCAGCCGGTGACATAAAGATTGCCACGAAAGCGCAGTGGATCGACCGGCTGCCCGATCGCACTCTCGACCGCCGCGACCGAGGCGAGGTTGATGATCGACACGACTTTCTTCGCCACATCGGAGAAGCTGTGCAGTCCGCCCGGCGATGCCTCACCGGACAAAACCTTGGGCGGACCGTTGAGCTCCGCCGGCATGAACTTGCGGAAGAAGGCCTCGACCGCCAGCCGGCCTTCTTTAGTCCGGAGATCGGCACGGACGGCCTCGCGGTCCTCGTGGACGATCACGAGCGTATGGCTGGCCTCGTCGTAGTCGGTCTTGAGGCCGGCCAGCCGCTCGTTGCGCATCAGCATCAGGAAGCGGGTCTTGGGGAAATAGGCGGGCGCCGCCGGGTCAAAGCCGGTCGGGCCATTCTCGATGGCGTAGAGCCGGTCGGCCGGCAGGGTCAGCCCGGCCGTGAGGGTCACCCGGGGTAGTTTCTGGGGCGAAAGGCCCTTAACCGGGTAGCGGTAGATTGCGTCGATAATGGCCTGGTCTGTCATGGAAACCGCTAAGCTCAGGGGGTTAATCCTGACCTATATCAAGCAGGGCGGCCCTTCAAACCGGCAAAGTGGTTCCCACATAAGGATCAACAGGTCGCCTCCAAAAGGGGCCTGAATTCAACGGTGCCTTTATGGGCCGAGGGAGTTAGACGATGAATTTCGAGAAATACACCGACCGCGCCCGCGGTTTCGTCCAGTCGGCGCAATCTCTGGCCCTGCGCGAGGGCCACCAGCAGTTCGCCCCCGAACATCTCCTGAAAGTCCTGCTCGACGACCCCGAGGGGCTGGCGGCGGGGCTCATCGATCGCTCCGGCGGCAATTCCCGCCAAGCCTTGCGCGAGACCGAGGCGGCGCTGGCCAAGCGCCCGAAGGTCTCCGGTGCCGGGGCAGGGCAGGTGTATCTCGATCCGGCTCTGGCGCGGGTCTTCGACGCCGCCGAAAAAGCCGGCGAGAAGGCCGGCGACAGTTTCGTCACTGTCGAGCGCCTGCTGCTCGCGCTGGCCGTCGAGAAGGACAGCGAGGCCGGCAAGGCTTTGTCGCGTGCTGGCGTGACGCCGCAGAACCTCAATGCCGCCATCGAAGCCCTGCGCAAGGGCCGCACCGCCGACTCAGCGTCGGCGGAGAACGCCTATGATGCGCTGAAGAAATATGCCCGCGACCTCACCCAGGCGGCGCGCGAGGGTAAGATCGATCCGGTCATCGGTCGCGACGAGGAAATCCGCCGCACCATCCAGGTTCTCTCGCGCCGGACTAAGAACAATCCGGTGCTGATCGGCGAACCCGGCGTCGGCAAGACGGCCATCGTCGAGGGTCTCGCCCAGCGCATCGTCAACGGCGATGTGCCGGAGAGCCTTAACGACAAGAAGCTCTTGTCGCTCGACATGGGCGCGCTGATTGCCGGCGCGAAATATCGCGGCGAGTTCGAGGAGCGCCTCAAGGCCGTGCTCAACGAGGTCACCTCGGCCGAGGGCGGCATTATCCTGTTCATCGACGAGATGCATACGCTGATCGGTGCCGGCAAGGCCGACGGCGCCATGGATGCCTCCAACCTTTTGAAGCCTGCGCTGGCGCGCGGCGAACTGCACTGCATCGGCGCGACCACGCTCGACGAGTACAAGAAGCACGTCGAGAAGGACGCCGCCTTGGCGCGGCGCTTCCAGCCGGTGTTCGTCTCCGAGCCGACGGTCGAGGACACGATCTCGATCCTGCGCGGCCTCAAGGACAAATACGAGCAGCACCACGGCGTGCGCATCGCCGATTCGGCGATTGTCGCGGCCGCGACGCTTTCGAACCGCTACATCACCGATCGTTTCCTGCCCGACAAGGCCATTGACCTTGTCGACGAGGCCGGTGCCCGCCTGAAGATGCAGGTCGATTCCAAGCCCGAGGAGCTCGACTCGATCGACCGCGAAATCGTGCGGCGCAAGATCGAGCAGGAAGCACTGAAGAAGGAAACCGACCCGGGCTCGAAGGACCGCTTGAAGAACATCGAAGCCGAACTGGTCGCGCTGGAGAAGCAGTCGGCCGATCTCACCAGCCGCTGGAAGGCGGAGAAGGAAAAGCTCGGCTCGGCGACGGAGTTCAAGAAGCAACTCGACGACGCCCGCAACGAACTCGCCATCGCCCAGCGCAAGGGCGAATACCAGAAGGCGGGCGAACTCGCCTATGGCCGCATTCCCGAGTTGGAGAAGAAGCTCAAGGACGTTGAGGCCAGCGAAGGCAAGGGCGCCATGGTCGAGGAGACCGTGACCGCCGATCATGTCGCCGGCGTCGTGTCGCGCTGGACCGGCGTGCCGGTCGACAAGATGCTGGAAGGCGAGAAGGACAAGCTGCTGCGCATGGAAGAGGCGATCGGCAAGCGGGTCATCGGCCAGAGAGAGGCCGTTGCCGCCGTGTCGACCGCGGTGCGCCGCGCTCGCGCTGGGTTGCAGGACCCGAACCGGCCGATCGGCTCGTTCATGTTCCTCGGCCCCACCGGCGTCGGCAAGACCGAACTCACCAAGGCGCTCGCCGAATATCTGTTCGACGACGAGAACGCGCTGCTGCGCATCGACATGTCCGAGTACATGGAGAAGCACGCGGTGTCGCGCCTGATCGGCGCGCCTCCGGGCTATGTCGGCTATGACGAAGGCGGTGCGCTCACTGAAGCGGTGCGGCGCCGGCCCTACCAGGTCGTGCTGTTCGACGAGATCGAGAAGGCGCATCCGGATGTGTTCAACGTCCTCCTGCAGGTGCTCGACGATGGCCGCCTGACCGATGGTCAGGGCCACACCGTCGACTTCCGCAACACTTTGATCGTCATGACGTCGAATCTCGGCGCCGACTATCTGGTGAACCAGCCGGAAGGCGACGACACCGACAAGGTGCGCGATCAGGTGATGGGCGTGGTGCGCTCGGCGTTCCGGCCGGAGTTCCTCAACCGCGTCGACGAGATCATCCTGTTCCATCGCCTGCAGAAGTCGGAGATGACCTCGATCGTCGATATCCAGATGAAGCGGCTGCAAAAGCTGCTCGCCGACCGCAAGATCGTCATCACGCTTGAGCCGTCGGCCCGCGAATGGCTGGCGAACAAGGGCTGGGATCCGGCTTACGGTGCGCGCCCGCTCAAGCGCGTGATCCAGAAATCGGTGCAGGATCCGCTCGCCGAGATGATCCTCTCCGGCACCGTGAAGGACGGCGAGACAGTCAACGTCTCGGGCGGGCCGTTGGGGCTGAGCTTCAACGGCAGGCTCGCCAAGGCAGCGTAGAGTTTTTCACCCTCCCCTGGAGGGGGAGGGTCGACCGCTTGAGTAAAACGAAAGCGGTCGGGGTGGGGTGACTTTCTCTACCTCTCAGTTCACCCCATCCCGCTCGCCAAAGCTCGCGACCCTCCCCCTCCAGGGGAGGGTGAAGAAGAGCGCGCATAACTTTCACATTCTGATTTGTTGTTGCGCTGATATCGACAGGTGCGCGGAGCGTCTTTACCGCGCGCTCGCGGCCATGCGCGCGGGCTTGCGGGCCATGATCGCGTCGAGGCGTTCGCGCTCCTGCTCGAACGCCGTCATCATCGAGCCGGCGAGTTCGCGGCCACGCGGCAGCTTGATGCGCATCGGATCGACGAAGCGGCCGTTGACGCGGATTTCGTAGTGCACATGTGCGCCCGTTGACAGGCCCGTCGAGCCGACGAAGCCGATCACCTGTCCCTGGCGCACGCGCTTGCCAACTTCCATGCCGCGGGCATAGGCGCTCATGTGGCCGTAAGCGGTCTCGTAGCCGTTGTTGTGCTTGACGAGGATGAACTTGCCGTAGCCGGACTCCCAGCCCTCCTTCTCGACGACGCCGTTGCCGGCGGCGTAG
>NZ_CP039740.1:4295000-4517519 GCF_005153485.1 Pseudolabrys sp. FHR47
GCCGCGACGATCGCAAGGCTCGATGCGGTGCTGCCGCGCACGTGGAGCCGGGCCAATCCCGTCGACATCATCGGCGATGCCGGGACAGAGCGTTACGCACAGACGATGACGGCGCTGCTCGAAGATCCGGACATTCATAATGTTCTGGTGATCTATTGCCCCACCTCGGTGGTCACCTCGGAGGAAGCGGCAGACGGGCTGATCAGCGTGCTGCCGACGGGTGAAAAATCCGCGCGCAAGAACGTGTTCGCATCGTGGATCGGCGAGGCGACCGTCAAAAGTGGACGGACGCGCCTCGCCGAGGCGCACATTCCGACCTACGAGACGCCCGAGCGCGCGGTCCACTCCTTCATGCATCTCGTCCGCTACCGGCAAAGCCAGGACCTGCTGCTGGAGACGCCATCGGCTATCGCGCCAGTGTCCGCACAGGAGCGCGAAAAGGCAGGCACCTATATCCGGCAGGCTCTGGCCGACGGGCGCGAATGGCTCGACGCCGCGGAAATTGCGGGCTTTATGGGTTGCTATGGCATCCCCTTTGTCCGGACCGGGGCCGCCGCCGACGGCAAGGGCGCGGCCGCGATCGCCGCCGCGTTCGGCACGCCGGTCGCGCTCAAGATCCGCTCGCGCGATGTCATCCACAAGTCGGACGTCGGCGGCGTGGCACTCAATCTCGTCGGCGCGGCGGCCGTTGAAAAGGCAGCCGACGCCATCACGGCGAGCGTGTCGAAAAAACAGCCGCAGGCGAGGCATGAAGGCTTCATCGTCCAGGAAATGATCCAGCGTCCCGGCGCCTACGAACTGATCGCCGGCGTGACGACGGACCCGGTCTTCGGCCCTATGATCCTGTTCGGCCATGGCGGCACCGCGGTGGAAGTCGTCCGCGACAAGTCGCTCGAACTGCCGCCGCTCAACACCGCCTTGGCCCGCGCGCAGATCGGACGCACGCGCATCGCCTCGCTGCTGAAGGGATTTCGCGACCGCCCGCCGGCCGACATCGACGGCGTCGTCGCGGTGCTGATGCAGCTCGGCAATATCGCCGCCGATCACGACGAGGTCAGCGAGATCGATATCAATCCCCTGCTCTGCGATCAGCATGGCGTGATCGCCGTCGACTGCCGCATCCGGGTTCGGCCCGCGAAAGGCGCGCCGCAGGCGCGCATGGCAATTCGTCCCTACCCGCAGCACCTGGAAACCATGCTGACGGCCGGCGCGCAGCACGTTTCAATCCGGCCGATCCGCCCCGAAGACGAAACGGCACTGCGGGCGCTGGCCGAAGCTGTCGGAGATCAAGGCCTGTGGCACCCGTTCTTCGCCCCGCTCCGCGACCGGAGCCATCAAACGGCGGCGCGGCTGACCCAGATCGACTATGAACGGGAAATAACGCTTGTCGCCTTCGACGGCGATCGCATGACGGCACTGGTCCGTTCGGTCAGCGATCCCGATTTCGACACCGCCGAATGCGCCATCCTCGTGCCGCCTGGCCCGGCCGCTCATGAGCTATCGGCTGGCTTGATGCGAAGCCTGCTGGCGGCTTTGAAGGCGCTTGGCGTTCACAATGCCGAGCTTCGCTTCCCGCAAGACAGGAACGAGATGGCGCGCCTTGCCGCCGAGCTTGGCCTGCGGCCGACGTCGAGCGGGGCATGGGGCGCCCTCGACCTCGGTAAATGAGATTAGGCGCAAGCCGTTCGCCGGAGAGGAAGCCGTTCAGCCGCTCTTGGTCAGCCGTTTTTGGTCAGCACCTTGCAGTAAATCTTGCGGACATAGCCGTCCGACTTCCAGATATTGGACACGCCGCGATCGACGATCAGCGTATCGCCGGCACCGAACGTGCGGGATTCGCCGACGGCGTTGGTGAGCGTCACGCTGCCTTCGGTGAGATACATCAGTTCGTAATCGGCGATGGCATTGAGCTTGCGCGTATAGGCGGTCGCATCCCACATCCCGACCACGAAGCGGCCGCTCGGATCGGTGTAGACGAGTTTGCGCGCGGTGACCGGCGGCGGCGAACTCAGGAGCAATTCGGCGGATGGCGGCGGCAGCGGCGACAGCTCATCCTTCGGATTGGGCACGAGAACGGCGAGTTCGCCGGCATCGGTCGGGTCCGGCGACGATCCGGCATAAAGCATGAAGAAGATGCGCGTATCATCCGGCTGCGACCAGCGGCAGCTCAGACCGCGCGGGATGACGCAACTGCCGCCCTTGGCGACCTTGGTGACGCGGCCTTTGGCATCGGTAATGGTGACTTCGCCCGCCGTGACGATCATGAACTTGTCGACCGGAAAGGCCTCGATCGGCGCATCAAACGCCTTCAGTTCGGCCGCACCGGCGAACATGCCGTGCTCCTCCACCCGCGTGTACTAGAAGCCGCGCCGGAAGAACGCATTTTTCGCAAGATCGACCGTCCCGGCGTCGACCCAGGGCAAAAAGCGCGCGTCACGCTGCTCGGCCGGATCGAACGGGATGATGGGGTACATGGTGCGCTCTCAAGGCCTGTTCGGTTGAACGCGAAGGCCGGGATCGCGCCAGCCCCGCTTTCGATCCCGTCGTGTCAGATTACGGCGTAACGTCAGAATTTTACGCTTCAGATCCGCTCCCGGTCGCTTACTTCATCTGAAGAGCGCCCGGATTTCAGCAGCCAAAAAACCGGCCTTTGATTATGGTTGAATTCCGCGCTTCACGGCTCGGCGAGCGGTGCGCCGCGTGATCTGAGGACAATCCATGGTGGCGTTCCTGTTCAACCTCGATATGAAGCGCACGCCGGTCTTCGCCGAAGCCTTTGCCAGAGAACTGCCGCATATCCGCTTCGTCACCGACAAGGCGACCGCCGATCCGGCCGACGTGCGCTACGTCCTCACCTGGCTCGCGCCCGACGATCTGACGCGTTATCCCAATCTCGAGATCGTGTTCTCGGTCGGCGCCGGCGTCGACCAGATCGATCTCGATCGCGTGCCGACGCATCTCAAGCTCGTCCGTATGGTCGACGACAGTATCGTCCGCATGATGCAGGAATACGCGACACTCGCCGTGCTCGCTTTGCACCGCGATCTGCCCGCCTACATCGCCGCCAAGACCCAAGCGCAATGGCAGGCCTTGCCAATCACGCAGGCAGCCGACCGGCGCATCGGCGTGCTCGGCCTTGGTTCTCTCGGCCAGGCCGTGATCGAACGCCTCGCGCCATTCGGCTTTCCCATCTCCGGCTGGAGCCGCACGCCGAAGACGATCTCCGGCGTTACCTGCTTCCACGGCGATGCACAGTTCGATGCCTTCCTCGCGCAAACCGACCTGCTCATCTGCATGCTGCCGCTGACACCGCAGACGACCGGCATTCTCAACGCCACGACTTTCGCCAAACTGCCGCATGGCGCGTCGCTCGTGCACATGGGCCGCGGCGGCCATCTTGATCAGGACGCCCTGCTCAACGCGCTCGACAGCGGGCAGCTCTCCGCCGCCTTCATGGACGTGACTCATCCCGAGCCGCTGCCGCCGGATCATCCGTTCTGGCGGCACCCCAGAATCATCCTCACGCCGCACATTGCCAGCATCACGCCGTCGGACCGCGCGGCGCGCGCTGTGATCGACAATATCAAGAGACACGAGAGCGGCGGCGACATGATCGGACTGGTCGACCGCTCGCTCGGCTACTGACAACAACAACCTTCCGTTCGGCGCTCAAGGGGAGCCAGCCATGCAGCTCAAAGACACCGACCTCCTCAAGACGCAGATGCTGATCGGCGGCGCCTGGCGGGATGCAGCCTCGGGCGAAACGCTCGACGTCATTGATCCGGCAACGCAAGCTCCAGTCGGCACGGTGCCGAACGCCGGCACCGCCGACACCCGTGACGCCATCGCGGCCGCGGCGGCCGCCTATCCGGCCTGGAAGGCGAAGCCCAATGCCGAACGCGCCAAGCTCATCGAAGCCTGGCACGATCTCATGCTCAAGCACCTCGACGACCTCGCGCTGATTCTCACCAGTGAACAAGGCAAGCCGCTCACTGAGGCGCAGGGCGAAATCCGCTACGGCGCTTCCTTCGTCAAATGGTTCGCCGAGGAAGCGCGCCGCATCGGCGGCGCGACCATTCCGGCGCCAACCGCCGACCGCCGAATCCTTGTGCTGAAGGAGCCGGTCGGCGTCTGCGGCATCATCACGCCGTGGAATTTTCCGAATGCGATGATCACCCGCAAGGTTGCTCCCGCCCTCGCCGCCGGCTGCACCGTCGTCATCAAACCCTCGGAACTGACGCCTTACTCGGCGCTGGCGCTGGGCGTGCTCGCCGAACGCGCCGGCATTCCCGCCGGCGCCATCAACATCGTCACCGGCCTGCCGGCCGAGATCGGCCAGGAACTGATGACCAGCCCGATCGTGCGTAAGCTCTCTTTCACCGGTTCGACGCGTGTCGGCGCGCTGCTCATGCGCGGCGCCGCCGATACCATCAAGAAACTCAGCCTTGAACTTGGCGGCAACGCGCCGTTCATCGTGTTCGACGACGCCAATCTCGACCTCGCCGTCGAGGGCGTCATCGCCTCGAAATTCCGCAATGGTGGGCAGACCTGCGTCTGCGCCAATCGCATCCTGGTGCAGGACGGAGTCTACGACGAATTCGCCTCGCGCCTGTCGCAGCGCGTGTCCGGCATGAAGGTGGGTCCCGGCACAGAACCTGGCGTCGATATCGGGCCGATGATCAATGCCGCCGCGATCGAGAAGATCGAACGCCACATCGATGACGCCCTGTCGAAAGGCGCGCGCATGCTGTCACGCCGTGCTGATGCGCCGGGACGGCAATACGCGCCGCCCGCCGTTCTCGGCGGCGCCACGACCGACATGGTGCTGGCGAACGAAGAAACCTTCGGCCCGGTCGCACCGCTGTTCCGCTTCGACACGGAAGACGAGGCGCTGGCGATCGCCAACGGCACGCCGTATGGCCTCGCATCCTATTTTTATACCGAGAACCTCAAGCGCTCATGGCGCGTCGCCGAGGCGCTGGAATTCGGCATGGTCGGCCTGAACACCGGGTCTGTGTCGATGGAAGTCGCGCCGTTCGGCGGCATCAAGCAATCCGGCATCGGCCGCGAAGGCGCGCAAATCGGTATCGAGGAATATCTCGAAATGAAGAGCTTCCACGTCGGCGGCCTCGGTTGAAGGCGTCGCCGGCCACTGTGGTCGCGCTTACTGGAAGCGATCGAGCATCTTGTAATAGAGGCCGACCATCGGCAGAAACCACGGCTTGCCGGCATAGCCGGCAATCGCCGGCCATGCGAGGCCACTGACCGGATTGCGGTCGCCCTTGCCGAGAATGAGGTCGGCCATGACGATGCCCATGTAAGTGGACATCTGGGCGCCGTGACCGGAATAGCCCATGGCGTACCAGACGCCATCGTTGCGGCCGGCGCGCGGGAAGCGGTCCTGTGTCATATCGACCAGACCGCCCCAGCAATAATCGATCTCGACATCGGCGAGATGCGGGAAGATCTGCGCCAGACTCGCTCGCAAGATGGCGCCGGATTTGGCATCCGACTTCTGATTGATCGTCGCCGAGAAGCGGGCGCGTCCGCCAAATAGCAGTCGCTTGTCCGGCAGCATGCGAAAGTAATTGCCGATATTCATCGACGTCACGCAATTGCGGTTGCCGGGCATGGTCGCGGCGATCTCGGCATCGCTCAACGGCCGTGTGGCAATGATGAAGCTGCCGACCGGCACGATACGGCGGCGGAAATAGTCGAACGGTCCTGACGTATAGGCGCCGGTCGCGACCAGAACTTCCTTGGCGGTAATCGTGCCGCGCGTGGTGACGATTTCATGCTTGTCGCCGGTTTGGCGGCGGCCGGTGACTGCGGCGTCTTCGAAAATCGTGGCGCCATAACGTACCGCGGCATCGGCCATGCCGGTTGCGAAGCGGCCCATATGCATCATCGCGCTCTTGCCGAACAGCATGGCGCCATGGAACGCCGTTGAACCGACCTCGGCGCGCACCTGCTCGGCACTGAGCAACGCCGTGTCCGGATCGACTTCGCGCTGAACGACTTCAAAATCGCGGGCCAGCGCGTCGAAATGGGCCGGCTTCGAAGCGAGCTTCAGCTTGCCGCAGCGGCGGAAGGCGCAATCGATCCCTTCCTCCGCCACCAGTCGCTCGATCGTCGCAACCGACTCGTCGAAGGCACGATAAAGCGCCGTCGCCCGCTCGGCGCCGAGCGCGGCCTTGGCCGACGTAAAACCGTGCGCCACGCCGTTATTGAGATGGCCGCCATTGCGGCCGGAAGCGCCGGAGCCGATCTTGTCGGCTTCGAGCACGACAACGCTGGCGCCCGATTTCGCCAAATGCCGCGCCGCCGACAGCCCGGTGAAGCCGCCGCCGATCACCGCGACATCGTAGGTGCCGTTAACCGGCCCCGCCGTGGCCCGCGTGAAGCGCGGCGCGGTATCCTGCCAGTACGGCTTCAGTTGCATGGCCCGCGACCTTAAAGACCCACTACCGCCGGCAAACCGGAGATGTCCTTGATCTCCGTATATTCGTAGAACGGATTGGCCGGCTCGTGGCCGCGGTTCACCCAGACCTTGTTCTTGATACCGAGATCGTAGGCCGACATCAGATCGTAGCGGAACGACGACGAGCAGTGCAGCACGTCTTCAGGATTGCAGTTGAGCATGTCGAACATGTACTCGAACGCCTGGAAACGCGGCTTGTAGGCATTGGCCTGCTGCGCGGTATAGACGGCGTGAAACGGCGCGCCGAGCTTGGCGACATTCGACATGATCTGGTCGTTCATGGCGTTCGACAGGATGACCAAAGGAATTTCCTTGGCGACCTTGGCAAGTCCCGCCGGCACGTCGGCATGCGGGCCCCAGGTCGGGACGCGCTCATAAATCATGCGGGGGTCTTCGGCGCGGAACGGCAGGCCGTTTTTCTTGCAGGCGCGCTCGAAAGCGTTGTGAATGACCTCATTATAGGGCTTCCAGTCGCCGAGGATTTCATCGAGCCGGTAGGCTGCGAAATTCTTGACGAACTTGGCCATCTTCGCAGCGTCGAGTTGTGCGCCGAAAACGTCGATGGCACCTTCCGCCATCTGGAAGTTCGTTAAGGTGCCGTAGCAATCGAAGGTGATGTATTTCGGGCGAAAGCGGGTCATGGCGTGCTCGCTAGCGGTGAAGGTCTGTCTGTTAGCATAGATGGCGAACCGATCGCCAATTCACCGCAATAGCGGCACGCCGGCGCAGAATCTTCCGTATCACCGCCGCGCTTTGGCACGGAGTTGCGCCGCATAGCGTGACCGGTGACCGCATAAGATGCGGCCTCGCCCCCCGATCTCAGTCGAAAGATGCCCCGCGTGATGCTTTGTTGGGAGGTTCTTCTCTGCCCGGCATCCTATCAATAAGGACAAGCAAGATCGTCCGGTCATGAATCCCGTCGACATCACCATTGCCGATTTCGGCCCTGAACACCTCGAAGGCGCGCTTGCGCTGTCCCGGCAGGCCGGCTGGCCGCATCGGCTTGAGGACTGGGCCTTCTTGCTCAATCTCAGTCGTGGCTTCGTGGCGCTGGACGATAACCGCGTCGTCGGCACCATCATGATGACGCCGTTCGGACATGCGGCGAGGATCAACATGGTCATCGTCGATGCCGCCATACGCGGCAAGGGGCTCGGCGGCCGCCTGATGCAACTGGCACTCGATGAGGCCGGTGGCCGCGAATGCCAACTGGTGGCGACCGAGGACGGCCTGCCCCTCTATCGCAAACTGGGCTTCCGCGAGTTCTCGATCATCCGCCAGCATCAAGGCACGGCCCTGCCGATCGAAGCGCCGGGCGACGTGATCTGGGCAACATCGGATGCTGACAAGGACATCGCCGCGCTCGATCGCGAGGCGACCGGCATGGACCGGCGCTCGCTGATGGCAGAATTGCAGAAACACGCGATTTTTGCCGTCCTGCCGGGCGACGGCGGCATCGCAGGCTACGCGGCGATTCGCCGGTTCGGACGCGGCGATGTCATCGGGCCGGTGGTGGCACGCGATGCCAGCGATGCGCGGCGTCTGCTCGCATTCATGCTGGCTGGGCGCACCGGGAGTTTCGTTCGCGTCGATACGCACCAGGCGCTTGGCCTGTGCGACTGGCTGTCCGGTCTCGGCTTGAAGGACGTCGGCGGCGGCATTGCCATGCGCCGCGGCGAAAACCCGCAAATCAAATCCAGCGTTAGCGTTTTTGCCCTCGCCAGTCAGGCGCTCGGCTGATCCAGGAGACCACCATGTTGAGCAATTCACTGATCGAGATGGATCGGGCCCATCTGATTCACCCGGTGTCTTCGTTCCGCGGCCATGAGCGCATCGGCGCCCGCATCCTGAAGTCCGCCAAAGGCGCGCGCGTGACCGACGCCTCCGGGCACGAACTGGTCGATGGCTTCGCCGGGCTGTGGTGCGTGAACGCCGGCTACGGCCATAACAGCATCGTCGAAGCGGCGGCGCATCAGATGCGCACGCTGCCTTATGCGACCGGCTATTTCGATCTCGCCTCCGAGCCGGCGATACGGCTTGCGTCGGAACTGGCCGACCGCGCACCGGGCGACCTCAAGCATATCTATTTCACGCTCGGCGGTTCGGATGCGGTCGACAGCACCGTTCGTTTCATCCGCTATTATCAGAACGCGCGCGGAAAGCCTCAGAAAGACCAGTTCATTTCGCTGGAACAGGGTTACCACGGTTCATCGACCGTCGGCGCCGGCCTGACGGCGCTGCCGGCCTTTCACGACGGTTTTGGCGTTCCGCTCGACTGGCAGCACAAGATTCCGTCGCCTTATCCTTATCGCAATCCGGTCGGCAGCGGCACGGATGCCATCATCCAGGCATCGCTGGCCGCCTTGCGTGCCAAGGTCGAGCAACTCGGAGCCGAGCGCGTCGCCGCCTTTTACGCGGAGCCGATCCAGGGCTCGGGCGGCGTCATCGTGCCGCCTCCGGGCTGGCTCAAGGCCATGCGTGAACTGTGCCGCGAACTCGACATTCTTTTCGTCGCCGACGAGGTGATTACCGGTTTCGGCCGTACCGGGCCGCTGTTCGCCTGCCAGGAAGAAGGCCTAGATCCAGATTTCATGACCACGGCCAAAGGCCTGACCTCAGGCTATGTGCCAATGGGCGCCGTGTTCATGTCCGATCATGTGTACCAGACCATCGCCGACAGCGCCGGCGCCAAGGCCGTGGGTCATGGCTACACCTATTCGGCGCATCCGGTCAGCGCCGCGGTCGCGCTCGAGGTGCTCAAGCTTTACGAGAACGGTCTGCTCGATAACGGCCGCAAGGCCGGCCAACGCCTGATGGCAGGGCTGAACGCCCTGGCGGATCATCCCCTCGTCGGCGAGGTTCGCGGCCGCGGCATGCTGGCGGCCGTCGAACTTGTCACCGATAAGGCCAAAAAGACACCTTTGCCGGCAGCAGCCGATCCGTCCCGCCGCATCTTCGACCGGGCCTGGGCCAACGGACTTGTCATTCGTGCTTTTGGCAACGGAATCCTCGGCTTTGCGCCGCCGCTGTGCTGCACCGAATTGGATGTAGACCTGATCATCGAGCGGACCCGCCTGACGCTGGATCAGACGCTGGAGGATCCGGACGTTCGGGCCGCCATGGCCACCTGATACCATCGGAGGGCGAGCGGAGATCGGCGCCGCGAAATTCTGGAATCCGTCGATTATAGGTATTTTGTGCCGTGAGGCATGACCTATTCAGCAAACTCGCATAGCGGCCATGATCAGAATGATCATGCCAATCGACGTCCTAGATTGGTCGGTTGGAGGATGATGCCGGCATCCGCAAAACCGTAGCCCTACAACTGCCGTTGTTGCCACGATAGGGGTACGAGATTGCCTAAGTCGCTCGTCAGCTTCCGCTACATGACCTTCGACGTCGTCGGCACGCTCATCGACTTCGAGGGCGGACTTATCGACTGCCTGACGGCGATCGCCGCCGAAAACGGCAAGACTCTCGACGCCGAGCAGGCTCTCTCTTTCTATCGCGAAGCGCGTTACATGCCGGAAGCCTTGCGCTTTCCCGACGACCTCGCCCGCGTCTATCTCGTCATCGCACCGAAGCTCGGGTTTCCCGCCGATCCCGCCTTGGGCCAGCGTTTGCGCGCATCCGTTCCGCATTGGCGCGCCTTTCCCGACAGCGCCGACGCACTGGCCCGCCTGGCGAAACGCTATCGTCTGATCGCCATGACCAACGCGCAGCGCTGGGCCTACGAGCATTTCGCGCGCGAACTCGGCAATCCGTTCTACGCGGCCTTCACCACCGACGACACCGGCACGGAAAAACCCGACCCCGCGTTCTTCGAACAGGTTCTCGCCTTCATCGCCAAGGAAGGCGGATCGCGCGACGATGTCCTCCATGTCGCGCAAAGCCAATATCACGACATCGGCATCTCGCGACAACTCGGTCTCACCAATTGCTGGATCGAACGCCGGCATGCCGTCAAAGGCTACGGCGGCACCATCGAGCCGGAGCGATTCACCGAACCCGATTATCATTTCATTTCGATGGCCGCACTGGCCGATGCTGTCGACAAAACGGTGGCCCGAGGTTTGCAAGAGAGTGCGTAAATGCGGGTGGACGCCCTTCGGCGGCACCACTCGTAACAACAAGAGGGGATCAACATGACGGACAGGATCAACAACTGGACTGCCGCCGACGACCTGACGGTCGAAAACGCCATCCGGCGCGGTGCGACCCGGCGTGAGTTGCTCAACATGCTGCTGATGGGCGGCGTCGCCTTGACGGCGGGCGCCGGCATCCTGACCCGCGCAACATCCGCCATTGCCGCGACACCGGTGAAGGGCGGTCACATCCGCGCCGCCGGCTGGTCATCCTCAACGGCCGATACGCTGGATCCGGCAAAAGCTTCGTTGTCGACCGACTATGTGCGTTGCTCCGCCTTCTATAATCGTCTCACCTACCTCGGCGAAGACGGCAAGATTTCGATGGAGCTTGCCGAGAGCGTCGAGTCCAAGGACGCCAAAGTCTGGACCATCAAGCTGCGCAAGGGCGTGACCTTCCACGACGGCAAGCCGCTCACCGCCAAGGACGTCGTGTTCTCGCTCAAGCGTCACCTCGATCCGGCAACCGGCTCCAAGGTCAACGCTATCGCCAAGCAGATGACCGGCTTTGCCGCCAAGGACGACCTGACCGCCGAAGTCACGCTCGCCAATCCGAACGCCGACTTCCCGACCATCATGGCGATCCATCAGTTCATGATCGTCGCCGACGGCACCACCGACTTCTCCAAGGGCAACGGCACCGGCGCCTTCACCTGCAAGGTGTTCGAACCTGGCACTCGCTCGATCGCCGAACGCAACAAGAATTACTGGAAAGCGACCGGTCCCTATCTCGACTCGTTCGAGTTTATCGCCATTTCCGATGCCACCGCGCGCGCCAACGCGCTCTTGTCCGGCGACATCCAGTATGCCGCCAACATGAACGCGCAAACCTCGCGCCTGCTCGAAGGCAAGCCCGGCATCACGCTGACGCGCAGCGCTATGGGCAACTACTCCAACATCAACGCGCGGCTCGACCTCGATCCCGGCAACAAGGCCGGCTTCGCCACCGGGCTGAAATACCTGATCAACCGCGAAACGATCAAGACGTCGGTATTGCGCGGCCTCGCCGAGATCGCTAACGACCAGCCGGTGCCGCCGTCGAACATCTATTACAACAAGGAGCTCAAGGCGAAGCCGTTCGATCCGGAAAAGGCCAAGTTCTATTTCCAGAAAGCCGGCGTCCTCGGCAAAAAGATCCCGGTCGTCACTTCTGAAGCCGTGACCGCCGGTGTCGAAATGGCCGTCGTGCTGCAGCAGGCCGCGCAGGACATCGGCCTGGATCTCGACATCCAGCGCGTGCCGTCGGACGGCTACTGGTCGAAATACTGGCTCAAGGCGCCGGTCCATTTCGGCAACATCAACCCGCGCCCGACGCCGGACATCCTGTTCTCACTCCTCTACACCTCGGACGCGCCCTGGAACGAGAGCCAATGGAAGTCGGAGAAATTCGACAAACTGGTCCTTGAAGCCCGCGGCACGCTCGACGAAGCCAAGCGCACGCAGATGTATCACGAGATGCAGCGCATGATCGCCGAGGACGCCGGCACCGTGATCCCGGTGTTCATGGGTGGCATAGACGCGACGACCTCGAAGCTGAACGGCCTCCGGCCGAACCCGCTCGGCGGCTCGATGGGATACGCATTCGCGGAATACGTCTGGCTGGCCAGCTAACCAGGATCCCTTGCGGCCGCCGCTTGACCAACGCGGCGGCCGCAGGTCCAGTAGAGGCCGGACGGCCGCGCCTTGAGGAGTACCGATGAACCGCCAGATCCTCAGACTGGTTTCTTGGCGTTTGGCGTCGGCCGTCGTGACTTTGCTCATCGTCTCGTTCACGATTTTCCTGGCAACAACACTGTTGCCGGGAGACGTCGCGCAAATCCTGCTCGGCCAGGCGGCGACGCCTGAGGCTGTCGCCGGTCTGCGCAAGGCGATGCACCTCGACGATCCGGCCATCTTTCAGTTCATGAAATGGCTCGGCGGGCTGGCGTCCGGCGATCTCGGCCGCTCCTATGCCAACAATATGTCGGTCGCCACCCTAATCGGCGACCGTCTCGCCAACACACTGAAGTTGGCGGCGGCGACGACTGCAGTTGCCGTGCCGCTGGCTCTGACGCTCGGCATTACCTCGGCCATCAATCGCGATACGCTTTACGACCGGTTCATTTCCGGCGCGACCATTGCGATCATCTCGGTTCCTGAATTTCTGCTAGCAACCCTCGCTGTCCTGGTCTTCGCCGTCTATCTGCGGTGGCTGCCGGCGCTCTCGCTGGTCAGCGACACCCAATCCTTCGGCGGTTTGTTGCGCATCTACGCGCTGCCGGTGATGACGCTGACTTTCGGCGTGTCGGCGCAGATGATCCGCATGACGCGCGCGGCCGTGATCGAGACCCTGAACACGCCCTATGTGGAAATGGCCATGCTCAAGGGCGCGTCGCGCCGCCGCAAGGTGCTGTGGCATGCCTTGCCGAACGCGCTCGGCCCGATCGTCAACGCGATCGCCCTGTCGCTGTCCTATCTGCTCGGCGGCGTCATCATCGTCGAGACGATCTTCAGCTATCCGGGCGTCGCCAAACTCATGGTCGACGCCGTGGCGACGCGCGATCTACCCCTTATCCAGTCCTGCGCCATGATCTTTTGCGTCGGCTATCTCGTGCTGGTCACCGTCGCCGACATCATCGCCATCGTGTCCAATCCGAGGCTCAGAACATGACCACGGATGCGCTGACGACACGTCGCCGAACTTCCTATCGGTTTAACAAAGTGGGGCTGATCTCGCTCGCGGTCATTCTGGCCTGGGCGCTGGTGGCTGTCTTTGCGCCGCTGCTGGCCCCTTATCCGATCGGCAAGATCGTCAACTTCGAATTCTTTGCGCCAATGTCGGCCAAGTTCTGGATGGGAACCGACTATCTCGGACGCGACATGCTATCGCGCGTTCTTATGGGCGCGCGCTATACCGTCGGAATTTCGCTCGCCGCCGTCACGTTGGCCTGCTTCATGGGTGTTACCCTCGGCATGATGGCCGCGGTTCTCGGCGGCTGGATCGACACGGTGATGAGCCGGCTGATGGACGCACTGATTTCCATTCCAAGCAAGCTTTTCGGCCTCGTCGTCGTCGCCGGACTGGGCTCATCGATCCCGGTGCTCATTCTGACTCTGGCCGTCATCTACACACCGGGCTGCTTTCGCTTTGCCCGCGCCCTCGCCGTCAACGTCAACGCAATGGATTATGTTATCGTGGCGCGGGCGCGCGGCGAAGGACTCGGCTACCTCGTCCGTTCGGAGATCCTGCCTAACATCACCGGGCCGGTGCTGGCCGATTTCGGACTGCGCTTCGTCTTCATCGTCCTTCTGCTATCCGGCCTGTCCTTCCTCGGCCTCGGCGTGCAACCGCCTTTCGCCGATTGGGGCGCGCTGGTGCGTGAGAACCTGGGCGGCCTGCCGCTCGCGGCCCCGGCCGTTATCTTTCCGTCGCTGGCCATCGCGACGCTAACCATCAGCGTGAACCTGCTGATCGACAACCTTCCCCGCAAAATCCGGGATCAGGGTGTCTGATGGCAAACCTTGTCGAAGTCCGCAATCTGAGGGTCGAGGCGGTTACGGACGCCGGCCGCGTCATGTCGATTATCGATGACGTGTCGTTCGATATCGCCGACGGCGAAATTGTCGCACTGATCGGCGAAAGCGGCTCCGGCAAGACGACGATCGCCCTGACGCTTATGGGCTATACCAGGCCTGACTGCCGTATCAGCGGCGGCTCGGTGCGACTCGGCAGTCACGACATGGCCAAGCTCGACGAAAGCGAATGCGCGCGCATTCGCGGTGTCGAGGTCGCCTATATTCCGCAAAGCGCCGCGGCTGCCTTCAACCCGGCCCACACGATCATGGACCAGGTCATCGAAGTGGTCCGCATCCATAATCTCATGCCGGCCCGCAACGCGCGCGCCAAGGCCATCGAACTGTTCAAGGCTCTCGCATTGCCGCATCCGGAGACGATCGGCGACCGCTACCCGCATCAGGTGTCGGGCGGCCAGTTGCAGCGGCTGGCGGCGGCAATGGCCCTCATTGGCGACCCGAAGCTGATCATCTTCGACGAGCCGACCACGGCCCTCGATGTTACAACGCAGATCGAGGTCCTGCGCGCCTTCAAGGCGGTCATGCAAGGCAAGAAAATCGCCGGCGTTTACGTCTCGCACGATCTCGCAGTCGTGGCGCAGATGGCCGATCGCATCGTCGTGCTGAAGGGCGGGGCGATCCAGGAAACCGGAGCGACCGAGCAGATCATCAAGAGCCCGAGCCATCCTTATACCAAGGCGCTGATCGACGCGGTCGAACCCGCCCTGTTTACGGGCCTGAACGTAAAGGAAGAAGCGAAAGAACCGCTGCTCGAGGTGGCCGACCTCTACGCCGGATATGGCGGCTTTGGAGAAAACGGCCAGCCACGGTTACTGGCCGTCAAACACGTCGATCTGCGCGTGCCCGCCGGGCACAATCTCGGCATCATCGGCGAGTCCGGCTGCGGCAAGTCGACCCTGGCACGCGCCATCGCCGGGCTACTGCCCGCGGTGACCGGTAACATCAAACTCGAAGGCAAAGCGCTACCCCCTTACGCGCGCCATCGCAGCCGCGAGGAACTGCGCAAGGTTCAGATCGTGTTCCAGTCCGCGGATACGGCACTCAATCCAGTCAAATCGGTGAGCGAGATACTGGAGCGCCCGCTTGTATTTTATCACGGCATGGCACGGCGGGATCGCGCCAAGCGGGTGGACGAATTGCTCGACATGGTGCGTCTGCCCCGCGCGCTCGGTAGCCGGCGGCCGTCGGAATTGTCGGGTGGACAGAAGCAGCGCGTCAATTTTGCGCGCGCACTGGCCGCCGATCCCAAGTTGATTTTGTGCGACGAGATCACCTCGGCGCTCGACACGGTGGTGGCCGCGGCGATCATCGATCTTCTGAAGGAATTGCAGCGCGAACTGGCGCTGTCCTACATCTTCATCAGCCACGATCTATCGACGGTGCGGGCGATCTGCGACGACGTCGCCGTGATGTATGCCGGCGAGAAGGTCGAGCAGACGTCGCCGGACAAGATCGGCCGAACGGGCGGACATCCCTATGCGCGGCTGCTGTTCGACTCGGTGCCCAAACTCGATCGAGGCTGGCTCGATAGCCTCAAGCAGGATGAGGCGCTGATCGAGGCTTACGCGGTACGCTGAGATCCGGCGGCGCTAGACCATGATCCATCTGGATCGAATCTGATCATGGTCTAGCTTTTTGTTTGAGCATGATCTTTTCCGAAAACCGGTTTCCACTTTTCGGGATCATGCTCTAAGAAGCCGGGAACAGCTTGGTCAATGGCAACTGAGCCTTGGCGATCGGCGTCTTCAGGACGACAAAGCTGAAGTACTTATCGATCCCGACATCGAGATCGATCAGACGCTCCATGGTCTGCTGATAGTCCTCGATGCCCGAGGTGACAAATTTGACGAGATAGTCGTAGCCGCCGGAAACGAGGTGACACTCGACCACGGAATGGACTTTCTCGATCGCGGCGAGGAAGCGCGCGAAGTCGGCCTGGCGGTGGTTCTTCAGGGTAATTTCGGTGAAGACGGTCAGCGTCTGGCCAAGTTTGGCAACGTTGATCAGGCCCGCGTAACCGAGAATGTAACCCTCTTCCTGAAGCTTCTTCACCCGCATCAGGCAAGGGCTGGGCGACAAATTGACGAGCTCGGCCAACTCGACATTGGTGATACGGCCGTTCTTCTGCAGCTCGTTGAGGATCTTGATGTCGATACGATCCAGTTTCATGGTCCGCCAAATAAAATGCTGCCCGGCACAGAGCGCCGACACCATAGCATGTTGCTGCAAAATCGCTGCCACCGGCCCGGAATGGCCCTGAAACATGGCTAACCGGCACCGTGCGAAGCGTTGGCGATCCCCTCGCCGGAAGATTTGGTGGCCGCCGCGCAAGATTGCCGCATGAAATACTGCCGGGCAGCCGTATCCGGCGCCTTCGCCACCATACTCCGCGCTACATTTGCCGCAGAGGTCCTCCCTTGTCTGCACCGCTTCAGAAAATCCAGTGCTCTCAAAAGCTTCCAGCTTCCGCGGATGTCGTGGTCATCGGCGCCGGGGTGGTCGGAGCCTTCGCTGCCTATTACCTGGCGCAGCGGGGGGTCAGCGTCGCACTGGTCGAAAAAGGCCGTGTCGGCGCCGAGCAATCGAGCCGCAACTGGGGCTGGTGCCGGCAACAGAATCGCGACGAGCGGGAGCTGCCGCTCGCTACGGCGAGCCTCGATCTGTGGGACCGCTTCGGCCAGGAGAGCGGCGAGGAGACCGGCTTTCGCCGCTGCGGTCTGTTCTATCTCAGCAATGACGAGGCGGAGCTGGCGCGCTGGAGCGCCTGGCGCGATTTTGCGCGCGGACAGGGCGTCACCACGCATATGCTCAGCGCCGACGAGGCGAGCGCGCGCGGCAGCGCCACCGGGAAGCGCTGGAAAGGCGGCGTGTTCTCGCCGAGCGACGGCACAGCCGATCCCTCGCGTGCGGTGCCGGCGGTGGCGCGCGCGATCATGAGAGTCGGCGGCAGCGTGCACGAGATGTGCGCGGCGCGCGGACTGGAGTTCGAAGGCGGCCGCGTCAGCGGCGTGGTCACCGAGGCGGGCACGATCCGCACCAGGACCGTGGTGATGGCGGGCGGCGCCTGGGCCTCGTCGTTCTGCCGGCAATACGGCATCCGCTTCCCGCAAGCTTCGGTGCGTGCTTCGATCCTGTCAGTCACGGCGCCCGGCGAAACGCTGCCGGATGCGCTGCACACCGCGGACGTTTCGATCACCAAACGCGGCGACGGCTCCTATACGCTCGCGATCAGCGGTAAGGCGCGCGTCGATCCAACGCTTCAGCAATTGCGATTCTCGCGGGAGTTCATTCCGATGTTCGCCAAGCGCTGGGCGAGCCTCGCGCCCGGCGACCTCACCGGCTGGCGGGCCGGACACGAGACCCTGGCGACGTGGCAGCTCGACCGGCCGACGCCGATGGAAGCCAACAGGATTCTCGATCCCGTACCGGACCGGAAACAGATCGACGAAACCTATCGCCGCGCCTGTCAACTCTTCCCCGCATTCAGACAAACAACGATGGCCGCGCACTGGGCAGGCTACATCGACAGCACACCCGACGGCATTCCCGTCATTGGCGAGGTCGCGGGTAGACCGGGATTCATCCTGGCGGCGGGCTTCAGCGGCCATGGCTTCGGCATCGGTCCGGGCGCCGGACATCTCATCGCCGATCTGGTGACGGGCCGCACGCCGCTTGTCGACCCGTCTTATTACAGCTTCGACCGGTTCAGCGGCGGCAGGGCCGGCCGCGTCTCGGATTTCTGAAAATCCCTTCTCCAAACGAGAACGAGAGCCCCGGCGGCACCAATCACTGGGTTTCGCCGAGATAGAGCTGCCGCAGGCGCGCATCGGACCGGATCAACGACGCCTCCCCCGACAGGGCTATGCGACCATGCTCCAGGACGCATGCACGATCCGCAATGTCGATCGCCCGCTCCACGTCCTGTTCGATGATCAGCATCGTGAGGCCGGCGGCCCGCAACTCTCCCAAGGTCTTATAGAGAAGGTCCATGACGACCGGAGCGAGCCCCAGGCTGATCTCATCGAAGATAATCAGCTTCGGATCGGACATCAGGCTGCGACCAATGGCCAACATTTGCTGCTGGCCTCCGGACAGCGCCGTTCCCGGATTGTCGCGGCGCTCATGCAAATCCGGAAACAAGCCGTACATCCGGTCAAGGCGACGTTGCCGCTCGGCGGCGTCAACGCCGCGCGCGGCAATGAGCAGATTCTCTTCGACCGACAGAGTGGAAAAGATACGGCGCCCTTCCATGCAATGAGCGATGCCGCACTGCATGCGCAAATGGCTCGGCAGCGCCGTGACGTCATTTCCATTGAACCGGATACTGCCCCCGGTCACGGCGACGGTGCCGGAAATCGCGTTGGCCAAGGTCGTCTTTCCAGCGCCGTTGGTGCCCAGAATGGCGACGGCTTCTCCGGCCCTGACGTCGAGATCGATTCCGTTCAGCACGCGGGCCTGGCCGTAACCCGCCGTTAAACCGTCAAGGCGCAGCAGGACTTCGGACGAGGCCCGCATTGCCACGGGCGGGCTTGTCTGCTCGACATCCCCGCGGACCTCAGCCTTGCCTGCCCCGTGCGTCGTGCCGAGGTAGATGGCGGCAACGTCCTTATCCGCCAAGACATCTTTTGTCTGGCCTTCGGCGAATTTGCTGCCGACGTGGATGACCGCCACGCGGCGGCAGCACTCACGCACGACCCGGATGACGTGCTCAACAATCAAGATCGACGTCTGGCCGTCGGCGATCGAATGAATGAGGTCGATAAGCTCGGTGACTTCGGATTCGACAAGGCCGGCGCCAACCTCATCAAGTAACAGAACCTGGGGCTTCAGCATCAGTGCGCGCGCAAGCTCAAGGCGCTTGCGGCGCAGCAGTGTAAGGCTCCGGGCGGTTTGCTTTGTCGCATCCGCAAGCCCGGTGCGCAGCAAATTTTCCTCGACAATCTCTTCGGCGTGACGGCGGGAAATCAGCGGATTGGCCGAATACAAAGGTACTTGCAGATTCTCGGCAACGGTCATGTCGAGGAACGGCCGCGGGATCTGATAGGTGCGGCCGATGCCGCGTCTTGCCCGCTCCGCCGCCGGGAGCCTGGTAATGTCGACGCCGCCGTAGAGAACGCTGCCGCCGGACGGCGGGAGCGCGCCGCCGATCAGGCCAACCAGCGTCGACTTGCCGGCACCGTTCGGGCCAATAATGCCAAAGACCTCGCCGCGGGGGATCGCCAAATCGACATTATCGATCGCGGTGATGCCGCCGTAGCGCTTGGTGATACCGCGCGTCTCGATGATGAAGCTGTCGGCGGGCGGCTTGCTCGTACTCATGCCAACCCCGCGCCCGAACTACGCCCCGCGAACCATGCCCGCGCCTGTCCGGCAAGCCCGACGAGACCCTTCGGCGCAAATCGCACCAGAACGATCAGAATGAGGCCGGTGATTGCGACATGCAGCTCGGGATAATCGGCCAACAATTCGCCGAGTGCGACCACCAGGATGGCGCCAAAGACCGGGCCATAGCGCAGCCCCATGCCTCCGATGATCACCATCGCCAGCACGTCGACCGACCACTGCAATCCGAACATCCCGTACGGCTCGATCGCGGCCAGCTTATAGGCCTGCAACGCGCCGACCGCGCCCATCAGGAAACTCGCCGCCATGAAGGTGAACAGCTTCACGCGGTAGGTGCGGACGCCGAGTTGGGCGGCCGCGTCTTCGTCGTCACGCACGGCCCGCATCAGGATCGACAGCCGCGAATGCGTCGCGACCGACAGGACGATCTCGGTGAACAGCAGCAAGACCAGCGCGTAGAGATACAAGGCATAAGACGACGCCCAGTCGACACGAAGGAACAGGCCGGTCGCGCCGCCAAACCAGGGTGCGTTGACCATCATGAGACGCATCGCTTCGCCCAAAGCGAGTGTCCCCACAGTGAAATACAGCCCCCGCATTCGGAACACGGCCGGTGAAACGAGCGCCGCGAGCAAGGCGCCAGCCCCTGCCCCCAGCACCACGGCAAGACCAATGGGCATTCCCGTGGCATTCAGCAGGCCGACAAGCACATAGGCGCCGATGCCGACGAAGGACGCGCTGCCGAGCGACACCAGCCCGCAATAGCCCGCCAGCAGGTTCCACGCTTCGGCGAGCACGATATAGAGCATCGTCCGAAAACCGATCTGCATCGCATAGTCGCTCAGCAGATGCGGAAACAGTGCGCCGACGGCAAAAATGCCGACGATAACCACCACCCCAAGCACGGCGCCGACGCGCTCCATCAGGCTACCCTGCCCCGCCATCACGCTGCGTGACCCTTGAGAAGCCCGCGCGGGCGGACAGCGAGCATGGCAAGAAACACAACAAGCCCGATGAGGTCGCGGTAGCCGTCACCGAGGACAATGCCCGCGACGCTTTGGAGCACGCCCAGCACGATCCCGCCGACCAGCGTGCCGAGAATATTGCCCATGCCGCCGAGCACGACGATGGTGAAATCGGTCAATAGATAGTTGGCGCCGCTCGCCGGCGTGAAAGAGAACAAAACGCCGATGAGCGTTCCACCGACGCCCGCACAGGCCGCGCCGAGCGCAAAGGTCAGCGTATGGACGCGGCGAACATCGACGCCGACGACCGCGGCCGCGCCTGGATCGATCGCGCTCGCCCGCAGATCGCGCCCGAAACTCGACCGCACGACAACGAGATGCACCGCCAGAATGATGCATACCGACACGGCGAAGCAGATGAGATAGATCAACGGAACGGAGATCGGTCCGATCTGCAGCGGTACGGCCGCCGCACTGGTTTCGATCGAGCGGGTGTCCGCGCTGAATTTCAGCAGAAAGAGATTTTCGAGAACGATAGCGAGACCAAAGGTGGTCATCATCGGCGCCTCTGCGCCGTATTTCGCCAACGGCTCCAGCAGATAGCGCTGCACCGGCAGCGCCGCGGCGCCGATCACGACAGCAACCACGATCAGCGTCACGAAAGGATCAAGGCCCAAAGCCTGCTGCAGGAAGAATCCGGCATAGGCGCCGGCAATCAGGAAGATACCATGCGCCAGGTTCACCAGCCGCATGACACCAAGCACGATCGACAGGCCGAGCGCGGTCAGCGCCAGGGTTCCTCCGAGAAGGAACCCTGACGCCACGCTGCTCGCAATGATGTCAAAACCGGGCACAATCGATCACGCCGTCAGGGAACAGGAAACAGAAATTTGGCCGTCGCCTTCGCCTTGGGCCAAACGATAACCTGCTTGCCGCCCTGCCACTGCATCTCGACCATCGGCAGCTTCGCCGTATGGTTCTCATCGAACTTGATCGGCCCGACGACGTAGGTCTTGTCGGTCTTGGCAATCGCCGCATTCACCTTGTCGGCGTTGGTCGAACCTGCCACGGCGATGGCATCGAGCAGAATTTGCGCGGCCGCATAGGAATCCGCGATGTGCTGGCTCGAGGTCTGCTTCGTCTCGCTTTCGAACGCCTTGGCCAGGTCGGCCGCGCCGGGGAAGGGGAAGCTCGGGTCCCAGTAACCGCCGACCAGAACGCCCTCGGCCAACTTGCCGACCGCTTCGCCAAACTGCGCCGGCTCGGCGCCTTTTTCGATCACCATCATCTTCGGCGTATAGCCGGCCGCCGCCATTTGCTTGCGGATGGCCACCGCTTGCGGCGTAATCGCCATGACCAGAACGATCTCCGCATTCTTGCTTTTGGCCTGAGCGATGGCCGAGCTGAACTGCGTGCTGTCGAGCGGGAACGACGTGGTTTGTACGACCTCGTAGCCGAATTCCTTGGCGAGGCCCGGCCACACCTTACCGCCCACCACCTGGCCGTCGGGCCCGTTCTCATGGAGGATAGCGATCTTCTTGTTGGTCTCGACGCCCAGATCCTTCAGCATCTTGAAGGGCGCCGACGCAAGATCCGGTTCGTGGAAGAACAGGTCCCAGGCATAGGTCCACTTGTGCGCTGCCTTGAACGATTCGAGCGGTGCGCACGCCGTGACCAGCGGAATTTTCCGTCGCTCGGCGACCAGCGCCCCGGCATTGACCAGCGGCGGCGTGCAGGAGCCGAGCATCGCGATGGCGCCGTCGCGGCCGATCAGCGTTTCCGTATTGGAGGCCGTGACATTGGGATCGGTCTTGTCGTCGCGGATGATCAGCTTGACCTTGGTCTTCTTGCCGTCGACGGTGATGCCGCCGGCCCGATTCACCTCGTCGACAGCGCGTTTGTAGCCCCACTGCGTATAGGAGCCGAAGCCCGCCAGTGGCCCGCTCAGCGGCAGCGACGCGCCGATGACGATCTCATCGGCGGCATTGGCCGCTCCCGCGGCGAGGCCTCCGGTCAGAACCGCGAGCGTCGCAATTCCATAGAACGTTCTGCGTGACCAAGATCGCATGCTCATTTTCGTTTCCTCCTCCTTATTGGCCCGCGTCATTGATGCGCAGGCGCTTTCTGTTTCTGCTCGTTTCGTCGCACCTTCTTCGTTTATTCAGCCGAGAATGCTATCGACCATCGACTTAAATTCTGTCGCGTTTGGCTTATAAGGACTGGTGAAGTTAAAGTGACTGGATGCGCAGCTTTCGCTCAGCGCTTCCATCGAGTTTAACGTGTAGCCCAATTGCCGCAAGGTCGTCGGCAGGGACAACCGCTGCATCATCGCGCGAAGCGCCTCGTGCGCGGCAACTCCGTCCGGCAGATCGAGCGCACGCTCGACATCCTTGATTTTCGCGGGCACCTTGTCGCGCAGAAATGCGAGGCTCGCGACCAGCCCGAGCGCGCTTAACACGCCGTGGTGCAGCCCCTGATCGCCACAGCCGATAGCGATCGCATGCGCCGGACCGAGCCCCTTGCCGATCGCAACGCCGCCCTCGAACGAACCGATCAGCATCTGGAGGCGCGCGTCGAGATCGTCGCCGTTGCGCGTCGCCTTTTCGACATTCGTCCACACGCGCCGCATGCCGTCGAGCGCGAGCACGTCGGCGAGCGGATTGACCGTCTCTGAAAGATAGCCCTCCACGCAATGCGACAGGGCATCGAGCCCCGTGGCGGCGGTCAGGCGCGGAGGCAGAGAGCGCGTGAGTTCTGGATCGCAAACGGCCAGCTTGGGAACGATATAGCGCGTCGTGATACCGCTCGACATCGTGACCGCGTCAGGATGGATGCCGGCATCAGGAGACGCATCCGATCCAGTGCCGGCGGTGGTCGAAATGACAACGACCGGCGCAGTCTGGGCACTGATCTTGTCCGACTGGGGCCCGAGATAATCGATGATAGCGCCCGGATGCGTCGCCAGCACCGCGACGAATTTGGCCGTGTCGATCACCGATCCGCCACCGAGCGCAATGACGGCGTCGCAGCCGTCCTTTCGGTAGCACCTGAGAGCCTCGTCCGCCCCCTGGAAGGTCGGGTTCTCCGGCACGTCAGCAAACACCGCGAACGGAAGCTCGCCCGCGAGAACGTGTTTGACGCGATCCAGGTGACCGGCTCGGACGAGGCCGGCGTCGGTCACGACCAAGGGCTTGGCAATTCCGAGATGAGACAATTCGTCGGCAAGCGTCGCAAGCGCTCCGGCCCCGGCGACAAGACGTGGCAGTTGCAGGGCAAAATTCATGACTTGCGACCCGCTCAACGACGAAACAACATTCCGATCACCGTGAACACAAGTTTTGGAGACAGGAACTTGAAGCCGGCGCGCAACTGCGCCGGCGTCAGCACCGCCTTCATCGGCATCGCGCCCATGATCTTGCCGCTGATGACCAGCCCGTCCGGATGCTTGTCGACGGCGGTGATGACGATGAGTTCCGAGCGCTCAGGCGTGAGAAACTTCATTGATGCCCTACCCGATCAGCTTATCGAAGTTGATGCCGAGATCCTCGCACGCCTTGATCGCCGTCGCGCGCCCTGCGCCGCTCACGCTCGATACATTGATCGCCGTGCCGGTGAGATACAGACGGTCGATGCCCGGAACCTTGAGCTTGCCGAGCTCCGGCGTCGGCCGGTGAGCACCGATCTGATGCAGGTACTCGCCGGCGCCGCTGACGTCGCCGCGCTGGAACATCGGCGAGTGGCGTGAGATCTCAAGCGGCGTGTCGAACCGTTTGCCCAGAATGTTGGCGTCGGTGATGTTGGTCGTGTACTCGCGATAGCGCTCCAGGAACCAGTTTCCGATCTCTTCGCCGCGCTCGTCCCAAGCCTCGGAGCCACCCTCGCGCAGATCGAACGGCGAGAAGCCATAGACCGTAATCGCAGCACGTCCCTCCGGCACCTGAGTCGGGTCGAACTGGCACTGCATGTGCGAAGCCATGGTGCAGTCCGTCGATCCGGGTGCCCAGACATCGCCATAGCGGAAATTGTCGAACAGCCGCAGGAAACGCTCCAGCGTCGACGGCGTATAGTTTGCGAGGATGACGCGGCCCGCATCGTCGCCGGCCTTGTACTTCGGCGGCTCTTTGAGAGCGAGATGCAACGGCGCGATGCAGAAGGAGCCGGTCTGAACGCGGCGGGCGCGCGCGGCGATGCCGGGATCGACGGTTTCGACCATATCACCGATCAGCCAAGGATGGATCTGGCCGATCACGGCGTTTTTAGCCTTGATCGTTTCGCCGCCTTTGAGGCGGACGCCGACGGCGCGGCCGCCCTGGACGAGCACCTTCTCGACCTCGGTCTCCTTGCGCATTTCGGCGCCATAGCTGTTCAAGCAATTGATCAGCGCCGTCACCAGCGCGCCGCTGCCGCCGATCGGAACGCCGATCGGATAAGTGTGCACCATGCCGGGCATCGTATAGAGGATGAAGCCCGTCCCTTTGTCTTCGGGCGCGGTCAAGGTCTCGGCCGAGAACTTGAGCAGATGGATGATGAGCTTGTCGCTCTCGAACCACTCGCGGCAAATGTCGAGCTTGCTCTGCATCAACGCGCGGAAAATCTCCTGCCCTTCCGGGCTTTGGTCGAGCAGCGCGAAGAACTGCCCCTGCGGCGGCGACGGCACGAACAAGCTTTGCGTCACGAGCGGCACGACCTTCATGCTCATCTCGGCGAACCGGCGATAGGCCTCGGCGTCGCGCGGTGAGATCTTGGCGATCGACTGACAGGTCCGGTCCACGTCCTTGTAGGTGATCAGGCTGGTCTGATCGTCGAAGATCGTGGAGTAAACGGCGTCGGGGTAGAGATACTTCAGGCCATGCTTCGACAGCAGCTTGAGCTCGTCGTTGAGGATCAACGGGTTGGCCTGGATGTTGACGTGCAGCGAGGAATGCACATCGAACTTGAAGCCGGGCTCCAGAATTTCCTGGGTGACAACACCGCCACCAAACCAGTTGTTGCGCTCGAGGATGAGCACTTTCTGGCCAGCTTTCGCCAGATATGCCGCCGTGGTGAGACCGTTGTGCCCCGACCCGACAACAATCACGTCATATTCGTTAGCCATCGTACTTCCTACCTTGCATATGCTGCTGCACGCCGGACCCTGGGCCCCGCGGCGAATGATGCGATCAATCAGATCGGATAGTGCTGGTCCGGGTCTTCGACGCTGACCCAGTGCATTTCCGTGAATTCATTGATTCCGGCGTGACCGCCGAAACGGCCATAGCCGCTCGCCTTCATCCCGCCGAGCGGCATCTGCGCTTCGTCGTAAACGGTCGGTCCATTGATGTGGCAGCAGCCGAACTCGAGGCGTCGCGCAATCTCCAGCGCCCCTTTGACATCGCGCGAGAAGATCCCCGCTTTCAAGCCATATTCAGTGTCATTGGCGACCCGGATCGCCTCTTCAACGCCGTTCACCCGCACCATGCAGGTCACAGGACCGAACGACTCCTCGTAATAGATCTTCATCTCCGGCGTGACCTTGTCGAGCAGCGTCGGCTGCATGATCGCACCCTCGACCGCGCCGCGAACGAGCGCCTCAGCGCCTTTGCTGACGGCATCGTCGATCAATCGATCGACCCGCTGCGCCGCCTCTTTGCTGATCAACGCCCCGAGAGGCGCGTTCGATTTCATCGGATCGCCGGCGCTGAGCGACTCGACTTTCTTCTTCATCTTCGCGGCGAACTCATCGGCGATCTTGCTGTCGAGCACGAGCCGTTCGGTCGACATACAAATCTGGCCTTGGTGCATATAGGCGCCAAAGGCCGCCGCGCGCACGGCGTTATCGATATCCGCATCTTCCAGCACCAAAAGCGGCGCCTTGCCGCCCAGCTCCAGGAGGACCGGCTTGAGATACTTGGCGCCCAACGCAGCGACAACGCGGCCGACAGCCGTGGAGCCGGTGAAGTTCACGCGGTGCACCGCGGGATGAGCGACAATGGCCTCGACCACTTCGGGCGCGTCCTCGCGCGTGTGCGTGATGAAATTCATCACCCCGGGCGGCAGGCCGGCGTCGATCATCAATTGGGCGAGCAGAAACTGCGTGCCCGGGCTGTTCTCCGACGCCTTCAAGACGACGGTGTTGCCGCAGGCGAGCGCCGTGCCGAAGGCGCGAACCGCAAGAATGATCGGCGCATTCCAGGGCACAATCGACAGAATGACGCCGACAGGGCGCCGGAATGCGAAAGAGTACGAACCGGGCTTGTCGGCGGGAATGATCTCGCCCTTGATGTGCGTGGTGATGGATGCGGCTTCACGCAACATCCCGGCCGCCAGTTTCACGTTGAACCGCACCCAGGGCATGGAGGCGCCGGTCTCGCCGATCATGCTTTCGACAAAGGTCTCCGCCCGCTCGTCGAGCAACTGAGCCGCCTTCAGCAAGATGTCGCGTCGCTCATTGGGACCCGTTTTGGACCAGGCCGGAAAAGCCTTGGCACACGACTCGACGGCCCTGATGGCATCCTGCGCTTTGGCTGCGGCGAACGTTGTTACGGGGGCTCCGGTCACCGGATTGGCGCGAACCGCCACACCCGCTCCGAGCGCGGGAACGCGCGCATTATCAAGCAGCAGCCCTGCATCCATGACGATCCTCACCAGCCAGTGTTTTTCTCGGTAGCCCGGAGGAAAGCAAAAACTGAGAGTACTGTCAAAACTTTTTGAGAGCTTTCTCAGTTTTGTGAAATGCCGGTGCTCGGCAGGCGGAGGAATACATCTCTATCGCTCTCCCGGACGGGCAACGCGGCTGCGGCGCAACGGCACCGCAGCCGCGTCGATGGTGCGCAGAAATGGTCCTATTATCGGCCTTCAACAGATGCTTTCCCGGCTTGCTCAACCTCCCGCTTTCGCGGTCAATGACCGAAGCGGCCAACAAGGCCCGTTGCCGCGATCGCGTTCGACCCGATTGCCTCGAGCAACTGCGTTTGCGTCAACCCGGTCTGCAGCGCTCCCGGCTCCAGCTTCGTCGCGACCAGCGTGAAAACATAATGGTGAGCCCCCGATCCTTTGGGCGGGCACGGTCCAAGATAGGCATTTTGGCCAAGCACGTTCCGGCCACCGACAAGTTTGGCTGACGCATCCGTACCCGCTCCTTCGGGGAGCGAGTTGGCCGCGCCATCGATCCCATAAGCCAGCCAATGCGTGACGCCCAGGCCATTGCGCCCTTCTTGGTCATGAACGATCAGCGCGAAGCTGCGCGTCCCCTGAGGCGCGTTGCTCCACTGCAAGGGAGGCGACACATTCTCGCCGACACAGTTCGGATTGGCGGGATTCTTGCCGGCGTATTTCACCGCCATCACGGCATTGTCGCCGAAAGCCGGCGACGTCAGTTGAAAATGGCGCTCCTGCGCATGCGTAACCTGCCCAAAACCGAAAACAATCGCCAAGGCCGTCAACAGAAGAGCCGACAGAGATAAACGCACGCCACAGGCCGACGATACACAACGCATGGTCTTCCTCCTCATATTGTTGTTCTAAGATTGACCCAACTTCACCCGTGCCACCCCAGTTCGAACGGCAATTGCCGAGCGTCTCGGGCGCTCGCGACCGGCATTCACCCACGCCGCGGACGGCAGTCCACCTCCGTTGCGGGATAAATACCAGTTCGAGCATAATGCTTGCGCATAACCCCAGAGACTGCAATCAATCGCATAGGCCACCTCGCATTCCGAGCGAATCTTTCCGCGAGTGATAGACTTCGAAAACTGGGCTAATAGAGGACTTCGAACTTGGTGAGAACCAAGCGCTTCAGAACAATCGCCACCGATCAGGACAAGAGCGCCCGCACGAAGGCGCTTCTCATGGACGCCGCAGTAACGGCGTTCGCCAAGCATGGCGTCGAGGGCGCGGCGATCAGCCAGATTACGTCCATCGCTCAGGTCGCCAACGGCACCTTCTATTATCACTTCCGCGACAAGGCCGAGTTGGTCGACGCGGTGGCGCACGCGATCGCGGCCTCTCTCGTCGATCAGGTCGACAACGCCATCGGCGGCGTTACCAATGGTGCCGAGCGCGTCGCACTGGCGACTCAGTACTTCATTCATATCGCGGCCGCCGACCCTGAATGGGGCCGTCTCGTCGCCGAGGCAATGGTCAATACAGGTCCTTTCAGAACCCAAATCTCGCGCGGCATTCGAAAGGACGTCGCCATCGGCATCGAGCAAGGTCATTTTGATGTGGAGCTCACCGATCTGCTGCTGACGAGTTTGTTGGCGATCGTCGGTACCGCTATCAGGGAGCGGCTGGACGATCCTAAGGCTGCCCACTCTGAGGGCGCTGCCGCCGAAATGATCTTGCGGGTCCTTGGCTTACCGCCCCAGTCGGCCCGCGCGCTGCCGACCCGCGTGATCGAAAAGTTTGGCGACGTTGCCCAGCGGCAGTCGAACCGTCCTGCCCGGAAAGGTTAGGAGTCGCGTTCCGTAGCGCGTCCTAGATCACTCTCCGGGGTAGGCAGAACCTGTCTACACGAATGAGCTTGCTTCGTTGAACCGGCGGGCCGGCAGCGTTTGCCAAAACCGGACAATTTCAACTCAGCGCAGCCGGAAAAGGAGAGGCCGAATAAGCGGCCTCCCTTCGCCAAGTCCAAACCTACTTGGTCGTGAGCTTCGACATTCGCTAGCGTGACTTGCCCGCAGAAAGCGGCATCGAGAAGTTAAGCCAGAACAAGTTCACGCCCATGTCGTTCTCAGTATGCACCGCGTGCAGATATTTTGCTGATACCGTCATGTGGTTCTGGAAGGTATAGGCGAGCATCGGCCCGATCTTGACGTGTTGGATCCTCGATCCAGCACCGTTGGTATTGTATAACGCACCGGCCGGCACGACCACACCGTTGATGGTGTCATCCTCGATCTGCTGGATAAAGTTGCCGATCACGCCGAACTGCCACGGTCCGGAACGCTTCACAGCCGTAACATCGAGGAAGTAAGTCGTCCCTGAATGATAACCTGTAATCGTGTTCTTAGTATTGAAGTCGAGCACGTTGTTTAAGGTGATGTTCCAGTTGTTGCCGAGATAGCTAACCGCAAAGTACGGCTCAAAGGTCCAGAAATTATTGGCAAAACTATCGGCGTCGACTTGCTCGCGTCCTGATCCCGATCCCGATCCATTGAACGCGAACCGGTTGTAGGTATGAGTAAAAGTACCGTCCTTTATATAGATCGACGCCCCGGATCCAATGAACCAGCCATTGCCGAGATTCCAGGACAACATGACCGGCGTGACGATCGTGTTGAACATCGCAGTCGTCGTTACGGACGGGTTCCCGCCTGAATACGAGGTTTTCAGATAGGTAAACGGCTGGGTAATCATCGCCGCATACCTGGCCCCGAGAAATTCCACGCCAGGAACCCACATCAGTTGGGGAGATACACCGAAAGTTACGGACTTCGGTTGGCCAACTCCCGCTGCCGGAATGCTGGCGTTACTTCCGGAATCACCTTTTAGTGAACTCCATTTTGGGCTTAGAGACAGGTTGAAGTACCAACCGTTCGGAGGCAACGCCCCCACCGGAACGCCGGTGGTCACTCCCGGCAGCATTGGACTGAACTTCTCCATGCTGACGGCTGAGCTGACGGTCCACACCGACATGACGGATGCAATACAAGCGCCCGCTGCAAATCTCATTATGCAATTCATAATTATGCCCCCACACTATGCGTTTCCCAGGGGGTTGCGCGCGTTGCGACGCTTTCGTGATATTATAAACCCCTGACCCGGTTGCTAGTTTATCGGGAGCCAGCATTGTTCAGAATGCTCAAGAATATCGACTTCGGCACAGATCGTACTTTTGTTGTTCTCAATATTTGTATGCGCGCGCATGCTCAAATGCTGCACTTGCACAAATCGTATCTGGCATCGCCGTCGTCACGACCGCGAACGCTCGACGTCAAATATTGACGACCTCATGAATACACTTCGGCGATTGACGCCCAGACTTTCCGATCCTCAATTTTCAAACACGGACAATTTGCCGTCGAATACACATATCGCTCGGACTGACACCCATCACGCGCCTGAATGTGCGGGAAAACGTGACCGGAGATGCATACCCGAGTTCTTCTGACACGAGCCCGATCGGAACGCCTGCTCCCAATCGTCGTACTGCGATGCACATGCGCCATTCCGTCACGAAATGCATTGGCGTTTGACCAACGCAATCAAAAAAAACACGTGAGAATGGGGCTCGTGACATGTTTGCTTGAGCCGCAAGCGTCGCCACCGTCCAGTTATCCCCTGGGTTACGATGGATAGCTTGTAGAGCACGCCCAATCTTGGGATGCAGCAAGCCGGATAACCAGCCTCTCGCCTCCGGAGCGCGAGTCCGGAGAAACGCGCGGACCGACTGAATGAACGCTAGATCTGCGATGCGGCCCGCGGCGGCCGCATAGCCGGGGATCGCCGATGATTCGTCGCTAGCAATAATGTCCAGTAACAATTCCAACGCGGGAAGCAATCCGTGATCAGCGGCGGGCACATGCAATAGACCCGGAAGCGATGCGACAAGCGGGTTTCGACGCGACTCGTGAATTCCCGAAACGACATCCAGAATGATGCAGTCGCTCCCTGCCTGCTCGCTCGAAAAGCGGATTGGCCGAGTGTACTGATGACCAGTACGCCATATGGAGTGCCCTACAGAATGAAGCAGCGATGCCACCGGCTTGGCAGCCAGACCTGGCTCCGATGCCAAGTAGTGGATTTTGCCTCGCGGAAAGACGATTATATCGCCTTTTCTAACCCGAACTGTCGGAAGTTCATCGCCATAGCACCACGTTTCACCGTCCAGGATGATGTGACTGATGACCGCGTCGAGCTTTGGATGCTCTATCGCCCAAGGAGCACTCATCCCGAATATCGCCAGGACCGTGCTTTCCATTTGAATGGAAGAAAGCGCGTCGCTAAGCGGATCATCCGTTTTGATTGCGCGACTTTCAGTCATTGTCGTTCGTCTAAGCTTTCAAAGTCCAAAGACGACGGCCTTTACGTAACGCCCTCCGGTCCCAGTAGGTCAGCCGGAGGGAATGATCGGAAGCAGTAGATGCGATGGCCGCTGCCCGTCGTGATAGACTTTGTGAAGCGTCGTCCTGCTGCTGCACAGATGATACGAGATGTATTCCACGTTGGTGGCGCCGCCGACGCCGGAGGGTACATCCATCGCCATGATGTCAACGCAAATGCGGTGCCCCGCCTTGAACAGATTGGCTGAGGACAGAATTTCGATCGCATACTCATTGACCTCGCCAGGCGTCACGGGTTTCTGCGCCGCCCGCGTCAAAGGATGCCACGGCCTGCCGGGCTTCGAGCGCTTCGGGTCCACCGCGCGATGCGACGCTTTCAGCCAGCCCCGTGACACCTCGCGCTCCGGCAAGCCGACGGGAACGGATCGTTCGCCCTCTTTCGCGGTCTGAACCGACGGATCGGGGCCGACATCCTTCAGGCTGACGATCCAATTGGTGTCGTCCTGGTCTATCGCTGCGAAAAGGTTGAGCACCGCCGGTCCCGCGATCAGCACGTCATGCGGAAGCGGCTCGGTCATGTAGCGCAACTTTTGCACCTCGACCGTCTGAGTGAGCGGCATCTGCACAAAGGCATCAGGCGCCTGATCCTCACCGGCGCTCGAGCGCACGAACTCCTGCGACTGCAAACGCCCCCAGCTCTTGAGATACAACGGCGTCCACTGCGTCTCGGGAAGCGGCCAATCATCGGCATAGCGCCATTCGTTCGCGCCCATAACCCAGAACTTGACCGGCGGGTCCGACATAACGCCGGTGTCCATGCCTTTCAGCCAATGGTCATACCAGCGCAGGATTTCGTGATGAAAGGCATGGAAGGGCCGCTCGACGTGAGCTGGACCGCACAGCAAGAGCTTCTTCGGCGACTTGATGTTGCCGAACCAGCTTTGCGCGCCATTCAAATGCGTTTTGTACGAGTATCCATACCATCCCGAGCCGGTGTAAGCCGGCACGTCGATCTTGTCGTAATCGGCCTCCGCCTGTGTGACCGTTTCCTCCCGGTCGAAAGGATCGATCAGCAAATCGAAAATTTGCGGCATGTGCTGACCCTTCATGGTCAACACGTTGTAGATATGCGGATACATCTTGTAGTCGGGATTCCGCATGGCCTCTTGCCACAGCTTCTCCTTGTCCGGCGGCAACGAGCCAGGCCGGCCCTTGTTCTGATGCATCACGATGTTGTGGCTGATCAGATAGCGAAACAGGTGCAACACGCCACCCGGATACTCTTCCCGGAAGCTTCCCAGTTTTCCGTACGAGCCGCGCGGGTCGAATGGAAAAATCGCCTTGAGGTGCGGCGGCCTCTGCTTGGCGACATTGAATTGCTCGGCGCCAAATCCGGAAATGCCGATCATGCCGACATTGCCATCGCACCAGGGCTGCTGCGCGATCCATTCGATCAAGTCGTAGCTGTCCCACTCGCGCGATCCGCCGCCCTCCGATTTGCCAAAGTTACGCGGCGCACCGATGATATGCGCATAACCTCGCGACGTGAGAAACTTGGTATCGCCTGCTTCGAGCCAGCCGCTCCACAGCGGCGACCATGCCGGCTGCGGCGACAACGCCTGCATGACGTCCGGCCCTTGCACGTCCTTGTTATAAACGGCGAAGGCGAGGAGCGCGGGCACTTTCTCGCTTGTGTCCGGCCGGTACACATCGACGCTGAGCCGCACGCCGTCGCGCATAGGAACGATTGTATCGCGCTCCTCCAAAAAGCCATCGAAAGTCGGCGGCCGATCGTATTGGCTTGGCGGCTCCTGCCCCGAGGACACGATACCCGAATGAACAATCGCTTTATGCATGACTCTTACGTCCTGACCAGATCGAATTCGCGGATTGATCGCAAGGCATCAAGCGCGAATGGCTTTTTTCTCGGCCTTGCGGCGCTTCCCGATAGCGACCCGTCCTGCCGGCTTAGGCTTTGATGGAATCTCCTGAGGGCTCAGGCTGTCCAACCACTCGAGAGCCTGCTTGCACCATCGAAGCTCCAACTCGGCCCGGCCGATGTCGCCGTCGTTCACCAGCCGCTTGAGACCGATAATCAGTTTCCACTCTCTGCGGTCGTGGCTGGCCAATCGATCCTTGAGACGGGGATGTGTACGATCGAGTATCGATTGCTGGATGATGCGGCACGCCGCAAGAACACGCTCGTAGTGAGCACGGTGCCGTTCAAGATGCTGACGTATCGTGTCCCGATCTGATTCATCCAAGAACAGCAGTTGAATGCGCTCAGGATCACGCCTGGGCGGATAATCGACTTCCGATTCGACCCATCGTTTCAGCGCGTCTTTTCCGACCCCTGTTAAACGATAAACGCAGCGATTCAGCCGATCGGAAGCAGAGACTTTTCCCTCGATCAGCCCCTCTTCCTCCAACCGACGCAGTTCGGGATAGATCTGGCTCGTCGATGCCTCCCAATAGGCGCCGGCGCCAAGCGAGAACGCGCGCCCAAGATCGTAGCCTGTGGAGGGCGTAGAACTGAGAAATCCAAGAATTGCATAGCGCAGTGACATTTCCGCTTCCGTTTCAATGTATCCGGTCGTGGCCGCTCAATAGGCCATCGACAGAGGTCAGATCGAGTATGGTGTCGTCAGGCGGCCTCACATCCTTGAAGTGAAAGTCGACTGACAACAACGTGCCCGACGCCGGACAATAATACGCAGTCGCCGCCAGATCTTCGTGCAAAACAATACCGAACTCAGCGGGCAGCTTGCGCCAGCTGGCCGACGCCGCGCCCGAACGCCAACGCGTCGACCCGGTGCACAGGATGTATCCGGCCTTGGTGACGACGTGCCAGCCGCGCCTGTCTTTGGCGAGGCTGAGCGCATCGCTCAGGTTAAAGAGCGGAGTGCCTTGGAAGATACGCTCCGGTTCGGACCGAAAGGCGCCGCCGACCCGAGCAAGCCGAATTTTTGCCCGCTCCTCCTCGGTGGCGCGTAGATCGAGACCACCGTCGACAATCACGCCATACACGACTTTCGCCGCTTCGGCCGATACAGCCCCGCCCTTCACATCCTTCGCGACCGTTTCTGGGTCCCTCTCGATGGGATCGCCATAACCGCCGCCGCCCTGCCACGACACCGCGAATACGTCACGATTTGTCATACGCATCAGGCCGGGCTTCGGGCCGAAGGTCTCCCAGCTTCCATTCTGCAGCCGGCCATCTCGCACGGCATCGCGGCCAAACGTTTGACGAATGGTCGCGCCTGGCCATCCACCGCCAAGACCTTGCGAATTCGGCACCTCGACGCCGTGCGTCATGATCAGAGCGGAGGCATGATCGATACCGCCAAGGGTAAACGACACCTCGGCGCTCAAGCCGCCACGGAAGCGGCCCGGCCCGCCGGTGTCCGGCGCTAATTTGCGTTGAAAATAAAAGAGCGGAGCCACTTGCTCGTTTCGTTCAACGTCGGCAATGCATGAAACCGGAGACGTGATCGGTCCACCGGCATTGACACCGTCTCTGGCGGGAAAGGCGGCAGATCCTGCCGCGATCGGATCCATGAGATGGAGACCGAACGGCTCACCGAACTGATTGACGCCGCCGAGATTGAATGTCGCCATCGCTCCCGCATTCAGGCCCTGCGCGCGATGCTGGTAGCCCGGCGATACCGCCAGAATTTTGTTCAGACCCAACATGATTGCGTTGCCAGCCACCCAGATAGCTTCCACGGTGGCCGATCCGACCGGAGCCGGAAACTGCGCCGTGCAGATCAGGCCATCGGGCGCGACAACTTCAATGGGCGTGAGGCAGCCCTGATTCCAGGGCATGTCGTAGGCAAACGTCGGCAAAATCGACCCGGCAACGGCGCCCATCAGGCCCGAACGACTGGCGTTGATAAATCCGGGCGCCTGAGGACTCGAATTGCTGAAATCCAGCGTCAGCTTGTCCGCCTTTTTAGTGAGCCGGACATCGAGTTTGTAGAGCACATTGTCGTGTCCGTCGTGCTCGAGGAAGTCCTGTGCGTGGTACTCGCCGTCCGGCAGCTCCTGCAACCTCGCCCGCATACGAACTTCTGACGACGCAATGACACGCTGCATGGCTTCGTGGATCACATCGGCGCCATAGCGGCCGGTGAGCTCCGATATTCGATCCGTTGCAACATTCAATGTCGCGATAAAGGCCCGAATATCGAGGCCGAGCAGCGCCGGAAGCCGAGACGCCGAGACAATCATTTCGAGCACGTCGTCGCGCATCGTCCCGGCGTCGACCAACTTGACGCAAGGAATTCGCAGCCCCTCTTGATGAACCTCGCGCGCCTTCGGACACCAGCTGGCGAAATCCATGCCGCCGACGTCGGTCTCGTGCGCTTCGACAGCAGCCCATGCGATCAACCGGTCGTCGACAAAGATCGGCGCCACCATCTGCACGTCGTTTTGATGCAGTGCCGCAATATAAGGATCATTGCCGATGAACATGTCGCCTTTCCGAACGACCATGCCGGGCCGCGACACGATATGCCGGATGAAGGCGCCGGAAACCGGCGCGTGGAAGGCGACCTGGAAGCCCATCGACGCGACGTCGCCCTCGGCCGTGAAAAGGCCGGTGAAGAAGTCCGACGCTTCCGTCACCGTCGGAGATCCGGACACGCTTTGCAGCGCGACGCGCATTTCCTCGGTAATCGCAATCAAGCGATTTCGGATGACTTCAAAGATGACTGGATTGAGGGAGTCGCTCATTGTACCGCCTGCGTCACGTGCAGATTGCCAAACTGATCGGCCGCCGCACGCGACCCGGGAGGGACCACGACGCTTTGACCGGGAAATTCGATGATGCATGGGCCGACAATCTCTGCACCGGGAGGCGGAAAGAGTGTTTGAAAAATGTCGGTCTCGACCGCGTTGGCAGGGTCATCGAAGACCACCTTGCGGCTGCCCCGCCGACGCAGCTCGTCGCCAGAGCCAGCAATCGATGGCGGGATCATTCTGACGGAGGCCGTAGCTTGAACCGACAGAATTTCGTAGCCCGCCTGCGCAAAGCTGGCGCCGCCACCGAACAAGCTCTCGTACTGCTGTTGGAACGCCGTCACAACCCGCTGATAGGCCGCTCCATCGAACACGCTGCCGACGAACGGCACATCCAAATGATGGGCCTGTCCCCGAAACCTAACCGAAACACTCGACTCCATCTGAATGTCTTCGACGGCGCCCGCCGTCCGTAACAGCGCTTGCGCCTCTTCACGCGCCGCATGCATGGCCTCGCTGACCGCCTGCAATCGATCCGACGCGGGCTCCCCGCGCGGCGGAATGCGGACATAGATCGGCCGTTCCGCGACATATCCGAGATCGCAATTCGCGGTTCCGAACGCGGACTGGGCGGTCGCCGCCGCCGGCACCACAAAACCGGGCAATCCGAGTTCGGTGCTCAGCACCCATGCATGGGACGGCCCCGCGCCGCCATTGGCCAGAAGAACGAAATCAAGCGGGTTGTAGCCGCGCTCGAGCGTCATCCGCCGCAAGAGATCGGCCATCCTACTGTCGAGAACCTTGCGGATGCCCCACGCCGCTTCGTTAACCGTCATGCCCAAGGGCTTCGCGATCTTGTCGTGAATTGCCCGTCGCGCAGCCTCGACATCTAGCCGCATGCGTCCGCCGATGAAGTTGTCCGGATCGAGAACGCCCAGTACGAGATCGGCATCGGTTGCCGTCGGTTCCGTGCCGCCGCGCCCATAGCACGCCGGACCGGGATTGGCTCCCGCGCTGCGCGGCCCAACGCGGAGTTCTCCCCGATCGACCGAAGCGATGCTTCCACCACCGGCGCCGATCGAATCGACATCGATCGAACGGACCTTCATGTCTGCGCCCGCCAGCGTGATTTCGGCACGAGTGATCGGCTGACGGTCGACAATCACGCCGACATCGAAGCTCGTGCCGCCGATGTCGGTCGTCAGGATGTTTCCAGACCCGATCAGGTCGCCAATCGCCTGGGATCCCTTGACGCCCGCGGCCGGGCCCGAGAACACCGCGAAGACCGGTCGATCGTTGAGAAGCTTGGTCGGCAACACGCCGCCCGAGCAGGTCATCATCAGGATCGGCACCTTCATGCCGGCGTTGCGGAGAATATCCTCCAGGCGCGCGAGATAACGCCCGGCAATGGGCCCGAGCGACGCATTAGCGACCGTGGTCGACATCCGCGAATACTCGCCGACGCTCGGCGAAATCTCATGCGAAAGGCTGACAAACACGTCTGGCAGGATCTCGTTGACCAACTCGCGCAACTTCAACTCATGCGTGGGATTGACCACGGAGAACAAAGTGCAAATGGCGATCGCTTCCGGCTGTTCGCCGCGCAGGCTTTCGAGGCTGCGTCTTATCTGCTGCTCGTCGAGCGGCACGATAACTTTGCCACTGGCATCGATCCGTTCTTCGCACTCGATGATGCGGGAGCGCGAAACAAGCGGCAAATGACGGTTACGGAAGTATGCGTCCGTCATCTCGAGCTCATTCATGCCGGATGTTTGCCGTCGCAGCCGGCCGATTTCCAGCGTATCGCCGAAGCCTTTCGTCGTCAGAACATAGGTCTTGGCCGCCGAGCCGGTGAGCAACGCGTTCAGCCCGACCGTCGTGCCGTGTCCGAAGCGAGCGATACTCGCGCAAAACGATTCGAAGCTTACTTCATACGAGGCGGCAGCGAGTTTGATGGCCTCGATCACACCGCCAATAACGTCTTTTGTGGTGGGCGCTTTGAAGACTCTGGCTCGTCCATCATCTCCTGCGACCCAAATATCCGTGAACGTGCCGCCCACATCGGTTCCGACAAAGTACTGCAAGCTAATCCCCAGAACTGTATGCTTTCACTGAGCCCAAATTTTCATACCGCGTGCGCGTCGCACACCTCGGTGTGAATCTTCAATATTTGCCGCACGAGCTCGGGCTTGCGCGCACGGGAAATGCCGCATTCGGTCGCGACACCGAAGTCGCCGACATATCGTCGAGCCACCTCCATTCGCTTCCGCGTTCCCGCCACTCCGTCCGCGGCGTGTACGAGACCAAGATAGAGCTCGGTCTCAGGACCAAGCTTTAGGTCGCGCAGCGGCCTGAAGAACTCATCGTCACTCCGGCTAAGCGGTACCGGCATGTGGATATATGTGATCGGCCGAGCGATCGATTGCGTCATCGCATTGGCCACTTCAACCATGCGCCCCGCATCCTTCGGTTCGATAAAGTGCTTGGCACCGAAGTCGCCGTAGCAAAGATGGATGCCGAGCTCGACGTCGCCCGGTACGGCGGCGCAAATGCGCGCCATTCGCGCCATGATCTCCGACATCGATGCATTGATCAGGGGGAACCAGTTCTGCGACTGACCGTCGAGAATGATCATCTCGTGGCAGAAGTCCCACTGAATGCAGAGATCTTTGTGAGGAATAGCTCGGCAGATGGCCTCCACTTCACGGATCATCGCCTTTTCGTAGGCCGCGTCGATCGCGATGAGATTGCGCGGCGTACAGAAGGCGTAGACCACGCCCATCGGCGTCGGCAGGCAGACCTGGAAGCGGGATTCGCGCGGCACGTCGCCTCGCTCGCGCGCAGCGCAGAAATCGACATAGGATCCCTTCGCTTCCCGCAAGTAGCCGAGTTCGCCGAATTGCACCTCATCGTCCTGGACGCCGTCTGCGAGGCAAAGCAACGGAAATCCAGAGGTCGCCCGGACCGCACCACTTGGATCCGGACGAAGATAGGGACTGGCCCGCAGCGCAGGATATTGGAAACTCGCCCAAAGCCGCCGCGGGCCAGGCTCACCATCGGGGATACGGCGAAGGCGACTGCCAAAGAGCGGGCCGACCGTACGAAAAATTTCTTCTACCGATTCGAGCCCAATACTGCCGACCAGGTGCACATGATTGACCGCTTGCTTTGTCATGGCGCTACTTTCATTACCGAAATCAAGCAACGGACTCGAAATTACGGGCGACCCAGAGCCACATTCACTTCCAGATCAGCGCATTTGCATCGACCGGCTTCTTCAGAAACCCTAGTTCGCGCGAGATATCGGCCTGATACTGGAAATCGTCGGCCGTTTGTTTGAATTGCCAGACAGGGAAAGTCGGAGGCACCACACGCAGATATTTCCCTGCGATCTTCTTGGCCTCTTCGGGATTCTGCTGAATAAACGCGAGCCCCTGGTCCATCGATGCGCGGAACGCCTTGACGGCGCCGGGATTGGCTTTCGCCCAACTGCGCAGCGACTGCCAATAACCCATCATCATGTTGTCGCGAAGATCGCTCGCGATATTGGCGACAAGAACCGAGTCCGGGTCCCGCAGAATGCCACCGCGGAAGGGCTCGATGACCGCAATCGCATCCACCAAGCCGCCCTTCAGCACGCTACCCATTTGCGGCAAAGGCAATTCGATAAAGGTCACCTTGTTGGGATTGACCCCATTCTTCGCCACCCATTCCATAGCGAATATATGAACCACGCTGTTCAGCCCAGGCACTGCGATCTTTTTTCCGACGAGATCGGCCGCCGTCTTAATGCCGGAGCCCTTGCGCGCGATCAGACCGACTATCGGATTTTGTTTGGTGTCGCGCGTCAATCCATAGACAGCAACAAGATCGAGGCCACCTTCATTCGCCATCATCATGTTTGGCCCAGTGCCAAGGCCAATCTGCACGTCGCCGGCCGTCATAGCGGAGGCGACGTTCGAGGCCAGGACGATCGGCTTGAGCGTGACATCGAGCCCGTTCTTCTCGAACAGCCCCTGCTCCTTGGCCACGAAAGCCGGAAGAAAGTCCATCGCTGGAATGTAGCCGACGCTGATCTTGGTCTGCGCGAAGGCCGGCGCGTGCACTGCAGCAGCCAGGACGAACGCCAAGCCGAACGAAATAAGCCGCTTGATTGTCATCACTTCCTCCCTCGATGGCCCGCCGGTAACGAGCGCCTTGTTGTTTTTTAATTTAACGGACGCTAGCCACTGGACGCCGACCTGTCAATCTTATACCGTACAATTCTTACTGGTTTGGCCAACAAGAGCCGAACGCGATCCAATAACAAGCACGCCCGGTGTCGCCCGGAGCGATGCAGGGACGGGAGGAAGTGTCGATGGCGGCCGATGCCGGGAGCGCGCTTGCGTACGACGCAGATGTGGACACGTCCGCAGACCTGAACGCACCGCATATTCTATCGCTCGATGGCGTCACACTTTCCTATGGCGCCAATCTCGTCCTCGATCGCATCACTCTTGGCATTGCGAGCGGCGAGTTCTTGTGCATCGTCGGGCCGTCCGGGTGCGGCAAGACAACGTTGCTCCGCCTTCTCGCCGGCCATGTCACGGCGTCCTCCGGCACGATGCTGTTCAAGAACGCGCCAATCACGAAGCCGTCGCGCGACCGCGCCATTGTTTTTCAAGACTACAGTCGCTCGTTGCTGCCCTGGCGCAAGGTGTGGGCCAATGTCGCGCTTGCCCTCGAAGGGCAAGGCCTTTCGAAAAGAGACCGGCGCGAGAGATCGCAAGCCCTGTTGGCGCAAATGAACCTTGCACACGTCGCCGACCTCTATCCAGGCGCCCTGTCGGGCGGCATGCAGCAGCGCGTGCAAATCGCCCGCTGTCTTGCCCAGGAACCGTCGCTGCTTCTGATGGACGAACCGTTCGGCGCGCTCGACGCCATCACGCGCCAGTCTCTTCAGGACGAAGTCAGCCGGCTAGCCGCCGAGAAAGATCTCACGGTCGTATTCATCACCCATGATCTCGAGGAGGCAATTTATCTCGGTGACCGTGTCGTTTCGCTGGCAGCGCGGCCAGGACGCGTTGGCGACGTCGTGAAGATCAACCTACCGCGACCGCGTAACCAGCTGACGACACGCGAAGAACCGCTGTTCCTCCAATATCGTCATCGTCTTTTCAAACAGCTCGAAAGGCACTGACGATGGTATCGTGGCGCGGCCTCCTCATTCCGGCTTTGCTGCTCGCAGGGTGGGAAGTCGCCGGGCGCACCGGCGCCATTCCCGACGCGTTGTCGCAACCCAGCCTGATGATCCAGGCGATTGGGACCTCGGCGCTCGACGGCTCGCTTCCGCTCGCCACGCTGCAAACCTTGCAGACGACCCTGCTTGGCCTTCTTCTCGCCGCAGCTCTCGGCATCGCCATTGGGTTATTGCTCGGCATATCGCCGTTTCTCAACGGCGTCATTGGGCCATCGGTCGAGGCATTTCGGCCGGTTCCGGCAATCGCCTTGGTGCCACTGGCCCTGCTCATTTTCGGATTTGGCCTCTCTCTCGAGATTAGCATCATCGCTTTTGCCTGCGTCTGGCCCATCATCATCGTGACGATGTCGGCAGTGCAAGGTCTCGACGAACGCTTCACGCAGATCGCGCGCGGGCTCGAATTCTCCCTGTTTCAGCGCATCGTCAAATTCATTCTGCCGGCAACCATCGGGCGCATATGGGTGGGCATCCGTGTCGCCACAGGCATCGCCCTGATCGTGGCCGTCACGGTTGAAATCGTCATCAATCCGCGCGGCCTAGGCTACGCCATGATCTACGCGCAGCAAATGCTCCAGGTCGATCTCGTCTACGGCTACGTCGTTTGGACCGGGCTCCTGGGATGGTTGCTCAACCTCCTCATCCAATCCATCGATCGAAATTGGCTTTCACGCTACGCGATGGAGGGACGATGAACCGCCGTCGATTTGTCATGCGCCTGGCCGCCGTCGCATTTGCGCTAACGCTATTGGCGCTTTGGCAGCTATTGGCCAGCTCCAACGTGATTTCCGCGGTCTTCTTTCCGCCGCCAACCCGCTCGCTGCAGGCGCTGTCTGAACTGATCACGAGTGGCCGCATATGGGAACCGCTCGCCGCAACATTGGAGCGAATGGCTCTTGGATGGGTCTTGGCATCGGCCGCCGGCATAGCTCTGGGCGCGCTTATCGGAAGCTCGAAGGTGCTGCGCGCATATCTCGAACCTACGCTCGAATTCTTTCGTCCCCTGCCGGCCTCGGCGATCATCCCGCCGGCTATTCTGCTGTTGGGTCTCGGCCAGACCATGGCCGTCTTCGTCATCGCCTTCGGTGCGATTTGGCCCGTGCTTCTTGGGAGCGTTCATGGGTTCAAGCGCATCGATCCGCGGCTTGCAGAAGTCGCCCGATCGCTCGAGATGAGCCGGGCTGAGTTCTTGTACAAGATCGCCCTGCCAAGCGCCTTGCCCGACATTTTTGCAGGCTTGCGCATCAGCCTCGCGGTCTCTCTCATCCTGACCGTCGTCGTCGAGATGCAAGCAAGTCAACCTGGGCTCGGTCAGAACATCCTGCTGGCGCAACGCATCTACCGAAGCCCCGAAATCTATGCCGGAATTTTTATCCTGGGTCTAACCGGTTATCTAACCAACGTCGTTCTCACATCGATCGAGTCTCATCTGCTCGCCTGGCGTCGGGCTCTTCGCCATTAGCCGCCCGCGATGGTGCCCGACGCAGTTCGCAAGTTTGCCACATACTTGATGAGGAAGACGCCCAATACCGAAAACTGCCGCTGCAATGCGACTGAAGCGGCCAGTATCATTTTTGTTCATAAAAACGCGAATGGGAGGGAAAGATGGCCAAGTTCGGGATAGGTCAAGCGGTTCGCCGCGTCGAGGACCAGCGTTTTCTCACCGGCACCGGTTCGTATGTCAGTGACATATCGTTGCCAAGGCAATGTCATGGGGCCGCGGTTCTCTCCACACACGCTCATGCCGCTATCAAGAGTGTCGACGTGTCTGCCGCGCTGGCTTCTCCCGGCGTGCTTTGCGTGCTGACCGCGGCCGACGCAAAGACCGACAAAATTGGCGGAATTCCACCTTTTTTCATGCCGGAAGCGTGGGGTGGCCCGAAAGGCTATGCGACATTACGGCCGGTCCTGGCCGATCGTGCGCGCTGCGTCGGCGAGCGCATCGCGTTCGTTGTCGCCGAGACTGAGGCGCAGGCTCGCGATGCGGCCGAATTGGTCGAGGTTGAATACGACCCACTGCCGGCCGCCATCGACGTTGAAGAAGCCGCCCAATCGGTCGCACCGAAACTCTGGAGCGACAACCCCAACGGTAATATCGGAGTCACGATCGCCTTTGCCGATAAAACGGCAACGGATGCTGCATTCGCCGCCGCACGACACGTCGTCAAGCTCAGGCTTTACAACAATCGGGTGACGGCAACCGCCATCGAACCCCGCGCCGCCCTGGGCATGTATGACGCGGCGAACGACAGCTACACGTTATACACGGCCTCACAAGACCCGCACGGAATCCGCAGCAGCCTCGCCTCCGCCATCTTCGGTATCCCGGAAACGAAGATCCGCGTTATTTCGCCCGATGTCGGCGGCGGATTCGGCATGAAGGCCAATCTCTATCCCGACGACGTCCTCGTCCTGTGGGCGTCCAAGCGATGCGGCCGGCCGGTAAAATGGACGGCGACGCGTACGGAAAGCCTGATGTGCGATACGCACGGCAGGGACCAGGTTATCTACGGTGAGCTGGCACTGGATGAGGCTGGCAAAATTCTCGGTATCCGTGCCAACGCCTATCAGAGCCTCGGCGCTTATTGGTCCGCGGCGATTACAGCTCCGCTCTTCTTTTCACTGATGTTGATACCGAGCGTATATGACGTAGCGGCCGTCGATCTGACGACAAATGCGGTGTTCACGAATACGGCGCCAACTTCCGTCTACCGCGGCGCGGGACGACCGGAGGCGATTTATTTCATCGAGCGCCTGCTCGACCGCGCCGCGCAGGTGACTGGCATCGACCGAGTCGAGCTGCGGCGACGGAACCTCATCAAACCTGACGCCCTCCCCTACCACACGCCGACTCATCAAAACTACGACAGCGGCGATTTCCAGCGGATGATGGACCGATGCCTGGAGCTCGCCGACTGGAACGGATTCGAGGCGCGCCAGTTAGCGAGCCGGAAAGCAGGCAAGCTGCGCGGCCGGGCGATCACGCCTTACATCGAAATCGGCGGGGTGTTTAACGAGCGCATGGAGTTGCGCTTCGATCCGGGCGGAACGGTATCGATCATTGCCGGCACACACTCGCACGGCCAAGGCCATGCCACAGCCTTTGCGCAACTTGTGTCCGAATGGCTCGGCGTGCCGTTCGACTCGGTCCACTACATCCAAGGCGATACGGAAAAAGTCGCGTTCGGCCGAGGCACATTCGCGGCCCGCAGTTCCATGGTTGGCGGGGTTGCTTTGCGCTTTGCCGCAGATGGCATCATCGCCAAGGCGAAACAGATGGCGGGCGCGCTGCTCGAAGCCGCCGAAAACGACATCGAATTTAATAAGGGCATGTTTACCGTGGCGGGGACCGACAAGCGCATTCCCCTGACGGCCGTCGCGAAAGCCTTCTTCGCGCCCGCTGGCCCCGTCCTCAAATTCGGTCTCGGCCTTGACGCCGTAGGGACTTACTCAGGCGTCCCGGGCGGGGCTCCCAACTATCCCAACGGCTGCCAAATCTGCGAGGTTGAGGTCGATCCGGAAACTGGCCTCGTCACCATCGACCGTTTTGCGGCGGTCGACGATCTCGGCATGGTCATAAACCCTGCCATTTGCGAGGGGCAGATTCACGGCGGTATTGCCCAAGGCGCAGGACAAGCGCTCCTTGAGGGCATCGCCTACGACGGGTCGGGCCAGCTGCTGACCGGCAGCTTCATGGATTATGGGATACCGCGAGCCTCCACGCTCCCGAACATTGCGTCCGCTCTCGAGGAAGTACCCGCCAAGACCAATCCGCTCGGCATCAAGGGCATCGGCGAATCCGGCACGATCGGCGCGCCGCCGACGATCGTCAACGCGGTCCTTGATGCGCTGCATCCACTTGGCGTCGAGGCAATCGACATGCCTCTAACCCCGTCTCGGGTATGGCACGCTATCCAGATTGCACAGCAGTCAGCCGAGACCACCGTCGCAAAAGGCAGGAAGCCGCCATCGTCGCCTTAAGCGACTTCCGACGCTGTAAGACTACTCGTCTTTGTTGGCTGTCGTGCCAACCGTGGTCTTGATGAGATTGCGCAGCCAGCGATGCCCCGCATCGCGATCATGCCGGGGATGCCATAACTGCTCGAAACTCAGCTCCGGAACACGGAACGGCGCGGGGATCGGGAAGATGACCAGATTGGCTGACGACCGAAAGATATTAACGAGCCTGCGTCTCGTATGAGCGACGAGATCGGTGCCGCGCACTAGGCCCGGAATTGCGGTGTAATGTGCCACCGTCGCGACGACACGGCGCGAAAGGCCCATTGCCGCGAAGATGTCGTCGAGTTGCACGCCGGAATCGAGATTGGGCGCGACGGTCACGTGGGGTGACGCCAAATACGACCGCTCGTCCATACGTCCATTTTTGAGACGTGGGTTATTTTTGTCCGCGACGCTCACCAGGACATCGCGATAAAGCTCTTGACGCAAGATCTCCGCCGGCACGTTGGGAAACACGCCCACGGCGATTTCCACCTCGTCCTTGAGCAGACGCGCACAGGATTCGCGCGGGCCCGACGTGGTCACCAGCAGATCGATGTTAGGGGCGGTCTTTCGCAGTTTACGAATGATTGCCGGAAGCGCCTCGACGTTCATTGCGTCGCTCATCGACAGCCTGAACGTACGATGTGTAGTGCCCGGATCAAACGCATCGCGCGTGCTGACGATCGACTGGATTTCAGCGAGCACGGCCTTGATCGGCTCGCGCAGGGCCAGCGCCCGTTCGGTCGGCTCCATGCCGCGCGGCCCGCGCGTCAATAATGGATCGGCAAACACGCCCCGCAACCGTTTAAGCGCGTGACTGAGCGCCGATTGCGTCATGCCGAGCCTGTCGGCCGCTCGCGACACATTGCGCTCGGAGATCAGCGCATCGAAGGCAACCAGCAGATTGAGGTCGATGGATCGTAGATTCATGGCCGGGCACTATGAATGAGATGCATGATCTTATGACAATAACCTGAATTGCATTTCTTGTCGCGCCCCCGATGATCATGGGTAAGCCCGCAACAAATCACATGGGCAATTCGGAGGAGACCATGGTCGCAGTGGACCAAACCCATTTTCACGAGTCGAAAGCGGCCGAGGTGGCCGCCCGGATTGAGCGCCTCCCGCTGTCATCCTGGCACGTCAAGGCCCGGGTCATCATTGGCGTCGCCACATTCTTTGACGCGTTCGATGCTCTCGCCATCGCCTTCGTGCTGCCGGTTCTGGTGCCGTTGTGGAAGCTCACCGGCCCCCAGGTCGGTTTCATGATCTCGGCCGGCTATCTCGGCCAGCTTGCGGGCGCCTTGTTCTTCAGTTGGGTCGCGCAGCGCTTCGGCCGGATGCGAGCACTGGTTTGGTCCATCCTCGTCCTGTCGGTGATGAGCTTCGCATGCGCCTTCGCGTGGGACTACCAGTCTCTCCTCATATTCCGCACATTGCAGGGTCTCGGCCTCGGCGGCGAAGTGCCGATCGCAGCCGTCTACATCAGCGAGATCACGCGCGCCAAAGGCCGCGGCCGCTTCGTGCTGCTTTTCGAGCTGATCTTCCCGGTCGGCCTTGTTGCCGCCGGCGTGATCGCCCGCTGGGTCGTGCCGACCTTCGGCTGGCACTACATGTTCCTGATCGGCGCGATACCGGCGCTGCTTCTGTTTTTCCTGCAGCGTCAGCTCCCGGAATCGCCGCGCTGGCTGGCTTCACGTGGTCGCGGCGCTGAGGCGGAAGCAGCTCTCGCCTACATCGAACGCGAGACCGAGAAGGCGACGCGTCAGCCGCTGCCGGTGGCCGAGGTATCGGTCGCGTCTCAGGAACGCCCTGCAACCTGGTCTGACCTCTTCGGCCCGATCTATCTGCGTCGCACGCTCGTTGCCTGGACAATCTGGTTCGCAGCTTACCTCATCACCTACGGACTGACGGTCTGGCTGCCGACGATCTACCGCACCGTATTCCATCTGCCGCTTGAGCAGTCCCTGCAATACGGCTTGATCACGCAGGTATTCGGCCTTCTGGGTGCGCTGCTCTGCGCTCTCACGATCGACTACTTCGGTCGTCGCCCGTGGTTTGCCGTGGCCTTTGTGGGAGCGGCAGCGGCGCTGGTCGGCCTCTGGTTCATCGGCGCGCAGACGCCGCAACGCGTGGTCGCCCTCGTCAGCCTCGCCTTCTTCTTTTCATCCGTCGTATCGCTCGGCGCTTATCTCTACACGCCGGAACTCTACCCCACGCGCGCCCGAGCCATGGGTGTCGGCGTTGCGACGGCGTGGCTTCGTCTTGCCTCGATGATCGGCCCGAGCGTGGTCGGCATGATGATCGGCGGCGGACTGGAAAATGTGTTCCTGGCATTCGGCTTGATCGCCGCGATTGCTGCGGTCGTCACGGCGATTTTCGCCGTCGAGACCAAGAACCGTGTTCTCGAAGAAATCTCTCCCTGAACCCGCCCAAAGACAGAAAGGACTGAATATGAAGAAAAAGACGATCGGAGACCATCTTTACGTCGCCGCTTTGCTACCCTACGACCGCGACATGAAAGTCGACGAGCAAGCCTACCGCCGATTCTTGCGGCACTTCCTCGACAACGACAAGTTTGTACGCATGGGCGGCGGCATCTGCGTCAACCCCGAAGCAGGTGAAATCTTCTACCTGACGCGCGAAGAAAAGCGGCGCGTCCTCGAAATTGCGATGGAGGAAATCAACGGCAAGGTTCCGGTTATTGCCGGCACCTGGGCGATCACGACAGAAGAAACCGTTGAAACCGCCAAAGACTGCAAGGCACTTGGCGTCGACGGCATCTTCGTCACGCCTCCCGGCGGAGCTCAGGACGTCACGTCATGCTGGGACGCCGACGGCTATCCGGAAATCTGGCTGGATCAGATCATCGCGCAGGACCGGGCGGTCGATTTGCCGATCGTCACGCATCCTGTCGGTGGCGCCAAGCCGCCGTTCTATCCCGGCCTGCCGCTCGAAGCGACCTTGCGCATCTGCCGCGAGGTGAAGAACATCGTCGGCTGGAAGATGACCTACACCTACGAAGGCTTCAACCTGATCGCCAAGGGCTTGCGCGGTCTCGACCGCCATGTCGCCGTCATGGCCGCGCTCGCCTCGCGCTTCCATGAATACAAGGCCACCGGCATGTTCGACGGGACTCTGTCAGGCTTCTGGAATTTTGCGCTCAATCCCATGCTCGACCATCTCGAAGCCTGGGATCAGAACGACGTCGTCAAGGCGCGCAATATCTGGGACGGCGGTCTGTCGCAGCTCCATTCGTACGTCGCCGACATGGGCAGACTGCATATCCGCTACAAGACGGCCACTTGGCTGTGCGGTCTGATCCCGCATCCGTTCATGCGAGCGCCGATGCCCATGCCGCAGCAAAAAGAGATCGATACTTTGTATCAACTCCTCAAGAATCTCGGCGTGCCGGTCATCGACCTCAAGGAGACGCGGCTAGCCGCCTAACGCCAAAACATGCTCCCGGGTGTTTCGCGCCACCAAGCCGAAACGCCCGGGGGCTTCTTTTGCGTTCCGGCCTACGGCAGAAGATCGAGAGTCGGCGCTTAGCCGACCGCGGCCGCGCCGGACGCGGTGCGAGAATATCCTCCACCTGATCACAATTCGACGATGCGCTGCGGAAATTTATGCGCGCCGCAGCGCGCTTGTGCGCCTTCAATCACTCGGCCACCTCTCCAAACTCGCATCACTCCAAGGCGCACGCACCTTCCGTCAAGTGGCGCACGCTCTGTTCGCGCGCCGTTTCGACCGACGTGAGCAAATTTGCACGACGCGGAGCTCTGCATTGCCGGACTCCGTCCATTCATTGATTTTTGATCGGCCGAAGTTCCTGAGAGTGGAAGATAAGGAAGCTGACGCCAGCGAGCCCCAAGACACCAACCCCTCCATAGAGCATCATCCACCCAAAGCCTTGGACAAGCGCTTGGTGGATGAGCGACTCGGATAGCTCTGGACCGGACACCGTGTTTCCGGCGGCGATCCTCTCGGCAAGAGAGCGCAGATATGTGGCATCCAGCGTTTCTGGCAATGCGCTCCTGAGGTGCGCCAGCACGCCACTGACCAAGATGAACCCCATTATCGCGATGTTGACCGCCAATGAGACCATCCGGGCGCTCATGTCGATGCCAGACGCCATTCCGGCGCGCTCGCTTGGCACTGAACCTGTGGTGGTATTGGTGACAGGCGTGTTGGTCAGTCCCAGCCCAACGCCAGCGAGGATACAGCCTGGCAGCATCGTCAGCCAACTTGCCTGGGCAGCGGCGCTGCCAAACTTCATCAGAATGAAGCCCACGCCGATCGTGAGCAGGCCGGCAGGAATGACAATACCAGGCCGGTATCTTAACGAAAGCCGCTCCGCCACCGGCGGCACGACGAGCGTCGGGAGTGTATAGGCGAGCAACGCGAGGCCCGCCGAAACGCTGTCATAACCGAGGCCCGCCTGAAACCAGATCGGCAAGTAGATCATGAAAGGCCAGAAGCTGATATTCATCGCGGCCGAGCCGACGAGCGCGCCGGAAAAGGTGCGGATGCGGAATACGGAAAAATCGAACATCGGTCGTGGGCTAACCTTCTCCGCAATGAGGAAGGCGATGAAACTGATGACCGAAACGCCAATGACTCCCAAGGCTGCCAGGCTAACGAAACCGAGATCCGGCCCCTGTGTGATGAAGAACGCGAGACAAAAGACCGACAACGACAGCGCAATGATGCCCGCAATGTCGAGGCTGCTTGCCTGCGAGTCCTTCGATTCCTGAACGCCGCTTTGGGCGAGGATAAGTGCCACGACAGCAAACAAGGCGTGAACGAGGAACACCCACCTCCAACTCGAAACCACGACGATCGCGCCGCCGATGATTGGGCCGAAGCCAAGGCCAATACCGAAGATGATTCCCCACCAGCCGAAGGCGATAGCGCGATGCCGTCCTTCCTGGAATTGATGGGAGAGGACGGCGATCTGACAGATCAGCATCGCGCCGCCGCTCATGCCCTGGAGAAATCGGGCAACGATCAAGACCGAGACGTCTTCAGTCACGCCGCAAATCAGCGAGGTCACGCCAAATGCAGCGATCGAAGTCATGAAGATGCACTTACGCCCATAGCGGTCGGCCAGCGTACCGGTCGCCATCAGAACGGTCGTCACTGCGATCGTGTAGGCGTTCATGATCCATTGGAGTTGCTTGAAATCAGCGTGCAGCACCTCCTCCAACGTCGGCAGGATTGCGGGGATGCTGGAAATCTCCAGACCGAACATGAGAGATGAGAGGCAAGCGGCGGCCAATGCGACCGTGCTTCGGCGTGTCAGTGCAGGGGGCATGGTTTGGCCTTCCGACATTGTCGTTGGCAACGGCGAAATCCGGAGGCGACAAGAAGGAAGGACAGCCCGGCCCGCGCGTTGCTGCGTGAAAGCAACATAGTCGGACCTTGACCATTTCAGAACTGGATGATTGACTATACCTAAGACAACAAATTTGGATAAATGAGATGGCCATACTGGACGTGGATGCCGTCCAGGCGTTCGTGGCGATTGCCAATCACCAGAGCTTCACACGCGCGGCCGAGGCGCTTGGCACCACGCAGGGCGCGATCAGCGTGAAGTTGAAGAGGCTGGAAGATCGGCTCGGCCAGAAGCTGATCGAGCGGACGCCTCGCTTAGTGCGCCTGTCGGCGCAGGGCGCTGTGTTCCTGGAATCCGCGCGCGACTTCCTGGCTGCACATGACCGCGCCATCGCGGGTTTATCCTCCACACGTCGACGATTTGCGCTCGGTATTGCCACCCATGTCGCCGGTTCGGAGCTTCCAACACTGCTGGCGCGGCTGAACGCGCACGACCCAGCGCTCACCATCGAGGTTCGGCTCGACAATTCGCGCAATCTGCTCGACGCTTTCGAGCGTGGCGAAATCGATGCCGCGATCGTCCGCCGGGAGGACGACCGGCGCGACGGAGAGGTGCTTGCGCCGGAACACTTCGGCTGGTTTGCAACTCCGGGCTTCGTGCATCGAACGGGCGAGCCGCTGCGTTTGGCTGCTTTGTCACCATCCTGCGGAGTCCGTGACGTCGCCACCCGCGCGCTCGACGCCGCGGGGATAGCCTGGACGGAAGTTTTCCTTGGCGGCGGCTCCTCCGTCGTTGCGGATGCCGTTTCGGCCGGGTTAGCCACTGCCGTATTCTCTTGCCGGCTCGCGCCAGCTGGCACGATCGAGGTTAGTCAGCGGTTCGGACTGCCTTCGCTTCCCTCATCCGAAATTGTTCTTCTGTCGACACTCTCGGATGCCAAATCCCGCGAAGCGCTGAGAACCCTCGCGACCGCTTTTCGCGAACACCGTCCACCCTCGGCGTAAATACCGCTTGTTGATAGCTCATCACTCGCTGCTGTCGGGCAGCGTGTCCAACAACGGTCGTGCCAAATGAAGGATTTGATAGCCCGTGCCAGCGTCAGCCTGTTCGCGATCCGATAGCACGACGCGCGTGATTTGCCAGTTCAGGACGTCGACGCCGACGGCAGCTGCAACAGTTCCCGCACGCACGGCTGTTTCCTTATTGCGTTCAATCTCGCTCGCAAATGCGGTTCCCAAGTCCGTATCAACCGCGATCTGAGTCTCTTGCCGATAGGCAAAGCGGGCCTCCCCTCCGGGTCCCTTACGCGCATCGAACGCAAAGCGTGTCTCGATAGCTGCGCGCCCGAACAGATCGACGACAATTTTGTATCCTCCCTTCACGAGAAAGCTGCGAAAGGCATCGTCCTGTCGCCATAGATAGAGCGATGAATAGCTATTCGTATTCGCTCCGAATTTCCCACTCTCGCGAAGGAGGAAGCCCTTGAAGTAGAGTTCCGGCACGGCATCCCAAAGTGGACCGCGCTCCCTTGCCCGTGCCCGGATCAACCCGATGTCGTAGTCGGCCGGCAGGCGATGCCCGTAGTGAGCGATGATCATTCTCGCAGGTCCCGTCTGTGATCGAATTCATTCAGCCGACGTCAGAATACCCGCGGGACTTTCAGCGAAGAATGGCGCGACATTGTATTTCTGTGATTGCGGTTTGAGATAAATGACCGCTGGAAACGCCCGTTTTTAAACTATGCGGGCGCTCAGGCTGGATAATTCGCGAAGATGCTGGTCCGTCCAAAGGAGCGAAGTCGCCCTGGAATTGGCATCCTGGTTCAATATTGAAGTGGCGGAGAGAGGGATTCGAACCCATAGGCCCGGCTAAGCTGGGCCGTCTCTAGCGCGAAGCAGCGCGCGAAAGATCGAGGGTTCGATATCCCTCTATTTAACAATGCTTCGGGATATCCGGCAGGCTGGCGGAGAGAGAGGGATTCGAACCCTCGATACGGTTTCCCGTATACACGCTTTCCAAGCGTGCGCCTTCAGCCACTCGGCCACCTCTCCGGACCCGCCTCACCTAACGTTGCGAACGGCATTCGTAAAGTCGCGCCGGCAGATTCCGCTGGTTTTCCTTAGCTTTGGGAAACAGAGGGCTGGGCCGCCCTGAGCCCGCGAAACGAAGCCATTGCTTAAGACTATCCCCGTGACTTGGCAAGTTTCGATCTAATGTTTCTATCAATCCATCGGGAGGACCCGGTTTTGTTTCCGGGCGCAGGGCCCTAAGGGTCAAGGCGACACGTTCGCAAAACAACCGGGAGCGGCGCCGTGAGCGGCGACACCTCAGCCCTGACCCTGATCCTGTCCGGCGATCCCGGTCTCTATCGCATCATCGCTCTGTCGCTCGTCGTCAGCCTCAGCGCCGCGTTCTGCGCCGCCGTCATCGGCATCCCGCTCGGCGCGCTGATCGCGCTCACCCGCTTTCGCGGCCGTGACGGCGTCATTGTCGTGCTCAACGCCCTGATGGGCCTGCCGCCGGTCGTCGTCGGCCTCGCCGTTTATCTCGCTTTGTCGCGCTCCGGGCCGCTCGGCAGCTTGGGCATCCTGTTCACGCCGCAGGCGATGATTATCGCGCAAACTGTGCTGGTGACTCCGATCATCGCCGCCCTCTCCCGCCAGACGGTCGAGGACCTGTGGCTCGAGTACCGTGAAGAACTAGCGGCCATGGACATCGGCCCGGCGGCGCGCATCGCGACGCTGGTGTGGGATGCGCGATTCTCTCTGATGACCGCCCTGCTGGCCGGCTTCGGCCGCGCCGCCGCCGAAGTCGGCGCCATCATCGTCGTCGGCGGTAATATCGACGGCTTCACCCGCACCATGACCACCGCCATCGCGCTCGAAACCTCGAAGGGCGACCTGCCGCTCGCGGTCGGACTTGGCATTGTCCTGATGGCCATCGTCATTGTCATCAACGCACTCGCCTGGGCCGCCCGGCGCGCCGGCGAACGCTACGCGGGATGACCATGCGCGCGCCCGACGCAGACCTCCCCATCGTTCTGTCCGGCATCACTGTCAAAGCCGGGGCCGTGACGATTCTCGATGGCGTCACGCAGACGATCACGACGGGGTCGCCGACGATGCTGATCGGCCCCAACGGCGCCGGCAAGACCACCTTGCTGCGCGTCCTCATGGGCCTCGTCCGGCCGAATACGGGCAGCGTGACCTGGGGAAACCGCAGCGACCTCTCACAGGTGCGCCGTGCCATCGTGTTCCAGCGGCCGGTAATGCTGCGCCGCTCCGCCACCGCCAACATCGCTTATGCATTGGGCGCGGCGGGCGTGCCGCGTGCGCGGCATGAGGAACGTATCGCCGAGCTGATGACGCTGGTCGGCCTCGACGGACTCGCGGCGCGGCCGGCGCGAAAACTGTCCGGCGGCGAACAGCAGCGCCTCGCTCTCGCGCGCGCTCTGGCGCGCGATCCTTCGGTGCTGCTGCTCGACGAGCCGACCGCCAGCCTCGATCCGGCGGCGACCAAATCCATCGAAGATATCGTGCGCACCGTGGCGCAGCGCGGCGTCAAGGTCGTCATGTCGACGCACGATCTCGGCCAGGCGCGGCGCCTCGGCGGCGATGTCATGCTGATGCATCGCGGCCGTATCGTCGAACATGGCCCCGCCGCCGAATTCTTTATGCAACCGAACACCGAACAAGCCCGGCAATTCATCGCCGGCGAGTTGCTGGTGTGAAAAACGACAACAAAAGACAATTGGAGGATCACATGTCCAACGTTCGTAACGCAACCGCTGCCGTTTTCGCCGTCGCGCTTTTCGCCACGCAGCCGGGCTTCGCGCAAGACAAGTCGATCGTGGTCGCCTCCACCACCTCGACGCAGGATTCCGGCCTGTTCGAATATCTGTTGCCGAAGTTCAAAGAGAAGTCCGGCATCACCGTGAAGGTCGTTGCGCAAGGCACGGGCCAGGCGCTCGACACCGGCAAGCGCTGTGACGCCGACGTCGTCTTCGTTCACGCCAAGGCGCAAGAGGAGAAGTTCGTCGCCGACGGGGCCGGCGTGAAACGCTTCCCGGTCATGTACAACGATTTCGTCATTGTCGGACCGAAGAGCGATCCGGCCGGCATCAAGGGCACCAAGGACGTCGCCAAGGCACTGGTCACCATCAAGGACAAGGGAGCGGCGTTCTTTTCGCGCGGCGACCGCTCCGGAACGCATTCGGCCGAACTGGCGCTATGGAAGGCCTCAGGTGTCGATATCGAGAAGGATAATGGCACTTGGTACAAGTCGCTCGGCCAAGGCATGGGTGCGACGCTCAACACCACCGCCGCCGGCAATGGCTACACCCTGACCGACCGTGCCACCTGGATCCATTTCAAGAACAAGCAGGATCTCGCCATCGCAGTGGAGGGCGACAAGTGGCTGTTCAACCAATACGGCGTGATGCTGGTGAACCCGGCGAAATGTCCGAGCGTCAAGAAAGACCTCGGCCAGGCCTTCATCAATTATCTCATCTCACCGCAGGGCCAGAAGGACATCGCCGGCTACAAAATCGACGGCCAGAGCCTGTTTTTCCCGAACGCGGAAGACGTGGGCGCGTAAACGGCGGGCACGAAAGGCGGGAGTTCCGGCGACGGATCGCGCCTTTCATCCCGCGCCTTCAATGACTAGATTGCGACCATGAGCCCAAAGCCGGACAGCGCCGACTCCTACCTCATCCGCCCCGATCCCAACGATCCGCGGCTGACCGAGCGCGTCACCGGCATCGACCAGACCGGTGCCCGCATCGAGACTTCGGTGACGGTGGAGCGGCCGCTGACGATCTTTCTCAACAGCCAGGAGATCGTCACGGCGATGACGATCAACGACTATCCGGAGTATCTGGCGATCGGCTACCTGCTCAATCAGCATATGCTTCTGCCGGACGATGTCGTCACCGGCGTCGATTACGACGAGGAACTGTCGCTCGTCGTCGTGCGCACCAAACGCAAGACGAACTACGAGAAGAAGCTGAAGAAGAAGGTACAGACTTCAGGCTGCGCCCAGGGCACCGTGTTCGGCGACCTGATGGAGGCGCTGGAGGATGTCTCGCTGCCGGCAACGCCGCTGCGCACGTCATGGCTCTATGCGCTGACCCACAAGATCAACACCACGCCGTCGCTTTATCTCGAAGCCGGCGCCATTCACGGCTGCGTGCTGGCCCACGAAGACAAGCCGCTGGTCTATATGGAAGACGTCGGCCGCCACAACGCGGTCGACAAGATCGCCGGCTGGATGTTCAAGGAAAAGGTCGCAGCGCACGACAAGATATTCTACACCACCGGCCGCCTCACCTCGGAGATGGTGCTCAAAACTGTGCGCATGGGCATTCCAATTCTGATCTCGCGCTCGGGCTTCACCGCCTGGGGCGTCGAGTTGGCGCGCAAAGCCAATCTGACGCTGATTGGCCGCGCTCGCGGCCAGCGCTTCGTCGCGCTGGCGGGCGAAGAACGCATCGTGTTCGACCAGGATTTGAGCAAAGTACCGGATGAAGGCACCAAGCATCGCCGCAAGGCGGCGCTGGAGGATTGAGTCGAGGCAGAGCGGCATACACACCTTCCCCTCTCCCCTTGGGGGAGAGGGTGTCCGAGCGGAGGCGAAGCCGAGCGAGGACGGGAGAGGGGTAGCCACCTCCGCATAATCCATGAACCCCTCTCCCGGCTCGCCATAGCGCGTCGAAGACGCGCGTAAACGCGCTTATGGCTCGCCACCCTCTCCCCCAAGGGGAGAGGGGAAGAAGACTCGCCGACAACCCGCGCCTCCATTACATACACCGCATGACTTTTTCCCACCCTCCCACCTTCGGCCTCGTTCTCGCCGGCGGCCTCGCGCGCCGTATGGGCGGCGGCGACAAGGCGCATATCAAGATCGGCGGCTCGACCATTCTCGACCGCGTACTCGCGACTTTGTCGGGGCAATGCGCCGGCGTCGTCATCAATGCTAATGGCGATCCGGCGCGCTTTGCCGACACCGGCTGCGAAGTCATCCCTGACAGCGTGCCTGACCACCCCGGTCCGCTTGCCGGCATTCTCGCCGGGCTGGACTGGCTGGCGGCGCAGGACCGCGGCATCGAATGGCTCCTGAGCGTGCCGGGCGACTGCCCGTTCCTGCCCGACGATCTCGTCGAACGCCTGCATGGCGCGCGGCGCAAGCTGGGCGCGGGTGTACCGCTCGCCTGCGCCAAGTCTGGCGACTGGCGTCATCCAGTGGTCGGCCTGTGGCCGCTGGCGCTGCGCGAGGATCTGCGCAAGGCGCTGGTGAAGGAGAACTTGCGCAAGATCGAGGTGTGGACCGCGCGGCACGGCATCGCCATTGCTGAATGGCCGACCGAGCCGGTCGATCCATTCTTCAACGTCAATACGCCGGATGATGCCGAACGCGCCAACGCGCTCGCGGAGCGTTTTGGCTAGCCCATCAGCGCCGCGAAGGAGAGAAAGCCGACGCGATCGCCGGGTGCGATCGAGGTCAAATCCTCGGGAAACTCCAGCAGCCCGTCGGTCTCGGTGAGCGACGTCAGAATGCCGGCGCCATCCTGCGGGTGCTTCACCGCCTCGATCTCGCCGTCAGCGGCGCGCCGCAGGGCCACGCGCACATATTCGCGGCGGTCCTTCTTCTTTTTATAAGCAAAGGCAGACCGCACCGGCAATGGCAGCAGTACCTGCGGCCGCGCCCCGGACAGCCGCAGCAGCAGCGGCTTCACCACGCGCACGAAAGTGACGAACACCGCCACCGGATTGCCGGGCAATCCGCAGAAGGCGGCGCCGGCATTGGCAGCGTAATCCTTGCGCGGCGCGGCGCGGATTACGCCCATCGCCACCGGCCGCCCCGGCTTGATGGCAATGCGCCAGAACACCAGGCTGCCGATCTTCTCCACCGCGGCGCGCACGTAATCGGCATCGCCGGTCGAAACACCGCCTGAGGTGATAATGAGATCGTGCCATGCCGCCGCCTTGGCGAGCGCGCGTGACAGTTCGGCGGGATCGTCGCGCAGAATGCCGAGATCGGTCACCACGGCGCCGAGCTGTTCGAGCAGCGCGCTGATGAGATAGCGATTGGAATCGAAGATCGCCGCGCCGCCGCGCGCCGCCCCCGGCTCGACGACTTCGTCGCCGGTCGAGAAGATCGCGACCTTGAGCCGCCGCCGCACTTCGACATCGACGATACCGAGCGCCGCCAGCAGGGCGATATGCTGCGCTTCGAGCACTGTGCCCGCCGGCAGCACGATGCGCCCGGCCGCGACATCCTCGCCCGCCAGCCGCCGGTTGGCGCCGAGCGCCAGGCCTTTCGGCACCGTGACCTTGTCGCCGTCAACGGCGACATCTTCCTGCATGTAAACCGTGTCGGCGCCGGCCGGCATCGCCGCACCGGTGAAGATGCGGATCGCCTGTTTCGACCCCAGCGTCAGATCGGCGCGCGCACCGGCGGTGAGACGGCCGCTGACCGCAAGCGTCGTGTCGCCGTTTGCATCGAGATCGGCGTGACGCACCGCATAGCCATCGACGGCCGAGTTATCGAAGGGCGGCAGATCGACCGGCGCCTTGATATCGTTCGCGGTGACGCGGCCGCGAGCGCTGCGGAGCGCCACGCGCTCGGTTTCGGACACCGGAGCGATGCGCTCGGCGATCAGCCGCTCCATCTCCGGCAGCGGCAAAAGCGCGCCGGAGAATGCGAAGCAGTCGTCGGTCAGTTGCGCCATGAGTTCTCCCGCATGCGCAAGCGGCGTGATGCCGGATTAGCCGGCCATCGCGCGTTCGACTTCGCCGACCGTGACGGCGTGCTTGAGCAACAGGTCGGCGATCGCTTCAACGTCGTTGAGATCGACGACCGGCAGCTTGACCTGCGGCAAGGCGATATCCGACGCGATAGCGGCGATGTAAGAATCGTTCGGATACAACAACGGCTTTTCGTTGGCGGCGCGATGAACCTCGATCTTGGGGAAGGCGTCGCGCTTGAAGCCTTCGACCAGCACCAGATCGACCGGCGACAGCTTGGCCACCAGGTCGAGCATGTCCCACTCTTCTTCCTCGCGCAGCTCGTGCAGCATCGCCCAGCGGTTCGCCGAGGCGATGATCACCTCGGTCGCGCCGGCCTTGCGGTGCATAAAGCTGTCCTTGCCCGGCTGGTCGAGATCGAAACCGTGATGCGCGTGCTTGAGCGTCGAGACGCTGATGCCCCGCGTCTTCAGCACCGGAATGAGCTTGGTAATGAGCGTGGTCTTGCCCGAATTGCTCCAGCCGGCGAGACCGACGATGCGCATCTTCGACTTGAAACGCGCGCCGATGATGGCGTGCTCGCGGTCGCGCGCGAAATCCATGTCATCGGAGCCATCGTCCGTCGCGGCATAGAGATCGGGCCGCAGGATGGAGCGATCGACGCCGGTCGCGGTCTCCACCGCGACAACCCGGCTGGCCGGAACACGCGACCAGTTCGACACCGACGGCTGCGAAATGCCGATACGACGCGCCAGTTCCGTAACGCCACCGGCGGCGCGAATGGCCTGCAGAAGTCCGCGTTCCGACATTTTGCGAATTGCGCTCGGGCGCCCGTTCCTGGCGTCGGGCGATCCGACGTCGCTGCGATTATCCGTGAATATACAAAAGTACCGTGCGGCTTGCCGGAGGGTCAATAGTGCGGGACGACGGGCACAGCTTTTATGACTACCCTGCGACTGCGGCCTTTCCCATTGCGAGACATGACCGCTTACGCGGCCGGCTCCATGCCGATGGCGCGAATACGGGCCCGGGTCGTCTCATCACGCAGTGCAGCGAGAAACGCCTGGACCGCCGGGCGCGCCTTGCGGCTTTCGACGACCAGGAAGTCGTAATGTTCCGGTGCGACCGGGACGAAGCCGAGACCGTACATTTTCGCCACCGGCTCGATGGCAACGCCCCAGTCGGCGCGGCCCTGGGCGATCGCCGCCGCGACGGCGTTGTGCGACTTCGGCTGGTTGGCGTAGCCCGGCGGCTTGGCCCCGCCGAGCAACCGGTCGATCAGGACCCGCGTGCCGGCGCCAGCATTGCGGTTGACCATCAGGATGCCGGCGTCGACCAGCGCCGCCTTGATCGCCTCGGCTGCGCTCCTGCCGTCGAAGCGCTTGTCGCCTGCGCGATAGACGATGCCCTGCATGCGTTTCCAGCCGGGCACCAGTGACAAGTCCGGCGTGACCAGGTGTTTGTTGTAGTCGCCGCTGCGTGGATCGATCAGATGCACCGGCGCGATATCACATTGGCCGCGGGTCGCCGCCGCGACGCCGCCAAGGCTGCCGACCGCCAGCGTGCGCGCCGAGAAGCCGCGCTCGGCCAGCGCGCCGACCACAACATCGAGCGCGACGTCATGGCTGCCCATGATGGTCACGTCGGGCGCGGCCGCGCCGGCGCCGATCAGCGTCACGCGCACGTGCGTATCGGCATCGAGCGCGCCCGCCAGCGCATCGATCTCGATGAAGCCGTCGGCTTGCGAAAAACTGGTCACCGCGCCCGAGCCCTTGCCCGTCGGGAACGCCACCGGCCCGTCGTCGCCTTCGACCAGCGACACCAGCACGAACTCCTTGCGGCCGAGTTCGGACGCAATGCGCACCGGCACGCGCGCCTCGATGGTTTGCGCCGCTTCCGGCGGCAGGCCGGCCAGCGCGCGGATCACCGGCGCGACGAAGGCGTGAAAGGTGAAGATCGCCGAGGTCGGGAAACCCGGCAGCACGGCGAAAGGAGTTGTGCCGACCACGCCGAGACACAAAGGCTTGCCCGGCTTGAGCGCGACGCCGTGCACGAGGATGCCCGGCGCACCGAGCCCGGCCACCACGGCATGCGACAGATCGCCCGCGCCTTTCGACGTGCCGGCCGACAGCACCACCATGTCGCACGAGGCGAGCGCTTCACGCACCGCCTTGTCGAGCGCCGCCTTGTCGTCGGGGACGGCACCAAACGGCACCGCTTCGCCGCCGGCCTCGACCACCGCCGCGGCAATGATGGCGCCATTGGAGTCGTAGATGCCCGCCGGCTTGAGCGATTCGCCCGGCGGCACCAGTTCGTCGCCGGTGGAGATCACCGCAACGCGCGGCCGGCGCACGACGTCGACATGCGCGAGTCCGCTCGCGGCCAGCATGCCGATCTCGCGCGAACCGATGCGCACGCCCTTGCGCAGCAATGTCTCGCCACGCGCGATGTCGGAGCCGGCATAGGAGATGAACTGTCCCGGCGTCGCAGCGCGGCGCAGTTCGATGCGCGGCGCGCCCTCGGCTATCAATTCGGTCTGTTCGATCATGACGACCGCATCGGCGCCGCGCGGCACCACGCCGCCGGTCGCGATCGTCGTTCCCGTGCCGGGCATCACCTCGATCGTCGGGCTGTCGCCGCAGGCGATCACTTCGGCATTCAACGTCAGGATCTTCGGCGCCATATCGCTGGCGCCGATAGTGTCGGCTGCGCGCAGCGCAAAGCCATCGACATTGGCGCGGTCGAATGGCGGTGCGTCGGTCGCGGCGACGACATCATGCGCCAGAATGCGGTTCAGCGCCTCGGCCAGCGTGACGCGCTCGGAGTCGAGCGGCTTGAGTTCGATGTGCTTCTCGAAGCGCGCACGCGCTTCTTCGGCGGAGACAACTTCGAGAAACTGCTCCTGCCGCGCCGCCGCGCGCACGCGCCTGATCAAATCGCTGTCGTCCTGCCTGCGGCTTCCGATATCGCTCATGGCCACGGCCTCACCTGAACCGCGGAGCCCTCCGCATAGCCTTCGCTTTCCGCCGGCACCATGACCCAGCCGTCCGAGCGCGTCAGTGCCGACAGCGGCAAATATTTCGACGCCAGCGGCTCAACCGTATCCTGCACACGGCGCACCGGCACGATTTCGACGAGGCCGACGGTGGACGATATCTTGCGCGACAAGGTGAGTATTCTGTACGGCTGGCGCTCGCCGCCCGGCACTCCGGCGAGGCGATCCTGAATGCGACGCCCAACCGCGAGCCAAACGCTCAGGGCCGCGTCGAGCCGTCCCGGCAACAGCAACAACGGCCGCGGGCCGGCGAAACCGAGCGCGGCGGTTTCGCCAGGCGCAATCGCCATGCCATGCACCGCGAGTTCGCAATCGCGCGCCATCGTATGAACGCTCGTGTCGTTGCGGCCCGAACCGGTGCCGCCGATGACGACAATGGCGTCGGCCGATTCGGATGCGAGCACGGTGCCGAGATCGCGGGCGGGATCGTCGAGTTTGGCAGCGCCGCCGCGACGCTCGATATCGCTCGCCAGCAGCCGCGCCGCGGCGCCGACGATGGTGGTGCCGCGCAGCGGCAGCACGCGGATGCGCGGCTCACGCACCGCGATGCGCGACAGACCGACGGCGGTGAATGCGGCAAGATCGGTCATGCGCAGACGCTCGCCGGCGCGGCGCAACGGAATATCCGGGTCGTTGTCGCCGCCGGCCGGCAACACGCCATCGCCCGGATTGATGGTGGCGAGCGCTTCGGCAAATCCGTTCGTGATCTTCACTGCGTCGAGAGACGCGACGCTGTCCGCGTCCGGCGGCAGAACCTGCCCTGTCTCGATGCGTTGCGGGGGGTGGATCAGTGGCATCGGCGCGTAAGGCCCGGCGCCGAGCGTGGCATCGGCGGCGAGCGCCCAGCCGTCGACGAGCGCGAGCGAGGACGACGGCCGCGCCGCGCCCATGGCATCGACCGCGAGTGCGCGACCGGCCGCGGCGGCGACGTCGAGGGTGCGCGGGGTCACCGGCTTGACGCGGAGATCGACCATTGCCGTGACCTCGGACAATGGCGTCAGCTTCGAAATTGTCTGGAGGGTCTCCGAAGCGGCCGCCATATTTCCCTGGTCGTTCCCGTGTGCGATGAAAAAGTCAGTCTAGCGCAGCAGCGGCGGCAACAGGAGCCGAACCTTGGCTGAAAAGATTATGAACCTGCGTGGCCTGAAATGCCCGCTGCCCACGCTGCGCGTGAAAAAGATGCTGTCGACGCTACGGTCCGGCGATGTCGTGATCGCCGAATGCACCGATCCGATGGCCGCTATCGATATCCCCAATCTGGTGCGCCAGACCGGCGATACACTGGAAGCCCGCGACACCGGCAAGGAACAAGGCCGGGACTTGCTGACTTTCCGGATCCGCAAGAAATAGCCCGCGCACGATGCTTTCTCAACTATCTGATATTTATGTGCAAATTTCTCACTCTCGGCGCCGACTTTGCTTTGACCTCGGCGCGCCCGGCCTGTAGCGAGAGGCCATGGCGCCTCCTCCCCTTCTGCAACTGACCGGCATCAAGCTGACCTTCGGCGGCACGCCGCTGCTCACCGGCGCCGACCTGTCGGTCTCGACCGGCGAACGCGTGTCGCTGGTCGGCCGCAACGGTTCGGGCAAATCGACGCTGCTCAAGATCGCCGCCGGGCTGGTCGAGCCGGACGCCGGCACCGTGTTCGTGCAGCCGGGCGCGCTGGTGCGGTACCTGTCGCAGGAGCCGGATTTCGGCAACCACGCCACGGCATTGTCATATGTCGAAAGCGGGCTGAAGCCGACCGACGATCCCTACATCGCGCGGCAATTGCTGGAGGAGCTTGGGCTCACCGGCACCGAGGACCCGTCGCATCTGTCCGGTGGCGAAGCGCGGCGCGTGTCACTCGCTTATGCACTGGCATCTGATCCCGACATCCTGATGCTCGACGAGCCGACCAATCATCTCGACCTGCCGACCATCGAATGGCTGGAGCGCGACCTCGCGGCGCGCCGCACCGCGTTGGTGGTCATCAGCCACGACCGACGTTTTCTGTCCAACCTGACGCGCACAACAGTGTGGCTCGATCGCGGCACCACGCGACGGCTCGACAAGGGCTTTGCCTTCTTCGAGGAATGGCGCGACCAGGTTCTGGCGGAGGAAGAGCGCGACCAGCACAAGCTCGACCGCAAGATTGCCGCCGAAGAGCACTGGATGCGCTATGGCGTCACCGCTCGGCGCAAGCGCAACATGCGCCGTGTCGGCGAACTCGCCGCCTTGCGCGAACAGCGCCGCAGCTATCGCGGCACGGCGGGCGCCGCCGCCATTACCGCCGGCAGCGCGCAGCAGTCCGGCGCGCTGGTAATCGAGGCCAAGGATATCTCCAAGAGCTACGGCGAGCGCGCCATCGTCAAGGACTTCTCGCTGCGCGTGGCGCGTGGCGACCGCATCGGCATCGTCGGGCCGAACGGCACCGGCAAGACCACGCTCATCAATCTGCTGACCGGCGCCGACACGCCGGACTCCGGCAGCGTCAAGCTCGGCGCCAATCTCGCCATCGCCACGCTGAACCAGCATCGCGACAGCCTCAACCCGGACACCACGGTCGCCGACGCGTTGACCGGCGGCGCTGGTGAAACCGTCATGGCCAACGGCACGCCGAAACATGTCATCGGCTACATGAAGGACTTTCTATTCTCGCCCGAGCAGGCGCGCACGCCGCTCGGCAAGCTGTCAGGCGGCGAACGCGGCCGCCTGATGCTGGCGCAGGCGCTGGCGCAGCCATCGAATATGCTTGTGCTCGACGAGCCGACCAACGATCTCGACATGGAAACGCTTGACGTTCTGGAAGAGACGATCAGCGATTATCCCGGCACCGTGCTGCTGATCAGCCACGACCGCGACTTTCTCGACCGCCTCGTGTCCGGCGTCATTGTGCCGGAAGGCGACGGCCGCTGGCCGAATATCCGGCGGCTATTCCGACAGGCTTTCAAGCAGCGCGGCGAGATTTGGCGCGCCGGAGTGCAAAGGAAAGCCCCGAAAGCGACGTGAAAACCGCAAAGCCCGCTGCGGAAAAGCCGCCGGCCAAAACAGAACTTCAGCTCAGCACAAAACATGGCACTGAAACGCTGCCCAAGACCATCGAGACGTTGCACAAGAAAGCCAGCGAGTTGCAGCACAAGCTGAACGATCCGCAACTTTACGCGCGTGACCGCACCGCTTTTGACAAGATCACCGCGGAACTGAGCGAGACACAGCGTAAATTGTCCGAGGCCGAAGATCAGTGGCTCGAGCTTGAAATGATGCGCGAGGAACTGGCGGGGGAGTAAGTGCCGTCTTCCAGGACGGCCCGAAGGGCCGGACCCGGAATCCATACTCCGCAGCGCCGGGGTTATGGATTCCGGGCTCGCGGACTTCGTCCGCGCCCCGGAATGACAAAACTATTAGAACCTTCTCACATCAAACGACCCCGCCGGGCACGCCGGCTTCTTGCCGTCGATGAGATCGGCCGTCAGCCGTGCGCTGCCGCAGGCGAGCGTCCAGCCGAGCATGCCCTGCCCGGTGTTGAGAAAAAGTCCGGCAAGCGGTGATGGCCCGATCACCGCCCGGCTGTCCGGCGTCATCGGCCGCAAGCCGGCCCAGGGCTCGGCATCGCAAAAGCAGTCAATGTCGAAGGTGTCGGCCGCCGCTTCCTTCAACTGCGCGATACGTGCCTCGGACGGCGTCGCGTCGTAGCCCTGGAAGTCGGCGAAGCCGGCAATGCGCGTCGCGCCCGGCAGCGGTGCATAGACGATCTTGCGACTGTAATCGGTGACGCTGTGCGTCAGCGGCGATTGGCCGTCATCGGCAACGGTGATCGAGTGCCCCTTCACCGGGTAGACAGGCAGATTGAAGCCACAAGATTTCGCGAAAGCGCGGGCGCCAGACCCGAGCGACAGCACGAACTGATCGGCCTCGATAACGCCATGGTCGGTTTCGACGCCGGTCATGCGCTGGCGTTGCACCACCGGCCGTCCGATCGCGGTGTTCATCCGCACCTCGACGCGGTTGCTCTCTTTCAGTTTGGCAAAGAGCTGCTCGCAAAACGCGGCGCAGTCGCCGACCTGCTCCGACTCGGTATAAACGCCACCGACGAAGTCACTTTCGTTCAGCGCCAGTCCCGGTTCCAGGGCAAGGCATTCAGCCGGCGTCAGCACTCTGGCCGGATCGCTCGGGCCCGGCCTCGCTGCCGCGAAGTCTGAGGCACTACGGAAGATCACCAGCTTACCGGCGGTGCGCAGGCCGAAGTCGATCGGCACCTTGCCTAGCAGGCGCTCGAGCTCCAGCCGGCTCAGTTCGGCCAGCGCCAGTTGCGCCGCGGTGGTGCGCGCCACTTCGGCACTGGTGCAGGCCTTGAGAAAACGAAGGCCCCAGCCGACCAGTTCGAGGTCGAGCGACATCCGGATGGCGTTCTCGCCGGGCAGCAGCAGCCCGGGCAACTGCATCAGCATTTTCGGCGAGGCCATCGGCGCGACGTAGCGGTAGGACAACTGCGCACCATTGGCTCCACTGGCGCCGGCCGCCGGGCCGGCCGCCCGGTCGATCAGCACAACTTCGTGCCCCGCCTCGGTGAGCCACCAGGCCGTGGTCAGCCCGACCACGCCGGCGCCCAGAACGCCAATTTTCATCGATACCGCCGCTGTTTTCTGCTGCGGCGCACCTTACGCCGGCGAGCGCGGAGCCATTATGCAAAATTTGCATGATAAGTTGGGCCAAGGCCGATTATCGTTCGCCGGCGTCTCGGGAGTGCGTATGGATTTTCGTTGGCTGCAGGACTTCTTAAGTCTGGCGGAGGTGAGCAACTTCACTGAAGCCGCGGCGACGCGTCACTCCTCGCAACCGGCTTTCAGCCGCCGCATCCAGCAACTCGAGTCCTGGCTCGGCGTCGAACTGATCGACCGCTCCTGCTATCCAACCAAACTGACCCCGGCCGGCGAACGCTTCCGCCGCACCGCCGCCGACATCATTCAGCAAATGGTCGATGCGCGCGCCGGCATCAACGACGACCCTGAAGTCGGTCAGGAGATCGTCACTTTCGCCCTGCCGCACTCGCTCGCCATTTCGCGCTTCCCGGCATGGTGGAGCGAATGGCAGGGCATCACCGGCGCGTCCGGATGCCGCCTGCTCGCCAGCAATGTGCATGACGCCGTGACGGCGCATGTGGCCGGCCTCGCCGACGTGCTGCTCGTCTTCCACCACGCCCAGCAGCCGATCTTCCTCGACCCGGATCATTACGACCGCGTCGCCATCGCCAGCGAATGGTTCCGCCCTTACGTCGCGGCGAAGAACGGCCAGCCGGCGTACAAACTGCCGGGAACGGCGAAGGCACCCTTCCCGCTGCTCAATTATTCGACCAGCACCTTCATGGGCCGCATGGCCGACCTCATCATGCAGTCGGCGCCCGCGCCGGTTCATTCCTACAAGGCATTCGAGTCCGATCTCGCCAGCGCCCTTCACAACATGATCGTCGCCGGCCATGGCATCGGCTGGCTGCCGGAATCGGCGGCCGCCGAAGCGGTGGCCGAAGGCAAGATCAAGGCGGCCGGCGACAATCGCTGGTCGGCGCCTTTCACCATCTATGCGTTTTGCGATCGTGCGCGCGCAGGCCCTGCCGTGCAGCGCCTGATGGCGCATCTGCGCCGATCGCCCATCGCTCTCTTCGCCGACAAGCCCGCGGCACTCGCTTCAGGAAACCGTTGATGACTCACGTACTACATCGCCAGATTGGCAAGGATTACCCGGTCGCCGTGCGCGGCGAAGGCGTTCACATCTACGATTCGACCGGCAAGCAATATATCGACGCTTCCGGCGGCGCCGCGGTGTCCTGCCTCGGCCACGGTCATCGCGACGTGATCGATGCCATGAAGGCGCAGCTCGACAAGATCGAGTTCGCGCATACGAGTTTCTTCACCACCCCGGCGCTCGAGGAGCTGGCAGACGAACTCGCTGCCAACGCGCCGGCCGGCATCGATCATGTCTTTTTCGTCAGCGGGGGCTCGGAAGCCATCGAGGCCGCCATCAAAATGGCGCGGCAGGTCGCGGTCGAACGCGGCGAGCCACAGCGCCGTCATCTCATTTCGCGGCGGCAGAGCTATCACGGCATCACCTTCGGCGCGCTGTCGGTCGGCGGCCGTCCCTCGGCCAAACGCGATTTTTCGCCGCTTCTGATCGAAACGCATCAGGTCTCGCCAGTATACGAGTATCGCGACCGGCTGGCGACCGAAACGCCGGAAGCCTATGGCGAGCGGCTGGCGCAAGAACTCGAAGCGAAGATCGACGAGCTGGGCGGCAGCAATGTGCTCGCCTTCATTGCCGAGACCGTGGTCGGCGCCACGCTCGGCGCAGTGCCGCCGGTGCCGGGCTATTTCAAGCGCGTGCGCCAGATTTGCGACAGGCACGGCATCCTGCTCATCCTCGACGAGGTGATGTGCGGCATGGGCCGCACCGGCACCTTGCATGCCTGCGAGCAGGATGGCGTCGCGCCGGACCTGATGGCGATCGCCAAGGGCCTCGGCGGCGGCTTCATGCCGATCGGCGCGCTGATGCTGAGCGGCAAGATTTTCAATACGATTGCCAAGGGCTCGGGCGCCTTCCAGCATAGCCATACATATACAGGCCATCCTCTGGCCTGCGCGGCGGCGCTCGCGGTGCAGCGCGTCATCCGCCGCGACAATCTTCTCGCCAACGTCAAGACCCAGGGCGCGCGGCTGTCGCGCCGGTTGCAGGAGCGCTTCGGCAATCATCCTTTCGTCGGGGATGTGCGTGGGCGCGGATTGTTTCAAGGCATCGAGATCGTCGCCGATCGCGGCACCAAGGAACCTTTCGATCCGGCGCGCAAGCTGCACGCGCGGATCAAGCAGGAAGCCATGGCGCGCGGCCTGATGGTTTACCCGATGGGCGGAACCAAGGATGGCAAAAGCGGCGATCACGTGCTGATGGCCCCGCCATTCATCAGCGACAATGATACGATCGATCAAATCGTCGAAAGATTGGGCGAGGCGGTCGACGCGGCCATCGGTTCATAGGACCGACGGCAAAGAATGCGCATTGCGGTGACGTGCCGAAATGCGTGACAATGGACCCAGCGTACAAGGTCCAAACATTGCCCGTTGAGTAACGAGGTAAGTTGAATGACGGGACAAGTTGCGTAACGAGACAACCAGGTTGGAGGGATTTGATATGAACAAGATGACATTGACCGGCGGCGTTGCCGCGGCTGGCCTGATCGCGGTGCTCACCGGCTCGCCGGCGCTCGCGCAGCAGAAATTCGTCACCGTCGGCACCGGCGGCGTCACCGGCGTTTATTACGCGGTCGGCGGCGCGGTGTGCCGTCTCATGAACAAGGATCGCGCCACCACCGGTATCCGCTGCTCGGTGGAATCGACCGGCGGGTCGGTGTTCAACGTCAACGCGATCAAGTCGGGCGAACTCGAGTTCGGCCTGTCGCAATCGGACGTGCAGTACAACGCCTCCAAGGGCGAAGGCGCGTTCAAGGACAAGGCTGACGCCGACCTGCGCGCCGTGTTCTCGGTGCATCCGGAACCGTTCACCGTGCTGGCGCGCAAGGAAGCGGGCGTCACGAAGTTCGAGGACTTCAAGGGCAAGCGCTTCAATGTCGGCAATCCGGGCTCGGGCACCCGCGCCTCGATGGAACAGCTTCTCGGCAAACTCGGCTGGAAGCTCTCGGACTTCTCGCTGGCCGCGGAGCTGAAAGCCGACGAGCAAGGCACTGCGCTCTGCGACAACAAGATCGACGGCTTCTACTACGGCGTCGGCCATCCGTCGGCCGCGATCCAGGATCCGACCACGGCTTGCGGCGCCAAGCTGATCTCGCTGACCGGTCCGGCGGTGGACGCGCTGGTCAAGGAGTATCCCTACTACGCCAAGGCGACCATTCCGGGCGGCATGTATGCCAACAACCCGAACCCGACCGAGACCTACGGCGTGCTCGCGACCGTCGTCACGTCGGCCAAGGTTCCGGAAGCGACCGTCTATGCGATGACCAAGGCGGTGTTCGAGAACTTTGAAGAGTTCAAGAAGCTGCACCCGGCCTTCGCTCATCTCGATCCGAAGAAGATGGTCAAGGACGGCCTGTCGGCGCCGCTGCATCCGGGCGCCGCGAAGTACTACAAGGAAAAGGGCTGGATGTAAGTCCGGACCAGGACAGGGGCGGCGCAAAGCCGCCCCTGTTTCTTTGGAGCGTGATCGCGAAGGGCGGACGCCGCCTTTCGCGATCCTGCTTCGACAGGATGGCGGCATACGCCAGAATTGACTCACAACAGACGGCGGCAACGCCGCGCTTTGTATTGCGAAGTTTCGGGCCTGAGGGGACCTGCGATGACCGACGTTAATCAATCAAGCGCGACGCGCGAGCAGCTTGAGACCATGGTCGCGGAAGCCGACACCGGCGGCCGCAAGGCCACCGGCTTCAACAAGCGGCTGATCGTGGGCATCGCGCTCGCCTGGGCGCTGTTCCAGCTCTGGTACGCCTCGCCGCTGCCCTACACCTTCAACTTCGGCGTGATCAACGACGGCAAGGCGCGCATCATCCATCTCACCTTCGCGTTCCTGCTGGTCTTCACGACATTCCCCGCCTTCAAATCGTCGTCGCGCGCCACCATTCCGATCGGCGACTGGATTATCGCGCTACTGTCCATTTCCGCGACGCTTTATCTGCTGGTGTTCTACGACGCCATCGCGCTGCGGCCAGGCCTGCCGACCACGGCCGACATCATCATCTCGACGATCGGCGTGCTCTGCCTGCTCGAAGCCGCGCGCCGCGCCGTCGGTCCGGCCCTGGCGATCATCGCCGGGATCATGCTGCTCTACATCTTCACCGGACCGTGGCTACCGGGCCTGCTCGCGCACAAGGGCGCCTCGCTGTCGCGCGCCTCGTCGCAGATGTGGTTGACGTCGGAAGGCATCTTCGGCGTCGCGCTCGGCGTTTCGACCAGCGTGGTGTACCTGTTCGTACTGTTCGGCGCCCTCTTGGAGCGCGCCGGCGCCGGCAACTATTTCATCCAGATGGCCTTCGCCATGCTCGGTACCTATCGCGGCGGCCCGGCCAAGGCCGCCGTCGCTGCCTCGGGCCTCACCGGCATGATTTCCGGCTCGTCCATCGCCAACACCGTGACGACCGGCACCTTCACGATTCCGCTGATGAAGCGCGTCGGCTATTCTGCGACCAAAGCCGGCGCCATCGAGGCCGCCGCTGGCGTCAATGGCCAGATCATGCCGCCGGTGATGGGCGCCGCGGCGTTCCTCATCGCGGAATATGTCGGCATTACCTATGCCGAGGTGGTGAAGCACGCCTTCCTGCCGGCCATTCTGACCTACGGTGCGTTGTTCTACATCGTCGATATCGAAGCGGCGAAGATGCGTCTGCGCGGCCTGCCGCGCGCCTCGACCGCACCGGCGCATCATGTGCTGCTGCGGGCGCTGATGACCGTCTGCGGCATCATCATCCTCAGCGGGCTCGTCTATTACGGCATCGGCTGGACCAAGACCGCATTCGGCGATGCCGCGACCTGGGTGCTCGGCATCGTCCTGATCGCCGTCTATCTCGGGCTGATCCGTCACAAGGCGACGCATCCCGATCTGCCGACCGACGACCTCACCAAGGCCATCGTCAAGGTGCCGGACTTTTACGCCACGGCCAATACCGGGCTGCATTATCTGCTGCCTGTCATCGTGCTGATCTGGTGTCTGATGGTGGAAGAGCTGTCGCCCGGCCTGTCGGCGTTCTGGGGCACCGCGCTGCTCATCGTCGTCATGCTGACGCAACGCCCGCTGCTCGCCTTCTTCCGTAACGAGCATGAATACGTCGCGCGGCTGCGCGATGGCTTCGACGACCTGATCGCCGCGTTCCAGGGCGCCTCGCGCAACATGACGTCGGTTGGCATCGCCACCGCCTCGGCCGGCATCATCGTCGGCACCGTGGCGCTGACCGGCGTCGGCCTCGTCATGACGGAAATCGTCGAAGCGGTTTCCGGCGGCAATCTCATGATCATGCTGCTGATGACGGCTGTGATCTGTCTCATCCTCGGCATGGGCATGCCGACCACGGCGAGCTATGTCGTCGTCGCCACGCTGATGGCGCCGGTGCTGGTCGAACTCGCCGCGCAGAACGACCTCGCCGTGCCGCTCGTCGCCGTGCATATGTTCGTCTTCTACTTCGGCCTGATGGCCGACGTGACGCCGCCGGTGGGTCTTGCGGCCTATGCGGCTGCAGCCATCTCGGGTGCCGACCCGGTCAAGACCGGCGTGCAGGCGTTCCGTTACGAGGTCCGTACCGCGCTGCTGCCGTTCATCTTCATCTTCAATACCCAGCTTCTGCTGATCGACATCCACAGCTGGGCCGAGCTGGTGCTGGTGATCGCATCCTGCACGGTGGCGATGGGCTGCTTCGTCGCCGCAACGCAGGGCTGGATGCTGACGAAGAGCCGATGGTATGAAACCGTGGCGCTGTTCCTGATCTGCTTCACTCTGTTCCGTCCCGGCTTCTGGGTCGATCGGGTGTTCGATCCTTACGTGACGCGGCCGGCGGCCGATCTCATCAAGGTGGCGAACGATGTGCCGCTCGGATCGACGATCCGCTTCCGCGTGAAGAGCCAGACGCGGGCCGGCGACGAGGTCGAGAAGGTCGTCCGCCTCGCCTTGCGCGAAGGCGCGACCGGACCGGAGCGCCTGCGCGCCGCCGGTTTCGGCGTCATGACCATGGGCGATCGCACGCAGATCGGCGCCGTGCGTTTCGGCAGTCAGGCGACGCAATACGGACTGGCGACCGGCGACGAGGTTCTGGCGGTGCTGACGCCCGCCGACCGGCCGAGCCGGTTCTGGCTATTCATCCCGGCGCTCGTGGTGCTCGCCGGCGTCGTGGTGCTGCAACGGCGGCGGCAGCAGCTGCAGCCCGCGGTGGCGGGCTGACGCAAAAGCGGCAGGAGAACGTCAGCCCGCGGCGATGCGGGCTGGCGGCGGCAGCGGGGTCGGCTCGCTGGTGACGATCTTCATCGTCTCCGGCTTGGCAGGCGGCGTCTTGGCGGCGTTCGATTTCTTCGCTTTGCTCTTTTTGCCTGGCTTGCTTTTGGCTGACCCGGCAGCCTTTTCGGCTTTCTTCGTCGCGCTCTTCTTGTCAGCGCCCTTGGCGCTCTTGGCCTTCTTGTCTTTCTTGGTGCCCGGCCCCTTCAGCGCGTCGAGTTCCGCCTTCAACTTCTTGAGTTTCTTCTTAAGCGCTTTGATGGTGTCGTCTTTTTTCGACATGTCGCACTCACGCCCGTGTTGTGGCCAGCAGGTCAGTGCGGGCAATACCACCCGATTGACGGCCGTTAGCGTAACGGCAGATGCAATGCCGTCAACAACGCTGCCGCATGAAGAAGTAACGCGCTGAGATAATTGCCGATTTTTTCGAGCTGGCTCGCATTCGCAGCGCGATTTTTCATGACAGTTTTATGACATTGGTATTTCAGTCCGCGTTATCCCACGATATCGCTCGCGGCGTCGTTTACAGACTTCACCACTTGGCTAGCATCGTGGCTCTCGCGAGCAGTTCCTTGGGATGCCGCAGATGAAAACATCGGCAGAATCGTGCGACGACGACAGCGAAGCGCTGTACTGGCTCAAGGTCGCCAGGCGCATCCTGTCGGGCGAGATTGACCCGCACAATGCGCGTGCCGTGTTGAGCGCGCGTAGGCGAAATCACGCAAAGCCGCGCACCCGTCGGCCGTCGCCGGTCCAGCACTAGTCTACCGGTAATCCCGTCAGACCAACGTGGCGCGAATGCGCGAGCTGAGCATGTCGAGCAGCATCACGGTCAGCACGACGATGATGATCTGCGCCGCGGTCTCGGCGTAGTGAAAGCTGCGGATGCTTTCATACAATGTCTGGCCGATGCCGCCAGCGCCGACGATGCCGAGCGTCGTGGCGGAGCGCACATTGGTTTCCAGGCGATACAGCGTCAGTGACGACCACATCGGCATCACCTGCGGAATAACGCCGAAGATCACTTCCTGCACGCGCACCGCGCCGGTAACGCGAATGCCTTCGACCGGGCGCGGATCGACCGCCTCAACGGCCTCGGAGAACAGTTTGGCGAAAATGCCGAGGTTGTGAACGAACAACGCCATCACACCGGCGAACGGACCGAGGCCCACAGCAACGACGAACAGCAGGGCAAACACGATTTCATTGATGGCGCGGCAGGCATCCATCAGGCGCCGTACCGGTTGCACGATCCACTGCGGCGCGACATTGGACGAGCACAGAATCGAGACCGGAATGCCGAAGATGACGGCCAGCGCCGTGCCCCAGATCGCGATCTGGATCGTCACCACCATGTCGATCAGGTAACTTTCCCACTCGTGGAAATTCGGCCTAAGGAATGCCTGGCCGAACTCCGCCATATTGCGCCAGTCGGTCACCAGAGACGTGACGCGGAACATCTCCGCCGGCGACCAGCTCCACACCAGCAGGCCGAAGATGATGACCCAAATCGTCCAGCTCTTGACCCTGTGTGACAGCGCATAGCGCGGAACGGTGACGTCCGGCGTCAGCTTGCCGTGTTGCGGGCCGAGGGGAGCGGTGGCGTCGGTCATGAGCAGGCTCGCAGTTGGCGCGGGACGGAAAAAGGGCGCCGGCCCGCAAGGGTCGGCGCCCGGTAGCGACTCAGTTCATCGGCGTCGAGGTCACGGACGTCGCGAGTTCGGCGATGATCTTCTTGAGCTTGGCCTGATCGCCGGCCTTGTCGGCTGCCTGGAACTCGGCGACCTTCTTGCGGAAGGGGCTGGCACTGGCCTTGTCGGCCTCGGCCTGCCACTTCTTGATGTCGGCCTCGAGCGCCTTGACCTGCGCAGCCTTGTCGTCGGCCGACAGCTTGGCGTCGCCCTTGATCTTCATGATCGACTTGTTGGCTTCGAGGATGCGGATCGGGAGCAATTGATCGTCGCCCGACGGATTGAAGGGCGCCCACTGCAGACCGGTGAGCACCTTCTTGGCGGCGGCGATTTCGTCCGGCGTGCCGACGCGGCCGTAGCTCAGCAGGAAGGTATAGAGCTTGGTCTTGTCCTCGGTGGTCAGGTCCTTGCGCCAGACGATCGGGTCGCTCGGGATGAGCGGCGATGTCCAGATGACGCGGATCTTCTTGGCGGCATCGGGCGCGGTCTTTTCGAGGCGCCGCAGGTTTTCGCTGTTGTTGGTGCCCACGTCGATCTGCTTGTTGGCGACTGCCATGGCATTCGCTTCATGCGAAGCGTTGCGCACGGTCTTGAAGCAATCCTTCGGCTCGATGTTCTTGGCCGCGAAGATATACGAGGTCGGAACCAGGAAGCCCGAGGTCGAGTTCGGATCGCCGATGCCGAAATTGACGGTCTTGTCGCACTTGAGCACATCCTCGAGGCTCTTGATCGGCGAGTCGCTCTGCACGATCAGATGCGACCAGTAGCCCGGGTTGCCGTCCGAATCGACCGACTGCACGAAGATCTGACCATCAGCGCGGTTCACCGCTTCCATCGCCGACTTGTTGCCGTACCAGGCGATCTGCACCTTCTTGAAGCGCATCGCCTCGATCACGCCGGCATAGTCGGACGCATAGAACCCATTGACTTTCATTCCGGTGCCTTTGGACATCTCGGCCAGGAAGGGCTCCCAGATGGTCTTCAGGTTGCTGCTCGCTTCGGTCGCGATGATGCCGAAGTTGATTTCCTTCGTCTGGGCCTGAACCGCGGTCGCCGTGAGGCTCGCGGCGACGGCCAGAGCGGTACCAAGCATGGCTAGCTTGCGCATAGTGCCTTCTCCTGTTGCAGTCGTTTCTTGTCAGTCGGGACGGGCGATGACCGCGCTCAGGCGGTCAGGCGCCCGGCATTCGCGTGCGGCCTCGTGATACTCACGGCCGATGCAGCCGGCATGACAACCGCCGGCGGATCGGACCAATGACCGTTGCCGTTCAGGGCGCCTTGCGGGTCCGACCAGTGCGAACCGTGGCTCGGCTCTGCCGCGCCGCCGAAATTCGGCAGGAACAGTTCCTCGGACTCGGCGCCGTAGATGTTGTTGAGAAAAGCCGGCGTCAGAGCGCTCGACGGGCCGTCATAGGCGACCTTGCCGTCCTTGAGCGCGATGGTGCGCGGGCAGTATTTCATCGCGTATTCGACCTGGTGCAGCGATACCAGCACGGTCAGGCCGTCATTGCGGTTCATGTCGGCAATGAGATCCATGACGCGGCGCGACGAGGCGGGATCGAGCGAGGCGATCGGCTCGTCGGCGATGAGCAACTCGGCGCCTTGCACCAGCGAGCGCGCGATCGCGGCGCGCTGCTGCTGGCCGCCGGACAGTTCGCTGGCGCGGCGCAGCGCATGCTCGGCAATGCCGACGCGCGACAAAGCCTGCATGGCAACGCGCTTGTCGTCGTCGCTGAAGCGCCCGAGTGTACCGCGCGCGGTCGGCAAACGGCCGAGCAGGCCGAAGCAGACATTGGTGAGCAACGACAGCCGCGGCACCAGGTTGAACTGCTGGAAGATCACGCCGATGCGGGCCCGCAGATTGCGATTGCAACGGATTCGGCCGCCGCGCTGAATCGAATGCCCGAGCACGCTGATGTGGCCGGCATCCTTGCCGTCGCGCGCCCAGTCGATGGGAATGAGACCGGCCAGCGAGCGGATCAGCGTTGACTTGCCGGATCCCGACGCACCGATCAACGCCACCATCTCGCCGCGCTCGAGCGAGATGGATACGTCGTTCAGCACGGGTTTGCCGCGCTGATAGGATTTGGAAATACCGATAGCGTCGATGACAGCTTGCGTTGTCACGCCGCGCCCTCCTGACCTCGTTGTCACAATCGCTAACAACCGCATGTGACAGTCGGATGAATGCGGCGCGTCTTTCCGACAGAGACGCGAAAACGCCCGATAGGTCAGGATGATGCGCGGGTACGGTCTTTAGGCTGAGGTACCGAGTGCCGCTTCATGCAGCACGACGAAGGGGGCGCCAGGAGCCGCCTGCCTGGAAATGACCAGACGATCGACTGTCAGAGTCGCTGCCTCGGGAATCTGCTCAAATTTATTGCAAAGGAATTTGAAGGCACCGGTCCGCTTCTGCACCGCCAGCGCGCCGGTGAGGGTCATATGGAAGCGAAAGTCTTCGAACACATAAGGATAACCCCAGCGATAAAGGTATTCGATGTGCCGATCGCTCAAGCCCGGCGCCAACCGCTTGGTTAGTTCCTGCTCAGTCATCTGCGCGCGCAGGCCGTCGAAGGCCTCGACGCAGGCGTCCGCCAGACGATTAAGCGTCGCGCATGGCTGGTCCGGCACCAGCGCAATGAACGAGCCGAGTTCGCGAACAACGAGCGTGCCCGCATCAACCGGCGCCTGCTCCTTTACGAACGCGCCAAACGCGGCAACCAGATCGCGTTCGGCGACGCCGTCCTTGAGCCGCATGGGCGGCTTCATGGTCGCGTGAAAGCCGTAGATGCGCGGCTCGCGCGTCAGCACCGGCCAGACCGCGGCATCGACGCCATCGAGGTATGACACGTCGTTGCCGCGATAGGCGTCGTAGCCGAGGGCGGCGGCGCCGAAACGATAGAGTGCGCTGTCGGCGGCCGGCGCATAATAAATGGCATAGCGTGCCGCCATGACCTCACCCGTTCTCAGTGCAAACGGCCGCTATCGGCAAGATGGACGAAGCGGCCGTTGGTCATGGTCGCCACTGCTTTCGGCCGCTGCGGATCGGCGGCCTCGACAAGGACGAGATCGGCGCGCTTGCCGGCTTCGATGGTGCCGCGGTCGGAGAGGCCCGCCGCACGCGCCGGATGTTCCGAGACATAGGCCCAGGCTTGATGAAGCGGCAGCACGTTGTCCTGCGCCAACCGAAACGCCGCGAGCAGCAGCGCCGGATAGTAATAGTCGGACGCCAGCACCGTGCACAGGCCGCGCGCGATCATGTCGGCGGCAGCGACCCAGCCGATGTGGCTGCCGCCGCGCACGACATTGGGGGCGCCCATGACGACATGGTCGCCAGCTTTGGTTGCGTCCTCGGCGGTCTCGACGTTAATCGGAAATTCTGCGACCCGGCAGTTGAGCGCGCGGAACCATTGCCGCTGCTGCGGCGACATATCGTCGTGCGAGAGCATCGCCACCGCGCCGGCGTTGGCGGCCCCGGCGAGGCGCTCGATCGAGCCCGGCACTTCATCGGAACGGCTGCGCAGCCGCTCGACCAGCGCGTTAAAATCCTCGACCGTCAGGCCGGCGCGGGCCGCCATCTCGGCGATCTTGCGCGTGCGCGGCGGCGCATCGGCGCTTGGCATGTGGTCGTTGAAGCCAAGCATGCCGATACGGCGCGCGCCGAGCCAGTCGGTCACTTCGCTCTCGGCATCGAGATTGAAGGTTTCGTAGCGCAGGTGACAATGCGTGTCGGCGCCGAGCGACGGCCGCAGCGTCTCGATGGCCCCGAGCACGGCACGCGCATTCTCGGCACCGCGCAGCCCCGGCTCCCACGACCAGGTGAGCCCGTGAAACATCGTTGTAATGCCGTTGGCGACCGCCTGGCGGTCGCTGTCCTGCAAGGCAATATCGATTGGGAAACCGACACCGGGCCGCGGCATCAACTGGCGCTCGAAGGCGTCGCCGTGGATATCGACAATGCCCGGCAGCACATAGAGCCCGCGCGCATCGAAGCTGCGGCCGTTACCGCCGCTCGCGCCGACCGACGCAATGGCGCCGCCCTCGATCTCAACATCGGCCTCGACGAAGCCGCCGCCCGCCAGAACCTGCCCGCCCTGAATACGCATCACTGTCCTTAACCCGCGGCCTGCAGCGCCGGCGCGCCTTCGTATTTGTCGAGAAACTGTTCGGCGCTGAGCGCGCGGAAATCGGCGAGCGCCTGACCGAGCCGCTCGTGCGGCCAGTCCCACCAGGCAAGCGCCATCATGCGCTCGGCGATTGCCGCCGGAAAGCGCGGACGCAGCACACGCGCCGGATTGCCGACGGCGATCATGTAAGGCGGAACATCCTTGGTGACGACCGCGCCGGCACCGACCACGGCTCCGGTACCGATCGAGCGGCCGGGCAGCACGATGGCGCCGTGACCAATCCAGACGTCATGTCCGATCGTCACGTGAAACGAACGCCGCCACGCGAAGAACTCCGCCTCGTCGGAAGCTCCATCGAAATAGGCGCTGGCGCGATAGGTGAAATGCGATTGCGTTGCGCGGTGCATCGGGTGATTGCCCGGATTGATTCGGGTCATCGCCGCGATTGAGGTGAACTTGCCGATGGTTGCATAGGCGATGTCGCTGTCGTTGACGACATAAGAGTAATCGCCGAGTTCAACTTCGAGAAGCTTGGTGCGCTCGCCGACTTCCGTGTAGGCGCCGAGCGTCGTGCGCGTGAGTTCGGCGCTCGGATCGACGACCGGTGTGGTGGAGAGCTTGTTGGCCATGGTGTTAAAGACGCCCGATTAACGACAGTCGCATGACACACGCCGCTTGCTCAACTTTCCACAATCAGTGCCACGCGGTCGGCGGAGAAACGCGCACGCGACAGCATGATCGGCGCATCGTCGTCGCTCACATTGAGACCCTCGGCGATGAGAATCGGCCGATGCACCGACAAACGCAGGCGACCAGCATCGACCGCGTCGGTGAAACCGGCGCTGATGCGCGTCCATTTGCGGCGATAGCTCTTGACGCCGAAGTGTTCGAGCGTGCGCGTGATCGAGCGGGCGCGGCGGAACACCTTGGCGGCGTCGCCAAAGCGGTCGGCCGGCAACCATGAGGTCGAGACCGAGATCGGCACGCGGTCGGCGGCGCGCAAAATCTCCAGACGCACCACTTCGTCGCCCGGCTTGATGCCGAGATCGCGCGCGACGTCCCCGCTTGCCGCTTCATGACGATGGCCCTGCAGGCGGCCTTCCGCCTCGTGGCCGGCGGCGGCCACGATCTCAGAAAACTTCATGCGCTGGCTGATCGGATAATTCAGCTTGTCGGTTTTGACGAAAGTGCCGCTGCCGCGCTCGGTGCGCACCAGCCCGCGCGCTGCCAGTTCCGCCATGGCGCGGCGCACGGTGTGGCGGTTGACGCCGTAGCGCCCGGCGATCTCGCTCTCGGTCGGCAGCTTTGAGCCGTTGTCGTGCTTGCCGACCAGGATCGCCTGCTCGAAGTCGTCAGCGATGCAGCGCCACAGCATGACGCCGCGCGCCAGCAGATCGTCGCGGTCCGACGATCCTCTGGAAATCCCCCGGGGAGTGCGTGTCAGCATGGCGGCCCTGTCATCACGGCGTCACGGCTGCGCATTAATAACTTGTCTAGTCGGCTAGACAAGTTATAAATGACACTTGTCTAGTCAAGTAGACAACTTCGCAATGGGCCCGCCCGAGGCATGCGCCAATGACGCCCGACACCGATCGAAATTCCGCCAACGCCTTGGCCGAACTGGCCAAACGGCGGAAGGCCCTGGCCGTTCTGGCGCGCGCCGATTCGAAAGAGATTGCCGACCGTCTGCGTCAGCTGGATGACGGGCTCGCCTACTCGGAACCTCGTGCACCCGAAGTCGGCCTCGTCATGTTGCGCGGCCGCATTGGTTCGCGCGGGGCGCCGTTCAATGCCGGCGAGGCGACTGTGACCCGAGCGGCGGTGCAGCTTTCCTCCGGCGAGACCGGCTTCGGCTATGTGCTCGGCCGCGACCGCGAAAAGGCGCGGCTGGTCGCGCTGTGCGACGCGCTCTGGCAGGTCGACGACAAACGCGACGCGGTCGAAACACAGGTGCTCGCGCCGCTGCGTCAGCGGCAGCAAGAGAAGACGAATCTCGAGCGCGCCCGCACCGCAGCCACAAGGGTCGATTTTTTCACGCTGGTGCGCGGGGAAGACTGACATGCTGGACATCACCGCCAACACGCCCGAGTTCGATCCCGCCTACGAAAGTCAGGCGTCATTCCGCGCCCTGATGGATTGCATGGCCCGGCCCGGCAGCATCCGCACGCTCAAGGGCGTCGAAGCCCCGACGCCCTTTGCGCCCGCGACCGCGGCGCTGATCAAGAGTCTCGCCGATTACGAGACGCCGCTGTGGCTCGATGCTGCCTTTGCCGCCGAGAAGAAGGTCGCCGACTGGATCAGGTTTCACACCGGCGCGCCGATCACGCGCGAGCCGGGTGAGGCTGCCTTCGCGCTGATCGCCGATGCCTGCGCTCTGCCGGACTTCGCCCGCTTCGCGCAAGGCACGCCGGAATATCCCGACCGCTCCACGACGGTGATCGTGCAGATCGACGGCTTTACCGGTGACGCGATCACGCTCAAGGGCCCCGGCGTCAAGACGACGCGCGAGTTCGCGGCGTCTCCCCTGCCTGCCGATTTCGCCGCCCGCATGAAGGAGAATCGCGCGCTGTTCCCGCGCGGCGTCGATCTGGTGCTGGTGGCCGGCAACGATATCGCGGCGCTGCCGCGTTCGGTCACGGTGGAGGAGCGCTGAGCCATGTATGTCGCAGTCAAAGGCGGCGAACGCGCCATCGACAACGCTCACAAGCTGCTTGCCGACGCACGGCGTGGCGACCGCGATGTGCCGGAAATCTCGCTCGACCAGATCAATAACCAGCTTGCGCTCGCGGTCGATCGCGTGATGTGCGAAGGCTCGCTCTATGACCGCGAGCTGGCCGCACTCGCCATCAAGCAGGCGCGCGGCGACCTGATCGAAGCGATCTTCCTGCTGCGCGCCTATCGCACAACGTTGCCGCGTTTCGGCGCGTCGGAGCCGCTGGAAACCGGCGACATGGACATTCGCCGGCGCATTTCGGCAACCTTCAAGGATCTGCCCGGCGGCCAGGTACTCGGCCCGACTTTCGACTACACGCACCGCCTGCTCGATCACACGCTCGCCGAACAGAGCGAGGTCGAGGAACCCGCCACCGCACCCGCGGACGGCACGCGTTTCAAATCCGTGGCGGAATTGCTGGCCGGCGGCGACCTGATCGAGGGCGACGATCCGCCGGCCGAGGAAGTCGGCGATCTGACACGCGAGCCGCTGTCGTTCCCCGCCAATCGCGACCTGCGTTTGCAGAATCTCGCGCGCGGCGATGAAGGCTTCCTGCTGGCGCTCGGCTATTCGACCCAGCGCGGCTTCGGCCGCACCCATCCCTTCGCCGGCGAAATCCGGTACGGCGAGGTCGAGGTCGAGTTCTTCGCCGAGGATGCCGGCTTCGCTGTGCCGCTCGGTTCAATCAGCGTCACCGAGTGCCAGATGGTCAACCAGTTCACCGGGAACGGCACGCAGGCGCCGCGCTTCACGCGCGGTTACGGCCTCGTCTTCGGCCAGAGCGAGCGCAAGGCCATGGCCATGGCGCTGGTCGATCGCGCGCTGCGCGCTCGCGAACTGGGCGAAGAAACCGGCTCGCCGGCGCAGGACGAGGAGTTCGTCCTCAGCCATTCCGACAATGTGCAGGCGACCGGCTTCGTCGAGCATCTGAAGCTGCCGCACTATGTCGACTTCCAGTCGGAGCTCGGCTTGCTGCGCAAGCTGCAGGCCGAGTTTAACGCGCGCGACGCTGCCAGCGAAACACCCATGCAGGATGCCGCCGAATGAGCGCGCCGGTTTACAACTTCGCTTATCTCGATGAGCAGACCAAGCGCATGATCCGGCGCGCGATCCTCAAGGCGATCGCCATACCCGGCTATCAGGTGCCCTTCGCCTCCAGAGAAATGCCGATGCCTTATGGCTGGGGCACCGGCGGCGTGCAGGTCACCGCGTCGATTCTCGGCCCCGACGATACGCTGAAGGTGATCGATCAGGGCTCCGACGACACCACCAACGCCGTCTCGATCCGCAAATTCTTCGTCAAGACCGCCGGCGTCGAGACGACGACGCGCACCGAAGACGCCACCGTCATCCAGACGCGCCATCGCATTCCGGAAACCGCGCTCACCGAGAACCAGGTGCTGGTCTATCAGGTGCCGATCCCGGAACCGCTGCGCTTCCTCGAGCCGCGCGAGACCGAGACCCGGCGCATGCATGCTTTGTCCGAATACGGCCTGATGCATGTGAAACTGTATGAGGACATTGCGCGGCACGGCCATATTGCGACGACCTACGCTTACCCGGTCGAGGTCGGCGGCCGCTATGTGATGGACCCCTCGCCGATTCCGAAGTTCGACAATCCGAAGCTGTCGGACAGCGCCGCGCTGCAACTGTTCGGCGCCGGCCGCGAGAAGCGCATCTACGCCATCCCGCCTTACACGCATGTGAAATCGCTCGACTTCGACGACCATCCGTTCGAGCCGTATCGGCATGATGCCTGTTGCGAGCTGTGCGGCGCGGCCAACTCCTATCTCGACGAGGTCATCACCGACGACGCGGGCAGCCGCATGTTCGTCTGCTCCGACACAGATTTCTGCGAACAGCGCCGCGCCGATGGCCATCATGGACCGCAGGATGACCCCGCGGCGGCGGGCCCGAACGAGGCCGCGCATGGTTGAGCTCGACGCCATCACCATCCGCGAGGCGGAGAAGCGCGACCTGCCCGGCGTGCTGGCGCTGTATGCGCAGCCCGATCTCGATGACGGCAATGTGCTGCCGACGATCGATGCCGAGCGCATCTTCGATCGCTTCGCGCGCTATCCCGACTACACGCTCTATGTCGCGGAACTCGAAGGCCGCATCGTCGGCACATTCGCGCTACTGATCATGGACAATCTCGGCCATCTCGGCGCGCCGTCGGCGGTGGTCGAGGACGTCGCCGTCGGGCCATCTCTGCACAGCCGCGGCGTCGGCCGCGCCATGATGGCTTTCGCCATGGAGCGGGCGCAAGAGAAGCACTGCTACAAGATCGTGCTGTCCTCGAACGCCAAGCGCGAGCGGGCGCACGCCTTCTACGAGAACATCGGTTTCGAGCGCCACGGCTACAGCTTTCGTGTCGTCTTCAGCGAGGCAAGCGCATGACGCCGTTCGAAGATGACAAGCCCCTGCTGATCGCCGAAGGCCTGACCAAATATTACGGCCGCCAACTCGGCTGCCGCGACGCTTCGTTCGAACTTTACGAGGGCGAAGTGATGGCCGTGGTCGGCGAATCCGGTTCCGGCAAATCGACGCTGCTGCAGATGCTGTCGACGCAAATCGAGCCAACCTCGGGACGCATTCTCTATCGCATGCGCGATGGCGGCATGAAGAGCCTGTGGGACATGAGCGAACCGGAGCGCCGGTTCCTGCTGCGCACCGACTGGGGCTATGTGCATCAGGACCCGCAGCACGGCCTGCGCATGGGCGTGTCCGCCGGCGGCAATGTCGGCGAGCGGCTGATGGCCATCGGTCAGCGCAACTACGCCGGCATCCGTGCCACCGCCGCCGACTGGCTTGGCCGCGTCGAAATTCCGGAGAACCGCATCGACGACACGCCGCGCACCTATTCGGGCGGCATGCGCCAGCGCCTGCAGATCGCGCGCAACCTCGTCACCGCGCCGCGCCTCATCTTCATGGACGAGCCGACCGGCGGCCTCGACGTCTCGGTGCAGGCGCGCCTGCTCGATCTGCTGCGCCGTATCGTTTCGGAAATGCGCATCGCGGCCATCATCGTCACCCATGATCTCGCCGTGGCGCGGCTGCTGTCCAACCGCATCATGGTGATGAAAGGCGGCGAGGTGATCGAGGCTGGCCTGACCGATCAGGTGCTCGACGATCCGCATCAGCCTTATACGCAGCTTCTCGTGTCCTCGATTTTGCCGGTGTGAGCGATCCCAATGCCCGCGCTTGAACTCAAAGACGTCGCCAAGACTTTCGTCATGCATCTGCAAGGCGGGTTGAAGCTGCCGGTGTTGAGCGACGTCAGCTTCAAGGCCGAGGCCGGCCATTGCGTCGTGCTCACCGGTCCGTCCGGCGCCGGCAAGTCGTCGATCCTGAAGCTGATCTACGGCAACTACCGCGTTGACGAAGGCGCCATCCTGGTGCGCGACGGCGAGGCGCAAGTCGATCTCGCCACCGCCGCGCCGCGCCGCATCCTCGCCGTGCGCCAGCGCGCGCTAGGCTACGTGACGCAGTTCCTGCGTGCGGTGCCGCGCATCTCGGCGCTCGACATTGTCGCCGAGCCGCTGATCGCCAAGGGCGTCGCCCGCGACGAGGCCACGTCGCGCGCCGCCGCCATGCTCAAGCGCTTCAACGTGCCGGAGCGGCTGTGGAGCCTGCCCCCGGCCACCTTCTCCGGCGGCGAGCAGCAGCGCATCAATCTGGCGCGCGGGCTGTTGCCGGAGCATCCGATCCTGCTATTGGACGAGCCGACCGCCTCGCTCGACGCGAAGAACCGCGCCGTGGTCGTCGATATCGTGCGCGAGCGGAAAAGCCGCGGCGCCGCGATCGTCGCCATCGTTCACGACGAGCAGGTCCGCGACGACATCGCCGACGTCGCCGTTGACGTCACCCGTTTTGCCACGGCCGCCTAGAGAAGCTATGTCCGATATCATTGAAAACGCCCGCATCGTCCTCGCCGACCGCGTGATCGAAAGCGGCTATGTCGCCTTCGATGGTGGCCGCATTGCCGAGATCGGCGAAGGCAAGGCGCCTGAGAAAGGCGTCGATGCCGAGGGCGATCTGCTGCTGCCCGGCCTCGTCGAACTGCACACCGACCATCTCGAGGCCCATGTGCAGCCGCGGCCGAAAGTACAGTGGGACGCCGTGTCCGCCGTTGTGTCCTACGACGCGCAGATCGCCACCAGCGGCATCACCACGGTGCTCGACTCGCTGCGCGTCTGGCGCGAGGAAGGCGCGGAGGCCGCCGACGGTCAGGCGGCGCTACTGTCGGGCGCCATCGACAAGGCGCGCGCCGCAGGCCTGTTGCGCATCGACCATTATCTGCATTTGCGCTGCGAGGTGCCGATGCCGAAGGTCGTTGTCGACACCGCCGAACTGATCGGCCGCCCTGACGTGCGGCTGCTGTCGCTGATGGATCACACGCCGGGCCAGCGCCAGTTTCAGGATCCGCAGAAGCTCCGGGAGTATTATCGCGGTAAGAGCGGCATGAACGACGCCGAGCTGGACGAGATGTTCAACCGGCGAATCGAGCTGTCGGAGAAATACGCCGCCGACAACTACAAGGGCCTGGTCGAGCTCGCCGGCAAATTCGGCACGCCACTGGCCAGCCACGACGACACCACGCCCGAGCACGTCGATCAGGCAGTCAAGGATCGCGTCGCCATTGCGGAATTCCCCACCAACGTTCCCTCGGCGCAAGATCTGCACACCAATGGCATCAAGGTGATGATGGGGGCGCCTAATCTCGTGCGTGGCGGCTCGCATTCCGGCAATGTCGCAACCGCCGAACTGGCCCGCGCCGGCCTGCTCGATCTCATGTCGTCGGACTATGTGCCGTCGAGTCTGCTGCTCGCGGCGTTGATGCTGCCGAAAGAAGCACCGAATTACGATCTGCCCGCGGCCATTCGCACCGTGTCGAAGACGCCGGCCGAGGCCGTCGGCCTCGGCGATCGCGGCGAGATCGCGGTCGGCAAGCGCGCCGATGCCATTCGCGTTCATGTCACGCCGGACGGCGCGGCAGTGCGCGCGGTGTGGAGCGCCGGCCGCCGCGTCGCCTGATATTTGGCGGGCTTGCGGCGCGGCGATGCAAATGTCGCCGCAACTAGGCAAGCAGGTCTGACCTTTCGCAGATATTCCGTCTCTGGCCGGAACGATGGCGCGCACGCTTCATTGTTGAGGCGCTGGGTGGCGCCACACCAGGAGATGTTCCATGAATGCTGCGAAACTCGCGCTCATCGCTTCGGCCGCCACGCTCATGATGACCGCCGGGGCCTCGGCTCAGTCCAACATGAATTCAACCACCGGCGCATCCGGCAAGGTTTCGGCGGCGACGCACTGCCGCGACGCCAACGGCCAGGTGCAACTCAAGAGCGCCATGTCGGGTAAGTCGGGTAAGTCGGGTAGCGGTGCGGCGACGACCGGCAGCGGGGCCAGCGGCTCGGCGTCCGGAACAAAGGGCAGCATGAGCGGCCAGACCGGCATGAACTCTGCCGCGTCGGGTAGCCCCACGGGCTCCGGCTCAACGGCTGGCGCCGGCGCCGCGGCGGCGAACCTCCCGAGCTGCTAGGCGCGGGTGCCGCAAATCCGGCTGCGCGGCCATGGTCGCGCGGCCGGTTTTCGCGCACGCTGAAATAAATCGCCGCGCGATCGCGGGGGTTTGGCGGCATGCTGCTTCGTGAATTCGCGCGTTCTTTGGGCCGAACGGCAGACCATTCTGCCGGCCCCCGCAAGACCATTTTGCGTCCTAAGTAACTGAATCGTCCCGTTTTTTACTGTTCCGGGCGTTCCGGTTCCGCTATGATTTCCCTCGCGTTTCTCAGGGGCAATCATGCGAAAAATACCCGCCATTTCTTCCGCGCAGGAAGCCGTCGATTACGTCCGCCAGCGCGACCTGCCCTATGTCCGCGTCGGCCTGTTCGACGTCGATGGGGTTTTTCGCGGCAAATACATCGGCCGCGATAAGTTCGAGAGTTCGATCGAGAAGGGACTTGGCTTTTGCGACGTCGTCGTCGGATGGGACAGCAACGACCAGCTCTATGACAATGTGAAGGTCACCGGCTGGCACACCGGTTATCCCGACGCGGCGGTGCGTCTCCTGCCGGAGACCATGCGCGTGCTTCCGCTCGAGGACGACCTGCCGCTGTTCCTGTGCGAGTTCGCCGACAAGTGGGAAGAAGTTTGTCCGCGCGGCACCTTGCGCCGGGTCTTGGCGCGCGCCGCTGATATGGGCTTCAAAGTCAGCGCCGCGGCGGAATTCGAATTCTTCCTGTTCGAGGAAACCCCGCATTCGGTGCGCGAGAAGAATTACCGCAATCTGAAGAACATCACGCCCGGATTCTTCGGCTATTCGATGCTCCGCTCATCGGTGCATGCCGATTTCTATCGCGAATTGCTCGACCTGTCGCGCGGCATGAACTTCGAGATCGAGGGCCTGCACACCGAGACCGGGCCCGGCGTGCTCGAGGCCGCGATCCGCGTCGATGAAGCGCTCATCGCCGCCGATAAGGCGGCTTTGTTCAAGACCTACACCAAGGTGCTGGCGCAGAAGCGCGGCTGGATCGCCTCGTTCATGGCCAAGTCATCGCATGACTGGCCGGGGCAGTCCGGTCATCTGCACACCTCGTTGCAGGACAGCAAGACCGGCAAGGGCGTGTTCCACGATGCCGCAAAGCCACATGGCATGTCCGACATCATGCGCTGGTTCGTCGGCGGCCAGCAGGCGCTGATGCCGGAACTGCTGGCGATGGTGGCCTGCACGGTGAACAGCTATACGCGGCTGATCCCCGGGTTCTGGGCGCCCACCGACTCCGCCTGGTCGGTCGACAACCGCACCACGGCGCTGCGCGTGATCGAAGGTTCGGAGAAATCGCAGCGCGTCGAGTACCGCGTCGCCGCGGCTGACATCAATCCGTACATCGCGATGGCGGCGGCGATCGGCTCGGGCCTGTGGGGCATCGAGAATCGTATCGAGCCTGGCGCGGCGCTGACAGGCAACGCCTACGAAGTGAAACTGCCCGACGAACGCGCGCTGCCGCGCACCTTGTGGGACGCCGCGCAACGGCTGAAAGCGTCGCAGCCGGCGCGCGCGCTGTTCGGCGATGCCTTCGTCGAGCATTACGCCGCGTCGCGCGAGTGGGAAGAGCGCGAATTCCGCCGCGCCATCACCGACTGGGAAATGCAGCGCTACTTCGAAATCATCTGAGCGGGCGACGACCGCCGCTCGCTCCCGACTCCTCTCTCCCCTTTGGATCTCATCATGCCTGACGTTGTCTGCATTTCTCCCATCGACAGCAGCGAAGTCGCGCGCCACCCTTCGGCCAGCGCCGCCGCCATCGACGCCGCGTTGCAGGCGGCTCGGCGCGCGCAGAAGCAATGGGCGCAAGTGCCGCTCGCCGAACGCATGGCGAAGATGACCGCCTTCGTCGACGCCATGCTGGCGATGAACCAGGAGGTCGTGCCGGAAATCGCCCGGCAGATGGGCCGCCCGGTGAAATGGGGCGGCGAATTCAGGCCGTTCGAGGAGCGCGCCCGCCACATGATCGCGATCGCGCCGGACGCGCTCAAGCCGCATGTGCCTAAGCCCATCGAAGGCTTCACACGCTTCATCGACAAGACGCCGGCCGGGGTCGTCCTGGTCATCGCGCCGTGGAATTATCCGTATCTCACCGCGGTCAACAGCGTCGTGCCGGCGCTGGTCGCGGGCAACGCTGTGATCCTCAAGCACGCGGCGCAGACGATCCTGGTCGGCGAGCGCTTCGAAAAGGCGATGCGCGCCGCCGACCTGCCGGCCGGGCTGTTCGCTAATCTCGTGCTGACGCATGACGACACCGCGCGCATCCTCTCGAGCGGCGCGGTCGATCACGCCAATTTCACCGGGTCGGTCGCCGGCGGCCAGGCCATCGAACGCGCCGCCGCCGGGACATTTACGACGCTCGGCCTTGAGCTCGGCGGCAAGGACCCCGCTTATGTGCGCGCCGACGCCAATCTCAAGCACGCCGTCGACAACCTGGTCGATGGCGCGTTCTTCAATTCCGGTCAGTGCTGCTGCGGCATCGAGCGCATTTATGTCGACGAGTCGCTCTATGACGCCTTCGTCTCCGGTTTCGTCGAACTGACCAGCGCCTACAAGCTCGGCAATCCGCTCGATGAGACGACGACGCTCGGGCCGATGGCGACGCCGCGTGGCGCCGAGGTCGTGCGCCGCCAGATCAGGGACGCCGTCGCCAAAGGCGCGCGCAGCCACATCGATCCGAAACTATTTCCCGCCGATGACGGCCGCGGCACCTACATCATGCCGCAGGTGCTGACGAACGTCGATCACACGATGGAGCTGATGACCGTCGAGAATTTCGGCCCGGTGGTCGGCATCATGAAGGTCTCGGGCGACGACGAGGCGATCCGGCTGATGAACGACAGCGCCTATGGCCTCACCGCCGCGATCTGGACCTCCGACGAGAAAGCCGCGCTGTCGATCGGCCGGCAGGTCGAGACCGGCACGGTGTTCATGAATCGCTGCGATTATCTCGATCCGGCGCTGGCCTGGACCGGCGTCAAAGACACCGGCCGCGGCGTCAGCCTGTCAGAGATCGGTTACGACATGCTCACCCGCGCCAAGAGTTATCACCTCCGGACCTTGTCCTGAGCGCTCCCTTCATATTCGCACACCCAGCAGAGTTCGCCATGCCCTCCTCCCCGACCGCCAACTGGAATTATCCGACCGCCGTTCGTTTCGGCGCCGGCCGTATCAAGGAACTGCCGCGGATCTGCAACGAGCTCGGCTTTGCCAAGCCGCTGCTGGTCACCGATCCATTCCTCGCCGCGCAAGCTATGACGCAGAAAACGGTCGACGCCTTGCGCGCCGCCGGGCTCGGGATCGGCGTGTTCTCCGATGTCAGATCCAATCCGAACGACGCCAATGTCGAGGCCGGCCTCAAGGTGCTCAAGGCCGGCGCGCATGACAGCGTCATTGCCTTCGGTGGCGGCTCCGCGCTCGACGCCGGCAAGGTCATCGCCTTCATGGCCGGACAGACACGGCCGATGTGGGACTTCGAGGACATCGGCGATTTCTGGACCCGCGCCGATCCCAAAGGCATCGCGCCGGTCATCGCGGTGCCGACCACCGCAGGCACCGGCTCCGAGGTCGGCCGCGCCGGCGTCATCACCCAGCAGGCAACCCATGCCAAGAAGGTCATCTTCCATCCCGGCATGATGCCGAAAGTCACCATCTGCGATCCGGAACTGACGGTCGGCATGCCGCCGAAGATCACCGCCGGCACCGGCATGGACGCGCTGGCGCATTGCCTCGAAGCCTATTGCGCACCGTCCTATCATCCGATGGGCGACGGCATCGCCGTCGAGGGCATGCGCCTCGTCAAGGAGTATTTGCCCCGTGCCTACAAGAACGGCAACGACATCGAAGCCCGCGCGCACATGATGTCGGCGGCAGCGATGGGCGCCACCGCGTTCCAGAAAGGCCTCGGCGCCATCCACGCGCTGTCGCATCCGGTCGGCGCGCTGTACGACACGCATCACGGCATGACCAACGCCGTGTTCATGCCTTACGTGCTGGTGTTCAACCGGCCGAAAATCGAAACGAAGATCGCGCGGCTCGCCGCCTATCTCGGACTGACGCCAACCTTCGACGCTTTCCTCGCCTGGGTCATGGAACTGCGCCAGGCGCTCGCCGTGCCGCACACGCTCAAGGAATTCGGCGTCGACGATTCGAAATTCGACCTGGTGGCGGCGATGGCGCCGGAAGATCCGACCGCCGGCGGCAATCCCGTGCCCGTGACTGACACGGCCGCGCGCGCGCTGCTCGACAAGGCCTATCGCGGCGAGGTGTGAAACCTCGTCGCTAGAGCATGATCCCGAAAAGTGGGAACCGGTTTTCGGAAAAGATCATGCTCAAAAAAAAGCTAGACCATGATTAGATTCAATCCGAATGGATCATGGTCTAGCGTTTGCTCTGCTGGCCGAACAACTGCGCCAGCGCCAGTAGCACGCTGGTGACAACGATCATCATCGTCGAGATCGCGGCGATGGTCGGGTCGATCTGATCACGCAACGCCGCGAACATATTGCGTGTCAGGGTGGAGTTCTCGCCGCCCGACACGAACAGCGAGACAATGACCTCATCGAACGACGTCAGGAACGATAGCACCGCGGCAGTGAGGATCGCGAACTTGATCTGCGGCAGCACGACCATGAAGAAAGCCTCGATGCGCGAGGCGCCAAGGCTGCGCGCGACGCGCTCCTGATTCATGTCGAAGCTCTTGAGCGCCGATGTCACGATCATGATAACGATCGGGATCGCCAGGATACTGTGCGCCAGCACGACCCCGATCAGCGAATTGACCATCTTCAGCTTCACATAGGCGTAGAAGATGGCCGTGCCGACCAGGATGACCGGAATGACGATCGGTGTGACCAGTAATAGCGACACCAGCCGCGCCGTCGCCAGCTCGGCGTTATAGAGCCCATAGGCCGCAATGGTGCCGAGCGGCGTCGCCACCACAACGGTCAGCGCCGCCGCTTTGAACGACGTCGCCGTCGCCTGCATCCACGAGCGCGAGTTGAAATAGGTTTCGTACCAGCGCAGCGACAGGCTGCGTGGCGGAAACTCGAGATACTGCGATTCCGAGAATGACATCGGAATGACGATCAGCGTCGGCACGATCAGGAACGCGAACAGCACGACGGCCAGAGCGTAGAGCCACAGCCGTGAGCGGTGCGTGATCTGCGTGTCCGTCGCGGGCCGGTCGAGCCACATCATGTCAGTGCCCCGCTCCGAACAGCGAGAAGCCCTTCGCCACCCGCGAGGCGATCCACAGCAGCAGGAACGTCAACACCAGCAGCACCGCGCCGAGCGCACTCGCCGAACCCCAATTGAGGAAAGTGTCGATATCGCTGGCGATGCGGCTCGACACCATGATCACCCGGCCGCCGCCGAGCACCTCGGGCGTGACGTAGAAGCCGAGGCAGAGAATGAAAACAATAAGGACGCCGCCCGTCAGCCCCGGCAGCGACAACGGCAGGAACACCCGCCAGAAGCTCTGCACCGGGCCGGCGCCGAGATTGGCCGCGGCCTGCAGCAGCGTGCGGTCGATGGCACGCATGCTGCCATAGAGCGGCAGCACGATGAACGGCAGCATGATGTGCACCATGCCGATCAGCGTGCCCGCCATGTTGTTGACCAGCGGCAGCGGCTCCGACCACAGGCCGAGTTGCATGCCCCAGCTGTTGATCAGACCGGAGCGCTGCAGCAGCACCAGCCACGCATAAGTGCGCACCAGCAGCGACGTCCAGAACGGCAGCAGCACCGCGATCATGCACAGATTGGCGGCGCGGGTCGACAATTGCGACATGAAATAGGCCAAAGGATAACCCAGCACGGCGCAGATGCCGGTGGTGAGCACGCTCACCTCAAACGTCGTCCAGAAGATCCGTGCGTAGGACGGCTGTTCGACAAGCCGCTGATAGTTGACCAAAGTCGCCTGGCCGCCGTCGGTGTAGAACGACATGTAGAACAGCCAGGCCACCGGGACGAGCAGGCACACGAGCACCAGCAGCAACGCGGGCGCGGCGAGCGACAGCATCAGCCAGCGCTCGATCAGTCGGTCCTTGCTCAAAGCGGCGGCGTGGTCGTTGCTGAGTGAAGCCGTTGCCTGGACGGTCGCGCTCATGGCCGCTCAGCCCTCATCCGGCAGCAGCGTCGTATCCGCAACAGCGAGGCCGAGCGTAATCGTACCGCCATCCGCCGGCAGCGACTGGAGGCCGGCGCTATTGGCCGGCACACGCAGTGTCACGATGTCGCCGTCGCCGAGATCGACCTCGATGCGCATCGTGTCGCCCTGAAACACGCGGCCGAGAATGCGGCCGCTGAAGCGGTTCATGTCTTCCATCGCCGCGCCATCGACGATCTGGAGCTGCTCGGGCCGGATCATCATGAGACAACGGCCATCGCGCAACGGCGCGCCGTCGGCCTTGATGACCACGTCGCGATAACGGCAGACGCCGCTCGTCATCGTGGCGCTCAGGAATGTCGACTCGCCGATGAATTCGGCGACGAAGCGATTGTTCGGTTTCGAATAGATGCGCTGCGGTGTATCGAGCTGCGCCAGCTTGCCCTTGTCAATCACCGCGATGCGGTCGGACATGGTCAACGCCTCGCGCTGATCGTGCGTCACGTAGATCGTGGTGGTGCCGAGCTTCTCGTGCAGGCGGCGCAGTTCGAGCTGCATTAATTCGCGCAGTTGCTTGTCGAGCGCCGACAGCGGCTCGTCCATTAGGATAATGCGCGGCTCGAACACCAGCGCGCGGGCGAGCGCGACACGCTGGCGCTGGCCGCCGGAGAGTTCGTGGATGCCGCGGGCGCCGTAGCCGGCGAGTTGCACCATATCGAGCGCAGCCTCGACGCGCTTCGCCGACTCGGCGGCCCCGACTTTCCGCAGCCGCAACGGAAAAGCGATGTTGGCCGCAACGTTCATGTGCGGAAACAGCGCGTAATTCTGGAACACCATGCCGAGATCGCGCTTCTGCGGCGCGAGACGGATCACTTCCCGGGTACCGAACAGGATGCTGCCGGAATCGGGGCGGGTGAAGCCCGCGAGCACCATCAGCAGCGTGGTCTTCCCCGAGCCGGACGGACCGAGCAGGGTCAGAAATTCACCAGCCTGAACGTGCAGATCGACCCGATCGAGCACAGCGACAGCCCCGTAGGATTTGGAGACCTGCCGGACGTGAATGTCGAGTGCCGATGCGGATGCCATGTAGCCGGGGACTGTCGATTGTCATGAAGCGAATGGCCGGGGCGCAGATCATGTCGCGTCCCGGCCGGTGTGCGTTACTCGGTCAGCATGTTCTGGTACGCGGCCGCGGCCTTCTCTTCGTTCTTGATGTACCATTCGAGATTGACCGACAACTGGTTCTTGACGTTGTCGGGGTGCGACGGCAGCTTCTTGGCATAGGCCGCATCGATCGCGCCAATCTCGTAGGCTTTCTTGTTGGTCGGCCCGTAGGTGATGTACTTGGTGAATTCAGCCTGGTACTGCGGCTTGGACATCTCGGCGAGGAATTTCATCGCCAGAGCCTTGTTTGGCGCGCCCTTCGGAATGGCGTAGCAATCATAGTCGAGCAGCGCCTGATTGAAGGTGTAGGCGACCTTGCCGCCGTCCTTGGCGACCACGTCGAAGCGGCCGTTCCACCCGGTGATCATGTCGACTTCGCCGTCCTTCATCAGCTGCGCATGCTGCGCACCCGACGACCACCACACGCTGATGTGCGGCTTGAGCTCCTTGATCTTCTTGATAGCGCGCTCGATGCCGCCCGGCGACGACAGCACTTCGTAGACTTTGTCGGCTGGCACGCCATCGGCCATGAGCGCCGGCTCGAGCGCTCCGGCCACGCCCTTGCGGTAAGACCGCTTGCCCGGGAATTTCTTGACGTCCCAGAAATCGGCCCAGGACTTCGGCGGGTTATTGCCGTAGGTCTTGGTGTTCCAGGCCATCACGGTCGAGAACACGTCGCCACCGACGCAATAGTCCTGGCTGGTATTCGGCACAAAGGTCGAGCGGTCGATCACGTTATAATCGAGCTTCTCGAGGTAGCCGCCGGCGCCGGCGCGCGCCGCGCTGCCGGAGCCGCTCGCCACGACGTCCCACGTGATCGCGCCGGCCTTCACCTTGACCACCGCGTCGGAAATGCTGGTGTAGGTCTCTTCCTTGATCTTGATGCCGAGCGCCTTGGCAGCCGGCTGAAACAGCGCCTTGCTCTGGGCTTCCTGATAGGCGCCGCCGAAGGACACGACGGTCAGCTCCTGCGCACCGACGGTCGTGCTAGCGAGGCCGACGGCGCCAATGATGGCAAGTGATGCGAAGGCTAATTTGGATCGATTGCGCGTCATTCTGAGCTCCTCACCCTGGTCATGAATGTCAGCCTGGGTTGTCAGGGGCGACCGTTATTTGATTGGTCTTATCGCCGATCCTAAACCCATACCGTATCGGTCCGTATTCCCAGGCGGGACAGAAGAGCCAGTCTGGAAATAGGAGGGGTCCACTCCCCCGGACGGCCTTATCGGTCATCCGGCATCGCTCAGCCGCGCCCATCGCGCCAGCGATAATACAGGATCGAAGGCGCCAAAAACCAAGGGTTTCCCGTGTAAAACGGCCGCGTCTGGAAGCTCAGGCCGTCGAGCGCAGTGCGCCCCTCGGCCAGGCCCAGCACCTTCTGTCCGACCCGCATGCCGAAATAGCTCGCCGTCCCGACCCCGGCGCCGCAATATCCCATGGCGTAATACATGCCGTCGCGCTGGCCGACATGCATCAGCTCGTCGAAGGTGTAGGCGATGAAGCCGCACCACGAATGGCTGATTTTCGTCGACGCGAGTTGCGGAAAGATCGCGACCATGTCGGCGTGCAACTTGGGGCCGCTGAGCATCGGGTCGGTCTCGTTCAGCGACACGCGGCCACCGAACAGGATGCGCCGGCGATCCGGGGATGCACGATAGTAATAGATGACGCGGCGCGTATCGCTGACGATGCGGTTCTGCGGGATCAATTCATCGACCAGCGATCGATCGAGCAACTCGGTGGCGATCATGTAGCTGCCGATGGGGATGACGCGCCGCTTCAGCCATGGCGTCAGATCGCTAGTATAGCCATTGGTGGCAATGACCACGTCACGCGTGTCGATCGTCCCGCGCACCGTCTTGACGATGAACCGGTCGCCGCTGCGCTCGATCGACAGCGCCGGGCAATGGGCCACGACCTTAACACCGGCGGCGATGGCGAGGTCGAGCAGGCCCTGATGATAGCGCGCCGGATCGACCGAGGCGTGCTGCTCATAGACGGCGCCGCCGAAATAACCGTCAGAGCCGATCTCACGGCGCTGTTCGGTGCGCGGCACCATATGGGCGCCCACTTCGAGGCCCTTGGGCTGGTTCTTCACCCGCTCGGCCAGCGCTTCATATTGCGCGGCATTGTGCGCGGCGTGGAAACGCCCGACGACATGGAAATCGCAGTCGAGGCCATTCTCGCGGATGAAGTCAGCCATGAAGCGCAGTGAGTTCTGACCGTCCTTGAGGATGTCGAAGGCGCGCTGCGCGCCATGGCGGCGCGCCAACATGTCATAGGACGGCTTGATGCTGGTCGAGACCTGTCCGCCATTGCGGGTGCTGCAACCGAAGCCGGCCGCCTCGGCATCGAGCACGACGGTGTGGCGGCCGCCGCGCGCCGTCTGAATGGCGGCATGCAGACCGGTATAGCCGGAGCCGATGACGACGACATCGGCGTGCGATGGCGGCGCCTTGGCCTCGAGCGCCGGCCGCGGCACGTGATCCCACCAGTACGGCGCCGGTTTGAAGTCGTTGGTGAAGAGTGCTGCGTTCACGTGGCCGGCCCCGTTTGTCGTCAGATGCGCGCGACGACGCTTTTCATTTTGCAGTAGCTGCGCAGGCCCGCCATGCCTTTTTCCCGGCCGAAGCCCGATTTCCGGTTGCCGCCGAAAGGCACTTCGATGCCGCCGGCGAACCATTCGTTGATGAATACCTGTCCGGCATCGACATCGCGGGCAAAACGCAAGGCTTCGGTGATGTTCTGCGAATAGATGCCGGCAACGAGTGCATAAGACGTCGCATTCGCTGCGGTGAGTGCCTCGTCCGGCCCATCGACGATCTGCACCACCAGTACCGGACCGAAGATTTCTTCCTGCACCAGCGGGTCCGCCGCGCTCTGCGCCGAAATGATGGTGGGCTGGTAGAACCAGCCGCCCGCGTCACTTGTCGCGATGGCGCCGCCGGTGAGTACATGGTTGCCCGCCTTCACCGCGCGTCGCACGTGAGCGTCGATAATGTCGAGTTGGCGTCGTGAATTGACCGGGCCGAGATCGGGATTGGTCAGGCCATGGCCGATGCGGAATTTCTCCACCCACGCGACGAGCCGGCCGAGGAAGACATCGGCGATCGACCGGTCGAGAACGAGGCGCGATCCCGCCGAGCAGATCTGCCCGGCGTTCTCGTAGATCGCCTCGACGACACCGTTGAGGGCGGCGTTCATGTCGCAGTCCGCGAGGACCACCAGCGGCGATTTGCCGCCGAGTTCGAGGACCAGCCGCGTCACGTTGTCGGCGGCCGAGCGCATGACCGCACTGCCGGTCGCGACCGAGCCGGTGAAGGTGATGTGGTCGATGTCCGGATGGGCGACCAGCGGCGCCCCGGCCTCGGCGCCCGTGCCAGTGACAACATTGAGGACGCCGGCGGGCAGGCCGGCCTCATGCAGCAGTTCGGCCAGCATCAAGGCGGTGAACGGGGTCTGTTCGGCGGGTTTGGCCACCACTGTACATCCGGCCGCCAAAGCCGGCGCGATGCCCCGGGCGGCGGTCGACAACGGGTAGTTCCACGGGATGATCTGGGCGACGACCCCGACCGGCTCCTGGGAGGTGAAACCTACATACAGTCGCCCAAGCGGCAGCCCCTCGCCATGCAGCTTGTCCGCCGCGCCGGCATAATATTCGAAGGCACGGGCGACGCCGCGCAGGTCGCCCTCGGCTTCCGAGAGCCTCTTGCCGCTGTCGAGGCTTTCGACCACCGCAAAGCGCGCCGCGCGCTCGCGCAACATCGCGGCGGCCTTGGCGAGGATACGGCCGCGCTCGGCCGGTCCCATCTGCCGCCATGGGCCGCGCAGCGCCGTCCTGGCGGCGGCGACCGCGGCGTCAACGTCGGCACCATCGCCGGCGGCAAAGCGGGCGAACGCTCGGCCACGGCCGGGGTCGAAGCTGTCCATCGTGTTGCCGGATGTAGGCCCGATAATCCGACCTCCGATAAAATGCCCCTGCGGCAGCCCCGTCAGAGTACCGGTCGTCAGGACCTCCGCGACCAAGGCTGAGGACGCCCCGCTCACGACCGTTCGCTCAAGATGTAGTTGGAGGCCTCAAGCCAGGCCGGGTTGATGTCGATGCCCCAACCCGGACCGGCAGGTATGTCGACCGCCCCGTCCTTGGCCTGCAGCGGGTTGAGGAGCAGCCCTTCCTCCCATGGATAGTAGTCCCGGCCCTCAATGGAGAATTCCACGTAAGGCCCGGCATTCGGGATCGCGCCCATGATGTGCAGGGTGAATGTCGTGACCAGCGACTGATTGGCCGAATGCGGCGTCACGGGCAGCCCCGCGGCCGCGGCCCAACGCGCCACCTTCAGCATCCGCGTGACCCCGCCAAGATAGCAAACGTCCGGCTGGACGACATCGACGACCTTGTTGTCGATGATGTAGCGCCACAAAGTCAGGTCGCAGTCCTGTTCGCCACCGGTCACGTCCAGGTCCAGTTCCCGCCTGACCTCCGCCGTCCAGGCGTGCTCCCAATAGGGGCACGGCTCCTCAAAATGGATGACGCCGTGATCTTCCAGCATGCGGCCGACTTCGATGGCCTTGGCCGGCGTATAGGCGCTGTTGCCGTCAACCAGGAGCCGCGCCTTGTCGCCGAGGGCATCACGGACCTGCGGCACGATGGCGTCGGTCCGGCCAGGCCATTCGTCGACATCGTGCCCGCATTCCTTGCCGACGCGAAACTTGAACGCCGTGTAGCCGAATTCCCCTTGCAGCCGCTTGAGACGCTCCGCCTCCGCCTCCGGCGTGATCTCGCCGCGCTTCATGCTGGACGCATAAACGGGAAACGGCCGCGGCTTGCCGCCGAGAAGTTCGCAAACGCTTTTCTTCTCGACGCGGCCGCGCAGATCCCACAGCGCGGTGTCGAGCCCGGTTAGTGCGCGGAACAGATACGAGCCCGGAAATTTATGCTCGCGCTCGGGAATGGTCTCGACCAGAGCCTCAATATCGAAGGCGTCAGCGCCGAGAGACCATGGCGCAATCTGGCGATGAAAGACCGCAGCGGTGATGTCGGCATTATAAGGGGAGAATTGGCCCCAACCTTGCGCACCATCCTCCGTCGTCACACGAACGAAGCCGATATGCTGGGTAGAAAAGGTCTCGAGCTTCGTGATCTTCATTGGCTTCGCCATTCGATACTGGCGGCGGAAGCGACGCGATGGGCGTTCTTTATCCGTCGTGCCGGATTTTTAGAGTTGAAATGGTCTGCTCTTAAGGTCCATTCTGACCGAATAAGAAGGCCACTCCGCTTTTTAGCGGGGCCATTGGCCCAGTTTGGATCGGCACAGCGGGGAAAAACGGTGGTTAAGCGGGCGGGAGGCGCGTTACTGCAGTCGATCGCCATCGATCGCGAGGCCTCGCACGGCCTTAGCGTTCAGATCTGCGCCCATTTGCGCGAGCTCATCATGTCCGGCTCGCTCGAGGGCGGCGGGCGCCTGCCCTCGACGCGGACGCTGGCAAACGAACTGAACGTCGCCAGGGCTACCATCGTCGAATGCTTCGATCAGCTCGCCGCCGAGGGCCTCATCGAGTCCCGCGTCGGCGCCGGTACCTATGTCAGCCAGGCGCTGAAGACCGAGCGTCCGCCCGTCGCACCTCAGGGGCCGGTCGTATCGGAAAAGAGCGCGCGGCTGGCCCAATCAATGGCGTCGGCATCGAGCCGTTTCGTACCCCGTCTGGTGCATGAGCCGCGAGCGTTCACCACGGCTATCCCGGCCTATGATGCCTTCCCGATGGCACAATGGGCGCGTCTCTCCGGCAAGCACTGGCGCGAGGCGCGCAAGGACGTGCTCGGCTATCCCGACCCGCACGGCCACGACCTGTTGCGCAAAGCCATCGCCGGCCATTTGCGCACCAACCGCGGCATCCGGTGCGACTGGCAGCAGATTTTCATCGTCGCCGGCGCGCAGCAGGCGTTTCAGCTCATCGCGTCGACACTGATCGATCCCGGCGACAAGGTCTGGTTCGAGGACCCCGGCGCCATCGGCGCCCGCAATAGCATTGTCGTCTCCAGCGCCGATCTGGTGCCGGTGCGGGTCGATGACGACGGGCTCGATGTCGAAGACGCGCTGCGCAAGGCGCCCGACTTCCGGCTCGCTTTCGTGACGCCGTCGCATCAACAGCCACTCGGCGTGAGCATGGCGCTGGAGCGGCGCGTCGCCCTGCTCGCCGCCGCCGAACAACGAGGGGCCTGGATCATCGAGGACGATTGGGACGGCGAATTCTGTTTCTCGGGCTTGCCCATGCCGACATTGCAAAGCATGGATCAGGCTGGCCGCGTCATCTATGTCGGCTCGTTCTCGAAATCGCTGTTCCCGTCACTGCGTCTCGGCTTCATCCTCGCACCACCAGCGTTGACCGAGCATTTCCGAACCAGCCTCGAAGCCTTCCTGCCAGGCGTGCCGACAGCGATCCAGGCGATCGTCGCGGACTTCATTGTCGAAGGGCATTTCGCCACGCACATCCGCCGCATGCGCAAGGCCTATCACGAGCGCTATCAGACGCTTTACGACGGCGTGCAGAAGCATCTGGGTGACGTTCTGGACATCAGGCCGGCGACCACGGGCATGCACACGGTCGCCTACCTCGCACCGGGCTTCAACGCCGAGGCTGTCGCCCGGCGCGCGGCGGAACGTGGCGTCACCCTCACGCCGATCGGACGCTTCTGCATCGCGCCCAACGACCGGCAGGGCTTTGCCCTCGGCTTCAGCGGCTTCTCACCGGCGCAGATCGAGGCCGGAATCGCGACGCTCAAGGATGTCTTTGCCGAGCTCTCGCCTGCCGCCTGCGCGAAATCGGCATGACGTCTTCTCCGGTACTGGACCGACGCTAACCCGAGAATGGACCTCTGCAGCGGCAGCGGACCTGCCTAAAGTCCGCGCGCACGACGGAGGGATGCTGTTTGGATTCGTTTGACATCATCATCATCGGCGCCGGCTCCGCAGGCTGCGTGATCGCCGGCGAACTGGCGGCCGCCGGCAAAGGAAAAATCCTTGTCCTCGAAGCCGGTCCGAGCGACCGCAGCCCGTGGCTTCATCTGCCGATCGGCTACGGCAAGATGTTTTATAATCCTGCCGTCAACTGGATGTACGAGACCGAGCCGGTGCCCGGCCTGGCGAACCGGCGCATCTATCAACCGCGCGGCAAGGTCGTCGGCGGCTCGAGCGCCATCAACGCCATGGTCTACTCGCGTGGCCAGGCCGAGGACTATGACGGCTGGGAAGCGCTGGGCAACCGTGGCTGGGGCTGGTCGGATGTGCTGCGGCTCTATCGCCGCATCGAGGATCATGATCTCGGCGCATCCGAATGGCATGGCGCCGGCGGCCCCCTGCATGTCACCGACATAGCAAGGACGGCGCATCCCCTGACGGCGCTGTTCATCAAGGCCGGCACCGAAGCGGGCCTTCCGTTCAATCCCGATCTCAACGGCGCGACGACCGAAGGCATCGGCACCTATCAGATCACGACGCGCGGCGGCATCCGCGAATCCGCGGCGCGCGCGTTCCTGCGCCCGGCCCTGCGCACCGGACGAGTGCGCGTCGAAGCCGAGACTTTGGTAACGCGCATCCTGTTCGACGGCCGCCGCGCCATCGGCGTCGAATGCCGGCAGCACGGCGAAGTGAAACGGTATCACGCCAACGCGGAAATCATATTGTGCGGCGGCGCGTTCAACTCGCCACAGCTATTGCAGCTATCCGGCATCGGCCCCGGCCACTTGTTGAATGAGCACGGCATCGACGTCATCAGCGACAGTCCCGCCGTCGGCCAGAACTTCCAGGATCATCTTTGCTATGACCACGTCTACAAATCAACGCGGCCAAGCCTGAACGACGATCTCTTGCCGCTCTCCGGAAAACTGCGCGTCGGTTTGTCCTATCTGCTCGGCCGCCGGGGCCCGCTGTCGCTGAGCGTCAACCAGGGTGGCGGCTTTTATCGGTCTGGGCCGAACGTGGCACGGCCCGACATCCAGCTCTACTTCTCCCCGCTGAGCTATACCAAGGCGCCGCCGCGTGTCCGCGCACTGATGAAGCCCGATCCGTTCTCCGGCTTCTCGACAAGCGTGTCACCGTGCCGCCCCAAGAGTCGCGGCCATGTTGCCATCCGCTCAGTCGACCCCACGGTCGCGCCGGCGATCGTGCCGAATTACCTGTCGCATCCGGACGATATCGACACGCTGCTTCATGGCGCGCGGTTTCTCTGCGCGCTGGCACGGACACCCACCTTCGCAAGCCTCGTGAAAGATGAACTGGCGCCCGGACCGAATCGGCACTCCGATGCCGATCTCCTCGACGACGTCCGGCAGCGCGCCTATTCGGTGTTCCATCCCAGCGGAACGTGCCGCATGGGCATCGACCCGGCCGGCTGCGTCGTCGATCCGGCCTTGCGGGTCCACGGCATCACAGGCTTACGGGTCGCCGACGCCTCCATTTTTCCAACCGTGCCGTCGGGCAACACCAATGCTCCGGCCATGATGGTGGGTGCGAAAGCGGCCGAGCTGATTTTGAGAGGCTAGCTGCGCTCCAAAAGCCGCTTTATCAACTCAAGTAATTGACCAGGCTTAGCCCCTGAATCTTTGAAATTGCCGCATAGGAAGCTTCCAGTTGCGACTGGTATGTCGTCAGTTGGGCTGTGACGGCAGCCACGTCGACTTCAGTAAGGGATGAGCTCACCGTACTCGCCGCATCCTGGAAATCGGTCTGGACGTCGATGCTGCGTTCAAGCTGCGACGACGTCAGCGACAGCTGGGTCTGCACACCGATTACCGAGTCGATGGCCTTAGTCGTCTGATCGAGCGCGCTCGAGATAATGTCATTGTCGATGGTCCCGCCATTGGCGATCGAGCTGATCGCCCGCATGGCCTGCTCGAATGCCGAATTGTCCGCCGTCACGCCATAGGTGATGGTGCGACTGCCGGATACTCGCACCGAGGCGAGATCGCTATTGCCTTGATAGTACGATGTGTCCACGGACGAGGTCGAGGTCGCCGAATAATTCGACAGATCCACCGGCGCGGTCTCGGTCGCCGATCCGGCAAAAAGGTAACGCCCGCCATATTGCGTATTGAGCAGCGAAGCCAGATCGCTCAGCGCCGAGGCTGCCGTATCCTGTAAGGTATCGGCATCGGTGCCGGTGGCCGATACAGACGAGGTCAACGTCGACTTGAAATTGTTGAGCAGATCAACGATCGAACCGGTCGTCGAATACATCACCTGAACGCGGTCATTGGCGCTGCTGGCCGCATCCGAATAGGCTTGCGATTGCGTCAGCGACACCTGAAGACTGAGAACCTTCTGCGACGTCGCGCCGCCAAGACCGCCATAGTCGGACGATATGAGGCCGGACGCGCTCTGCATCTGCTTTTCCGCCACCTTGGCCTGCGTCAGGAGCGCGGCATCGATCATGCTGTTGCTCAGAGCAAAGGTCGCGACGCGGCCGATCATGATGAAATCTCCCGCGACTATTATTCCAATGTGCCGAGCAGCGATTCGAACATGCTGTTGAGGATCTGCACCAGTTGCGCCGCGGCGGCATATTCGTTTTGCAACTGGCTCAGCCTGGCCGTTTCCTCGTCGATATTGACGCCCGACGCCGACGAGATGGAGGTCGCAAGATTGCTCTCGATCGTCTGCTTGGTCGTCAGCGCGGTGGCGGCACTGGTCGCATCGGCGGCCACTTCCGAGATGATGGTCGAAGCATAGGACGAGAAAGATGTCTTGCGCGCCGACAGATCGCCGGCGGCGTCGAATGCCTGGTTACCGGTGAGCGTGTCGTACAGTTGCTGCGCGATGGTCGACGACCCCTCGGCCACGACCTGCGCTCCGGTAGCGAGCGTGGCGGTGTCATCCAGGGTCGATACCGGTAACAAGCTGGTATCGGCCAGAAGCGAGGATTTCACGGCAAAATCCGACGCGCCGGTTGCCGACACGATGTCGTTGAGGCCAAGCCATGAAGAAAGCCCCTCGCCGTCCGCCCCAACCGCACTGGTCAATTCATTGATGGCAATACCATTGCCTGCGCTTTCCGCCGCGATCGTTACGCGCCCGTCAGCGCCGACGCTGGCCGATACACCGGAAATATTATCGAGCGCCGAAACCAGATCGCCGACGGTCGCGTAGCTCGAAAGATCAAGGTCCTGATACGAGACCAGATTGCCGCTGTCGTCCGTCACAGCGATGCGCACCGTACCGGTGCCACTGAACGCATCGGCCGCCGACACCGCGGTGCTGCCGGTCAGGCTGTTTGGCGGCGGGCTGGCGCTGCCCGTATTGGCGACGCTGTTGAGCGCATTGGCAAGCTGCACCGCGAGCTGGTCCAGTTCGGCCTGTACCGCCGGCAACGTCTCGTCGCGCTGTTCGACCAGCGCGGCAATCGATCCGGACTTGATCTCGCCGGTGATGTCCTTGCCGTCAACCGTGATGCCGCTCAACGCCGACGAACCGGATGCGCTGTAAGTCGAGGCTGCGGTCACCGTGCCCGCGGCGTCAAAACTCATATGATGCACGGTACCGTCGAGCAGCGCGGTGCCGCCGCTGGTATAGACCTGAACGGCGCCGCTGGACGTGCTGTAGTAGTTGATGTCCATCAGCGACGACAGGCTCTTCAGCGCCTGGTTGCGCTGGTCCTCGAGATCGGCCGTCGAATTGCCGCTCGCGGATGCGGACATAATCTGCTTGTTGAGATCGTCGATCGTGTCAAGCAGGTCGTTGGCCTCATCGACGTCCGATCCGATCTCCTGGTCCGCGCTGGACCGCAAGTCCTGAATGCTGGCCGACGTGTCTCGGAGCTGCGCCGCAAGATCGTCGAGCGTGGTGACGAACTGCGACTGCAGCGTCGTGCTCTCCGGCGTGTCGGCGAGCTGCGACAGCGCCGAGGCAAGCGACGCGAGGCTATTGGCGATCGACGTGCCGGTGCCGTCGGAACCGCTGACGCTGCCCATCGCTGACTGGAGCTGGCTGGCATAGCTGTCTGTCACCGTCGCGGCCCCAAGCGCGGATTCGGCCTGGTTGAGCTGCTTGAGCAGAAGCTTGTCGACGTTGCTTGTAATTCCGGTGATCGTCGTGCCGGTGCCAATGCCGTTCGATGTCGTCGACGCCTGCGTCGCTGTTTTCTTCGTGTAGCCGTCGGTATCCGCGTTGGCGATGTTCGCTGAGGAAACACTGATTTGCGACTGCGTCGTGGTCAGCGCCGAGTACGCGGCATAGCGGGCGATCGACAACGACATAGGAATCCCTCAATGCAATCAGACGTAACCGGATCGCAGTCCGGGTTTGCTGCCGACCGTGTAGGTCCTGCCATTGGCGCCGTAGGACGACGTGCCGGCCATCTCGTCGCGAATGACGGACATCAGCGAATCGATACGGCGGCGGCTCGCCTCCATGGCGGCCTGAAGACGCGTCATGTTCTCGCTCATCACCTGCTGGAATAAAGTGAGGCGCTCGACGAACACCTTACTCACCGCGGGCGATGCCGCATTGGCGGAGAATTCGCGGGCGACCGCGGCCTTGACCCAGCCTTCGAAGGCATCCGCCAGTTCGGCCTTGCGCTTCGCAACCGGCGCAAAGGAGGCGGGCAGCCCTCCCGCCAACATGGCATTCTCCTCCCGCACGACCGCGATGAATTCATCGATCAGCGCGATCAGCGCCTTTGCTGTCGTGTCGCCGCCGAGAGTGCGGGCTGACACGTTTTTGCTGGCGAATGGATTGCTCATCGCTTCTTCTCTCTGCTCAATGCCCGCGCCGCCGGCCGTACTGCCGGCATGCCGCGCTTGTCTGGATGTAGGCAGCCGCGGCGCTATGCCTTCGATTGTGCTGCGTGATGTTGGATGCCAGATCGTCGGCGAAGGACTGCATGATCTTCACCGCTTCCTCGAGTTCGGAGAGAAACATGAGGAGTTCGCGGCGGCCTTCCGGAGTGATACTGGCTGCCTCTTTGGAACCAGGATCGACGCCGTAAAGGCCAAGAGCCCGCAGCCGGCTCGTGACAGCCGCCATGACGTGAGTCGTGCGCCGCAGGGCGGCATCTTCGTCGGCAGCTTCTGCCGCGAGCTTCTCCGACATCAGCGCACCGCGCTCAGCAGCGTGTCAAACATCTCGTTGACGGCTGAAATGACCTGCGAAGAGGCAGAGTAGGCCTGCTGCGCCGCAATCATCACGCTGAACTCCTCGCTGGAGTCCGCCGTGCTGGCTTCGAGCGTACCTCCCATGATGTCACCGGCACCGCCGGCTCCCGATTCATGGAGCAGCGCGCTACCGGAGGCGGCCGTACTTTTGTAGATGCCGTTGCTTTCCGCGGAGAGACCGTTGGCGTTGGCGAAAGTGGCCACCGGTATCTTGTAGATGGCGATGGTCTTGCCGTTGCTGTAGCTCGCCGAGACAATCCCGTCGTCGCCGATCGACACGCCCGATAGCGTGCCATAGGCCATGCCGTCGGAGGTGACATTGTTGACCTCGACGGACGGCGACGTCGCGCCGGTTGTGTAATGCGTCAGGCCGTCGGCCTTGCCGGCAGATCCCAAATTGAGCGTGATCGTGCTGTCGGCGGCGCCGGTACTCCAGCCGCCGATGGAGAGCGTTGCAGGCGACGGCGACGTGCTCGCCAAGGTGCCATCGCTGTTGAAGGTGACCGTGATCGCAGACGATGTCACGGTGCCCGCATCGGTACCAAAGCTCACGGACCAAGTGTCGTCGCCGGTTTTGGTCCAGGTCGCCTCGAGGGAATGAGAGGTACCAAGCGAGTCATAGACCGAAACATCGGTCGTGAACTCGTCGCCCGCTATCGCGTCGGCCGGCAAATTCGCCTGGATTGACATCGTCGTCGTCGCGCCAGCTATGCCGGAAACAATATCGGTATCGACGGCGGATAGGTTAGCGCTGCTCTCACTACCGATGACGTTGCCGTCGGCGTCGGTACGCCACCCCATCAGATAATTGCCGTTGTTGACGAGGTAGCCATTGTTGTCGGTCGAGAACTCGCCGTTACGCGTATAGCCGACATCGGAGCCATTCGTCGTACCGCTGACGACAAAGAACCCGTTGCCCGAAATCGCCAGGTTCGTCGCCGTGGTCGACGTGGTCAGCAGCCCCTGCTCGGAAATATTGGAGCGGGAACTGACCAGCACGCCGCCTGATGAGTAGCCCGCGGAGGACGCGCCGGTGACCAGCGACGCGAATGACGCCGTCGTCGTCTTGTAGCCGTAGGTCGACGTATTGGCGAGGTTGTCGCTGACCATCGCGATCGACTGCGATTGCGCCGACAGCGACGACACCGCCGAATTCAAGGCACCGGTGAGACTCATCTTTCAAACTCCGTGAACAGGGTCGCCGCTTACGACTTGATGCTGATAACGCTGGTGAGATCGACCGTGGTGTTGCCGATCACGAGCTTGGTCGTGCCGCTCGTGCTGTCGACGCCGGAGACTTTGCCGATGACGGTCGTGTAATCGAGCACCGAGGTGCCGCTGGCGTTGGTGGCCGATACCGAGATTGTGTAGTCGCCATCGGCAGCTTTGCCGCCCGAGTTGGTCGTGCCGTCCCAGGTGAAAGTGTGCGAGCCGGAGGACGTGTCGCCGCTGGTGCTGTAGACGGTGTTGCCGCTCTGATCCTTCACCGTGATGGTGGTGCTGGCGGCGGCGCTCGACAGCGAATAGCCCCAGCTCGCCTGCCCGTTCTGCAGAGTGGTGGTGTCGCCCTGGGCTTCGACAGTCTGGCCGATGTAACCGATGCCGTTACTGGCCAGCATGCTGTTCATCGACGTAACAAGCTGCTGGATGCTGCTGTTCATGTCCTGCTGCGTGCTGTAGCTCGCGTAAGACACAAGTTGATTCATGAATTCGGTGGTGTCGGTCGGATCGAGCGGATTCTGGTTCTGAAGCTGGGTGACCAGAAGCTGCAGGAAGTCATCCGTCGACAGCGCCGACGTGCTGCTCGAGGTGGCGCTCGTTGTCGTGGTGGCGGCGGAGCTGACGGCCGAGATCGTCATGGCAATAAGGACCCTGGCTGCGGCGGGCTGCCCCGCGCGGCTTGTGTTCAGCACAACGATGATCGTTGATGGCTTCGGGAGTTAATACGTCCCGGCGCGGCAAATCAGGCGCGGAATGGCCGCGCCAACTCTGCAAAATGCGCGAAGGCAAACACGCGCCCGCAGGCGCGCTATTTATCTTTTATTAAAGATCGGGATCAGGGGAAGCGGACAGTCGCGAGCCGCTTCCGGTCTGCGGGCGACAGGGAGGAAACGACATCCGAAAAGCGTTGGTTGATCTGGGTCCGGCTTTGCGTGAAATGCACATGCATATCGTCGAGTGCCCGGGAGAACTCAGCGGCATCGAACGGCTCGCGCAACAAGGCGACGCGAATGCTCTCGCGCTGGCTATCCATGCTCGCCAAGGTCTTGCGGAAGTTGTCCTCGAACTCGTCCGCAAAATCCTGTAGCTTCTGCAGGCCTTCCGGGCTCAGCTTTCCGGAGGCTTCCATCACCATCATTTGCATGGGTGGACGCGGCGGCGGACCGCCACGGAACGGTGGACCGACAAGGAAGGTGCCCGCCACGATGCCGGCAAGAAAAAGGTTGGCAGCCAGAGAAACGGCGAGCCATTTGCCGATGCCGGCTTTGCCTTCCGGCTTGTCGTTCTGGGTCATTCGCTATCCCGCCGCTCTCAGCTGAGCACCGCGAACAAACTCGAAAAGTCGATGTACGCGCGGCTGGTCATCAGGCTGCCACCGACGCCGAATGCCACACCCGACAGAAATACCGCGCCGAGCCACACATACATTTTTTGCGGGGGGACCCAAATCAACGGTGCGGCGGGGGTCGTCCGGTCGGGCCGTTCGCCACCACGAGTCCGAATGCGTTCGTGGCGTAGATTTCTATTGATAGACGGCCGGTGCTCATCCATCCGCTCGGCAAGAGCGACGATTCGCCCTGCAAGATGGGCCGGCGCGCGCTCAGCCAGCGGCTGCGACAGCAACTCCCGCATCATCCTGGCTTGGGCGACAACGTCCTGTGCGTCGGCGGAAGACGCAAGAAAGCGCTCCGCCTCATCGCGAATATCGGCAGGCCAGCCCGCACTGCTTTCGCCACAGCGGTCGACCAGGTCCTGGAACGTTTCCAAATTCATGGCGCCACCCGACACCGTTGCGCACGCTCACGGCTGCCCCCGTAATGCGTATTCGCACCTATAGCCCCCCAATGCAGCAGCAGCAAGGCGAAGAATCAACGCACATTCAAGGACTTGTGAATTTCTTCTGCGCCATCTGCACCCGGACATCGGCCCATGCATCGCGCAAACCGGTCAGCGCCTCGATGAGCCGTTTGAAGCGCGCTGGCGCATCCGGTTTCCGGAACGCACCGAGGGCCGACATGATCAGGGCCAGATAGGTATCCCGCATCCGCTCGGCAAAGGCGCCACCCTTCTCAAAATCGAGATTGTGGCAAAGACCGCGCAGGATCGCGACCGCCCGTTCGAGGTTGATGAAGGCCTCCTCGAACTGCTTGTCCTCTATCAACGTAACCGTTCGACCCAGCCGCGCGATCGCCGTGTCGTACAGCATAACGATAGCAGCCAGCGGCGATGTCGTTATCGCGGCGGACCGATAGGCATTGTGCGCAAGACCGTGTTGAAAGTTCTGACTCATGGCACCTTCTACTAATCTGAATTGCTGGTAAGGAGCTCAAGGTAGCTGATCGTGGAATTGGCCTCGAGAATCTGCTGTTGAATTCTCGCATAACGCTGCGTGAGCTGCGTGCGATAGGATTCAGCCTGCGACCGGATAAGATCGCTTTTAGCTGCCAAATCCGTGTCCTGTTCCTCGATATTGAGGATTGTCGACGTCAGGGTACCGCTGGTCGCGTTGCCGACGGCGTCGCTGTCGGCCCGCACCTTCTCGGCAAGACCATAGCTGAGCGTAATGTCGATCGACTGCGATGACTTCCCGGAGAATGAAAATGAGAATCCTTCATAGGCCGTGCCAGCGTTGCCGACGATGCGCGTTCCGGAGATCGTGAAGAGCGACGCGTCGCCGCCGACAGACGCCGATGTGACGGCACCCGACGCATCGACGTTGACATCGAGCGTGAACGACGACGGCGCCTTGGAGCCACGGGCCAACAGATAAATGTCGGAAGATGTCGACGTCATGTTGAAGGCAAAGACCTTCTGCACGTCGGCGAGATTATTGTTCAGAGCGTTTTGCAACGTCGTCGAGTCGATTTCGAGTTCGTTGTCGCTATTGAAGCTGATGCCGATGCTGCCGAGCGACTCTCCGTCGATCATCGTATTGAGATCCTGCTGAAGCAGAATATCGATCGATCGCAAGGTCGCATCGCCGAACAGAACTGCATCCGACGAGGCTGTTCCGTCCGACGCGGTAGCGCTCTGGGTCGCGACAAAGTCGCGCAACGCATTGTAGGATGTGACGAAATCGCTGATCGCGGTCTGGATATCGGTGAGATTCTCCGCGACCTGAACCGATACCGACGTATCGGTCGGAGTTGTCGCGTAAAGATGGAAGGTTACGCCATCGAGCACATCCGATATGTCATTGGTGTCGCGCGTGATTTGTACGCCATCGAGCGTGATGATGGCTTTCTGCGACGCCTGGATTTCATCGGCGAAAGCTCCGGACGAATCGGTCACGCCGATATTGGTGAGAACGTCGTCGCCTGACGTTGTACTGGTCGTGATGGTCTTGCCGGTATCGCTGGTCGACAAGACGAGCCGATACTCGCTGTCGGATACTTTCAGAAGAGTCGCTTTCACGCCGGTGGTCGAAGTCGCGTCATTGATCTCGTCGGCAAGATCACTTAGCGACATATCGCTGGTCACGTCGATGCTGGCGCTGGTGCCATCCTCGGTACCGATTGTGAAGACCCCGGTGTAGCCAAGATCGTCCGACGAACTGGCGACCGCGCCGCTCGACACTTTTTGAGCGGTGGCCACCTGGTTGATTTCGAGATCGTAGGTGCCGGTCTGGGTGCCGCTGTCGACGTCAACCGACACCACGGAACTCGCCGTAACGTCGCCGTTCGCCGTCAGATAGCCGGCGCGGGCAGCGAAAACATTGACGCTCTGGTTCGATATGCCCGACGGATTACTGAGCGCCTTGGCCTTGGTCGTCAGATCCTGCAGCAGAGTCTGCAGGCTTTGATAACTCGAAATTTTCGTTTCGTTACTGGTTATTTTGGTGTCGATCGAGTCGGCCTTGTCCAGCTTGGTCTGAACCATGGCCTCAATCAGACCGTCCCAATCGACGGTCGAACTGGCCGCGCTCGTGCTGGAGGAGCTGGTCGTGTACGAAGTCGTCGATGTCGTGCTCGACACGGTCGCCATAATGCTGCCCCGCTGAATTGTCCGGGTCGGCGGCGAACGCCGACCCGGCACTTCACTCTTACTGCAGCAGGCTCAGAAGGTACTGCGGCATCTGGTTCGCCGACGCCGCCGCGGCGACCGCGGCCTGGGTCTTCACTTCCGCCGACGACAGCTTCGCCTGCTCAGCCGCAACGTCGACGTCGGAGATTGACGACTTCGCCGCACTCAGATTTTCTTCCGAAGTCGATATCTGGTTGGAACGGAATTCGAACCGCGACTCCTGCGCACCGATCTTGGCGCGGGCGGACGAGACCGTGCTGACCGCCGTATCGATAGCGGTGATCGCCGCGTCGCCGCCACTCTGGGTGCTGATGTCGAGAGAGCCAACACCCAGCGAAGTGGTGCTGAGATTATCGATCTTGATATCGATCGTATCCGCCGCGTCGGTACCGACAAGTACACTCACGCCGGAGGAGAAGCTGCTGGTGCCATCGAGAAGGCTGACGCCGTTGTAGCGAGTGCCCGTCGCGATGCCGTCGATTTCGTCCTGCAGCTGTGCGAATTCGTCGTTGAGATAGGTGCGCTCGGTGTCGGTCACCGTGCCTGAGGACGACTGCGACGCCAGCGACTTCATACGCGTGAGGATTTCGCTGATGTTGGACGCGCCGCCGTCGGCGGTCTGCAGCACTGCGGTCGCCTGGGTGGCATTGGTCGATGCCTGCTGCAGCGAGGTGATGTCGGAGGAAATCTTCGCGGCGATGGCAAGGCCGGCGGCGTCGTCCGACGCCTTGGTAATACGCGAGCCGCTGGCGATCTTGGCGAGAGACGACGACTGCGACGAGGCGTTCTGATTGAGGTAACGAACGGCGGTATCGGCCGCGGTGTTCGTGGAAATGACAGGCATTGCAGCGCTCCTTGAGTTATTAGGGCCCTCCGTCCCGCACTACGCAAGGACCGAGCAGACGCGGAACGACCGCCGTCTGCAAACTTGAACGGCGCATTGCGAAATCACGGGCGAAGTTTTTTCGGAACGAGTTTCTTATGTTTAATCGTTGGTAAACGAGTCACGAATATCGTTCTCGGACCGGCGCAGGAGGTCTCGCAGCTTCTGACGGCCGCGCTTCAGCAAAGACTCGACAGCCTGCACTGTCGTTTGCATCACGTCGGCGATCTCGCCGTTGCCCATTCCCTCGTTGTAGGAGAGGATCAGCGCGATGCGCTGCTGCTCGGGCAGACGCGACATCGCCGTCTCCAGCATGCTGGCGACTTCGGTCTTCTGCAGATCGGCGAGCGGCAACGGCTTTTCGTCCGGCACTTCCGGCACCTGCTCGATATCCTCACTGCGCGGCATGCGGCGGATATCGATGCAGCGATTGGTGACGACCCGGTACAGCCAGGTCGAGAACTTGGCGCGCCCGGGTTCCCAGCGACCACGGTGCAGCCAGACCTTCAGCAGCGTGTCCTGCACGATGTCTTCGGCATCGGCGCGATTGTTGAGAATGCGCAGGGCGAGAGCATAGGCGCGGTCGATGTGACGCTCGACCAGCATGCGAAATGCGTTCTGGTCGTTGGCCGCGATCCGCTCCAACAGGAGATCGTCGGAATCTGACGTCAGGGGGCCCTCCATTACGCGCCCGACCGTCCCCGACGATGCAGCACTCGACCCGAAATCCGCGGCCCCGACAAGGGCGCCTGCTGATCCGAGGCTTATACTAACTTGGTTCATCTGCGTCTCCGGAGAGGCCTGCGATCAAGGCCTGTACGCGATACAAACTCTGGCCTTCATTCCTTACACGGAGGGGCTTTAAAGATCAGGCGGCCTATTTTTCATTTTTGTAAGATTTTTCATATACTTAGTCGGCATTTTTTGCCGCCTGGAGCTGGGCATTTTTTGCCGGGACGGTTGCCGGCGACCGCGCCTGTCGGCGGGAATTCCGATGTATCCTTTTACCGCGCCTGAGAATGCCGGCCGGCGCGTACAACAGACATGCAGACCGCATTCACGGCGGCGGCCGCCGGGGGGCCGCTCGATGACGCCTATGACCGCATCCCGCGCCTCACGACATGCTCGTTCGACATCTTCGACACATTCCTTTTTCGCCGCACGACGACTCCGGAAGGAGTCTATGAACTGACGGCGCGTTTGCTCGCCAGCCGTCGCAGCACGGCTCTGCCGGTCGAGTCTTTCGTTCAGCATCGCATTCTTGCAGAGGCCAAAGTCCGGCGGGAGGCCGGCGAAGCACGCGATTCCGCGGAAGTCAGCATCGAAGATATCTATGCGCGCTTCCCGGTACGGCTCTTTGGCTTTGTCGGCGATGAAATCGGGACACTGATCGATGCCGAGTTCGAAGCCGAGCTTGCACTCTGCTTTGTCAACCCCGATATGCTGCGCCTGTTCGACGCGATGAAGCGTGCCGGCGTCAAGGTCGGCTTCCTCTCCGACACTTATTGGCACAAGCATCATATTCATCGGCTTCTGATCTCCTGCCAGCCTGACCTCGCCTACGACTTCCTTTACGTGTCGAGCGAAAGCAGTACAGGCAAGGCCGAGCGTCTGTTCCCTCTCTTTATCAAAGGCGAGGGCGTTCACACCGCCACCGCGCTTCATATCGGCGACAACGAAGCTTCGGATATCAAAGGCGGACAGCGCGCCGGCCTCGAAACCTTGCACTACGCTCAGGCATCCGAGACCTTGCGGTCCGGTTTCGACACCGAAAGCTTTGCGTTCAAGACTTTCTGCGGTCAGGACCGGCAAAGCACACGGCTGGATGGCGGTTTGCGCAGCCTGCGACGCGCCGTCGACAAGCGATTGCCCGCCGCTCATGTAAATCATGAGTACGGCCGCCGCGTGCTAGGCCCGGTGATGGCGGGCTTCGACCGCTTCGTCAGCCAAAATATCGAAGCTCTTGCGAAGCAGCAGGGACGCAAGGTCGCCACCGCCTATCTCGGCCGCGACGGTTTCCTGCCCTGGCGGATCGCGGCCCAACGCGGTGAATTGGATGCGCATTATGTCGAGATCAATCGGCGCGTGAGCCTGATCGCCTCGGCGACATCGGCGGATCAGCTTTCGAGGTTGTTCACCTCGATCCGGGAGATCAATGCGACGGCTGCCAAGGCCATGCTCAAGTTCAAGCCCGCACTGATCGACCGCATCTTCGAGAAGCACGGCAAGCCGACAATGACGGGCAAACGCTTCTCAGCCGCGCTTGCGGCGCATTTCAGATCGGATGATATCGCCTCGCATGCCGCGGCCATGCGCGAGCAGATGCTCGTCTACCTGCGGCACGCCATCCCCAACTTCGATGATGTCACCGACCTGGTGCTGGTCGATCTTGGCTATTCGGCGACGGTGCAGAAATGTCTGCGTCAGGTCTTCGATCTCGCCGGGATAACGACGCGCCTGCACGGCCTCTATCTTCTGACCCTCGATGACGCGGTCGATGCGCCGTCCGGCGACGACACCATCACCGGCTTCATCTCCGACCTCGTCGTCACGCCGCATGCCAAGCGCGCGCTTCTGCGCAATATTGCCGTGCTCGAGCAAATGTGCGCGGCGCCGGAAGGCTCGGTACGCGACTATTCGAACGGTAAGGTGGAGCATGAACGTGATCCACGATCTGCGCCGCACCTTGCCTTATGCGCGGACATCCAGTCGGGCGCCCTCGCATTCGCCCAGTGCCTCGCCGAAACCCTCGATAGCCATCGTCTTGATCCATTCGCCGACGGTCTCGTCGCGTCGTCTTGGTGCGCTGCTCTACTCGCCCGCATGCTCCTGTTGCCGTCCGCGGAAGAGCTGAGGTTGCTGGCGGCGCTGAAACATGACGTCAATCTCGGCACCCAGGCGCTTGCGCCGATGACCGACACGGCCCTGGTAAACTCCGTCAGGTCGTCACGCGGGCTCGGCATGGCCATGAGCCTCGCCGAGCTGCCGATGTGGCTCGGCGGCAGCATGGCCGATATCTCGCCGCTCAACGGAATTCTCTACGGCATGTTTGGCGCGGGCCATCTGCCGCCGACGCTACTGGCCGGTCAGGCCATCGGTCAAATCGATGTCGCCTTGATTGCCGGCCAGAACGCACGGCCAGTCCGTGTCAACATCTATCGCAGCGTCGATGGCCGCGTCCGCCTGCAAGTGCCGACGCTGAATACCATGGCGCTGTCGGCCATTGCCATTTCGATCGGCCAGATCGCGGCGAGCGGTACCGTGACGAGCGCTACGCTCATGTCCGGGCAGGATGCACGCACCGCGTTGGCATCAGCCAATGCGCGGCGCATGCCGGACGAAGCATTGAGCTTCGCCGGCGTCTCGCATGCCGGCAAGGCCTTCAACGCCGCCGACCCCGATAGGTCCTATCTCATCATCAACCTGCCGGCGTCACAGCAACCTGTCGGCGTTCTTTGTATCGAGTTTGACGTCGGGGAAACCGCCGATTCGGCTCAAGCCAACACAAATCGACACGCCGCCGCATGACCGATGATCTCTATCAACTCGTCCACCGGCACGCCATCAAGCTCGGGACGGGACAGATCGATATTCTCAGGAACCAGATCGGCGACGGCTCCGCAACCCGCTGGACACCCGGCACCAGCCTCGTCGAAGCCTCCATTGTCCTGCTCGATGAGGCACCTGCCGGAATTGCCGTGGACCTTCTTCTCCGCGCGCTGCCGGCTGAGGCGGTCGTCGTGATTCCGTTCGGCGAGAACCCGCAATTCGACGCGGTCAAGCATCACCTGCATTGCCATGGCACGCTCGGCGCATCGGGCGTCGATGCTCCGCACCTGGTGTGGTGGGGCGGACGAAAGCCAGCGAAGGCAGGCAAACTCGGCGACGGGCTGCGCAACGCCCATATCGTCTCCTGCGTGCGGCGGCATACGCATGAGGAGCGTAACGCACTGGACCTTTGCAGAGCGCTGGCGACGCTTGGCGTCTCCTACAGCTTCGATCTCAGCGAAACGCATGTCTATTGCGACGATCGCTCTGTCATCCGTAGTGAGAGCCTGCTTCGAGCTTGGCAGGCCAGCGAGAAGCCATTGATTTGGCTTGATCCTATCGGCAATTTCGATCTGTCGACGATCGAGCCGTCGTTCGACCGCGCTGACTTTGCCGCGATTTACGAGCCGGAACACGGCTTCTCGACCGCCATGCTCTACTTCGGGCGTTCGGCGGCAGCGCACGATTTGCTGGTTCACTGGAATAAGTTATGCGCCGAGTTTCCCTATCTTCCGACGAGCTTCGTTCTCGACACCGCCTGGGCGATGATCTCCGCGCAAAGACCCCTGGTGACACGCTGGCTTTCGGCACGGAATTGCCAACCGCTGCTGGCGGAAGCACGCAAGCAGCCAGTCGCACCGAGTCTGGTCGTGCAGGGGGAGGTCGAGTGTCGCAGTGCCGGCTTTAGATCCGCCCGTCGCGCGGGACGCGCGGGCGCGCCCGAACCGCAATGCATCGCCAAGGCCCGCTTTTCCGGCGGCGCTCCGCTGACCTTTGTCACGGTGGCCGACGGTTATCCTGCTCGCAGCATCGCGTCCTTGATCGAGGCGGTTTTTGACGCTTTCGATCGTGACCAAGGCGCCTTCGGGTCGCTCGCTACCGTTGTTTGCCGGGACATCCGCGAAATGGCGGAGACCATCAACGCCGCCGGGGATTCATTTATTCTCCATGCGCGCCCAGACACGCCGATCGAGCCGACCTTATTCGCACAATTGTCGCGTTTCGGTCCGAGCGACCGCATCTCTTACTTCGGCACGAAAACTTGCGAGGCGACGATGACCCAAACGGGACAGGACATCGTCCTGACGCGATCGACGATCGCATTCGGCCGCGCGCAGCATTTTTTCGGCACCAAAGCCAAGGTCGCCAAGCAAGTGCTTCGGCAGGTAAAATAAGGTCTCCCGGCCCGGCAGCATTAAGTCTCCGTCTCGACATCGAGACTGTCATTAAGCATGGTTTGGCGGAGGGCTGTCCGCTCCTGACCGATTTTCGACAGGTGCGGGGCAGTGAACTGAGCAGCAGTGAACTTAAGCTTAGCCTCGGCGATATCCTTGGTCTTAAGGCTGCCTTTTCGTCGGGCCCTGCCTGCTTTGTCTTCCGCGCCAACTTGCGTAGCCAAGAGACGTGAATCCCCTAGATGTTTCAAATGTGCACGTCGGCAAAGTCAGCAGAGTCCTAGGTCCCAACCCTGCGTAGAGCTCGGGCGGATGAATAATCCTTAGGCAAAATATCTATATAAAACAATGACTTAATGGTAAAATTGGCGGAGAGGGAGGGATTCGAACCCCCGATACGGTTGCCCGTATGCCGCATTTCGAGTGCGGTGCTTTCAACCGCTCAGCCACCTCTCCGGAACCCTGACCTTCGGTCATGAATCGGGCTGACGCCCTCGTCACGACGGCCCGGCCGGGCCGGGGCTATCTAGCCAACATGGCCGGGACAAACAAGGGGCGGCAGGGTATATGGGCAGGGGGGCTTAAGAGAACCGTCCGCGCAAGGGACATGCCGACTGCCATTTCGCTAACCAGCCTGCGCCGGGAATTGCGGAGCCTCCTGTTAACGCTGGGCCTCGTCGGCATCGCGACGGTGTTCGCCCTCGGCGTCATCTGGTACCTCGGGCTGACCCGCGTCTCCATTATCTACCTTGTTCCAGTCCTCATCGCGGCTCTTCGCTGGGGCCTGGTGGCGGCGCTGTTCGCGTCGGCCTGCGGCGTAGCCGCTAACGCCTTCCTTGTCCTTCCACCACTCTTTTCGTTCCGAATCGACAGTTCGCATGACCTCGTCAGCCTCCTGATTCAAGCTATCGTCGCCGTGACGGTGAGCCAGCTCGCGAGCCGCCTCAAACGGGAACTCGAGCATTCGCGCCAGCGCGAGATCGACCTGCGCGACCTTTACGACTTCTCGCGGCGCATCGCCGTCGCCTTCGACGTCGCCGAAATCCAGGCAGCAATCGAGGATCACCTCACCACGGTCATTCAGCGCGAGGTGCTCCTTTTCGCCAGCGCACGCGACGCGGCGATCGCCGCCGAAAAACGTGCCGGCGCAACCGTACCGCAACATGTCTATGCCCGGATCGCGGCCATCGACGCGTCGGATGCCGAAGGCAAAACGAATCCCGCCGCCGCCAGCGTCATGGCCGGCGATGAAGAAATTTGGCTGGTACGGGCGGTTTCGCCCAAGAGTCCCGAATTCGGCGTCGTCGCCGTCAATCTCGGGCATCCGTCTCAGGGCAATATTGATGACATGCGGGTCCGCGTCGACGCCGTGCTCGCCGATGCCACCGCCACGCTCGACCGCCTCGGCATCGCTCAGGCGATCAACGAAGCACGCATGCGCGCGGAAACCGACCAATTGCGCGATGCGCTGATCGGGTCGGTGAGCCACGAACTGCGCACACCGCTCGCCTCGATCCTGGGCGCCGCCACCGTTCTGAGCACCGCCCCGGCGCTGGCCGCCGAGCCGAAACTGCGGGCGTTGGCGCTGGACGTGCGCTCCGAGGCGGAACGGCTCAACAGCGAGATCCAGAATCTCATCGACGCCACGCGCATTTCCAGCGATACCGTCAAGCCGCGCATGGAATGGGCCGACCCCGCAGACATTCTCGACACCGCGCTGGAAAGTTGCCGGAAAAGGCTGGCCCAGCACAAACTCACGCTCAACCTGCCGCAGGATCTGCCCCTCATTCACGTCGACCCGGTGCTGGTGAAGCAAGCGCTCGTGCAAGTGTTCGACAATGCCGCGAAATATTCGCCGCCCGGTTCGACCATCACGGTGGCGGCGCGCGCCCGCGACGGCCGCATGATTCTCAATGTCAGCGACGAAGGCGCGGGTCTCACCGCGGCCGAGCTACCGCGCATCTGGGATCGCTTCGCGCGCGGCGGGCGGACAGCAACGGAGACCAGCGGTTCGGGGCTCGGCCTCTGGATCGCAAGATCCTTTATCGACGCCAATGGCGGTAAAATGAACGCTGTCAGCGACGGCCTTGGCCGAGGCACGACGATGGCGATCGAATTGCCGGTGGCTCAGGCCGCCGTCTATCCAACGGAAAGCGACCGCGATGAGTGAAGTTTCGCCTATCGTACTGATTGTCGACGACGAGGTTCAGATCCGCCGCTTCCTGCGCACCGGCTTTGAACTCAACGGCTTTGTCGTACACGAGTCCGGTACCGGCGCCGAGGCGATCCGCGCCGCGGCGATGCGGCCGATCGATATCGTGATCGTCGATCTTGGGCTCCCCGACATGGATGGCGCCGAGGTGGTCACACGCCTGCGTTCCTGGTCGACAGTGCCGATCATCGTGCTGTCGGTGCGCTCGGCCGAAACGCAGAAGGTGCAACTCCTCGAAATGGGCGCCGACGATTACGTGGTGAAGCCCTTCGGCATCGCCGAGTTGCTCGCCCGCGTGCGCGTTGCGCTGCGCCGGCAGTCACGCGCGGCGTCCGGCGAGCCGTCGGTGACAATTGGGCCACTGACCATCGATCTCGCTGCGCGCACCGTGACCCTCAACGGACAGCGCCTGACGCTGACGCCGAAGGAATATCGCTTGCTCCAGGTGCTGGCGCAGCATGCCGGTAACGTGGTTACCCATCAGCATCTGCTGAAGGAAGTGTGGGGCTCGGTCCATGTTCAGGACACACATTACCTGCGCATCTTCGTGCGCAAGCTGCGGCAGAAGATCGAGCCAACGCCGGATTCGCCGAAAATCCTGGTGACCGAGCTGGGCGTCGGCTACCGGCTGGCGCATGCCGCCGAGGCGGAGAACGGAGCGGCGGCCCCGGTGACGGCGGGGTGAGAGATAGCCGCACTCCCACCGTGCTATTTCAAGCGTCTAGGCGCCGGGGATTTGCGTTGCTGCGCTTCAGGTTTTGATCGCCCGCCGCACGACCTCCATCTTGATCAGCATGCGCGGCTCGTGACCCGGCAGGTCGACAAACCCAAGCTCCCGATACAGTTTGGCCGCGCGCTCGTTGAGCGCATCGAGCACAATGAAATGCGCGCCGATCTGATCGGCGACCACGACGCAGCGCTTGAAAGCATCCGCAAGCAACAGCTTTCCAAGCCCATTGCCCTGCTGGTCGCGAGCTACCGCTACAACTGACAAATAGATTGCCGGGATCGTCGGATAGGACGGCAGCTTCCTGCGCTGATCTGGCGGGAGAGTAGTGGCGTCGATCGCATGTGAGTTGAGAGCGTAAAAGCCGGCTATGCCGGGGCCCGCATCGAGGCAGGCGACATAGACCCGAGTGTGGTCATCGTCCTGTTGCCGCGCCGCCATGCTCTTGAGAAAATTATCGAGGCGCTCCTCGCCGCACGAAAAAGCCGCCCGATCGTGCTTCTTGCGATCGAGCGGCTCGATGCGGATGCGCGCGAGGAAAGCGCGATCGATCATTTCGGCTTCGCGACCTCGGCATGGAGCGTCATCAGGTCCGTCAGGCTCTCACTCGGCTCGGTTGCTTCCAGAGCTGCGACGAAAGCGGCGTGCGCCGACGGCTGCAGGGCCGTGACTTCGTAATCACGAAGCGTATCCCGCGCCGCCTTCGCTGCCGCTGCCACCGTGAACTCGGAGGCGTTCACACCAAGCAGGCTGGCCGCCTTCTCGATGAGGTCCTTGGCTTCCTGCGTGGTCCGCTGCTCCATCCGCGCGGACTTCAGGCCGCGGACGCTTTGATCTGCTCTGTACGGCAGCATGTGACTTCTCCTGCGTCAAATGTACGGCAATTTCCGTACATATCAAGCCGCGATGCCGGATTTTGACGATGCTCGACTGCTCAGGCCCGCCCCTGCCGACGTCGGCAACAAGCCCAAACCCGCCTGTTTCCTTGACATTTGCCGGCTTTCCCCGGCATAAAGCCGCCGGAATGCGAGCCTTTTAGGCTCGCACCTTTGTTCGAGGGCACAAGCCCTTGATTACAAACAACAAACCAGACTGACAAGAAGCCGGTCCGGGGCCGCTTGGCCTTGAGGCGCGGGTTTGAACACGAAGGAAAAAAACGATGTTCGCAGTCATCAAGGCCGGCGGTAAGCAGTACCGCGTTGTGGCTGAAGATGTGATCCGGATCGACCGCCAGGCGGGCGAACCGGGCGATGTGATTGAATTTGGCGAAGTTTTGCTGGTCGGCGGCGACAACCCGCAGGTCGGCGCGCCGACCGTGTCGGGCGCCACCGTGGCCGGCGTGGTACTGAGCCACGAGCGCGGCGACAAGGTCATCGCGTTCAAGAAGCGCCGCCGCAAGAATTCGCGCCGCAAGCGCGGCTTCCGTCACGAATTCTCGGTGATCCGCATCACCGAAATCCTGACCGACGGCAAGAAGCCGTCCAAGACGCCGCCGGAGCGCCCCAAGCGGGTCGCCAAGCCGAAGCCGGAAGCGGCCGAAGGCGCTGAAGGCGAAAAGAAAGCGGCGAAAAAGCCCGCCGCCCGCAAGAAGGCCGCCAAATCTGCCGCGTAAGCGGCAGGCTGATGCCTTAGGTAAGAAATAGTGACGTGATTCCGACAAGGAATCGGTGTAGCAAGTAACGGAATTCGAGAGAGCTTTAGTTATGGCGCACAAGAAAGCAGGCGGTTCATCCCGCAACGGTCGCGACTCTGACGGTCGCCGCCTTGGTCTGAAGAAGTCCGGTGGTCAGCTCGCGACCGCCGGCAACATCATTGCGCGTCAGCGCGGCACCGTGTGGCATCCCGGCCGTAATGTAGGCATGGGCAAGGATCACACGCTGTTCGCACTCGTCGATGGAAAAGTTCAGTTCGCTACCAAAGCCAAAGGCCGCACGTACATTTCGGTTGTCCCGACGATGGAAGCAGCGGCTGAATAAACGGTAGACCAAATATCGAGGTCTGCCGGTCACCAAGTCAAACCGGCAGGGCTCATAGGGCTCTGAGAGGGGGAGACGGGTGAACCGGCTCCCCCTCTTCGCATTTCAGAGCCCGGGGCTGGCCTGGGTTCGAAACTGGAGCCTGAGCCATGACCCTGCTGGAAGAAATACCAAGCGAGAGCTTTCGCGAAGCGAGTATCCCCGTCCTCGAGACCGAGCGGCTGACTATGCGCGCGCCGCGTCTCGCGGACGCTAAAGCAGTATCGATGCTCGCAGCCGACCGTCGTATTGCCGAAAATACCGCGCGTATTCCGCATCCGTACCGTCTGGCGGATGCCGAGAATTTCATTACCGGTGCCAACAAGCCCGGCGGCGAATGCGTCTATCTCATTACCCGCGCCAAGACGGTGATCGGCGCCTGCGGGATCGCGCAGCAGGATGGCGCGATTGAGATCGGTTACTGGCTTGGCGTCGAGCACTGGGGCAAGGGCTACGCCACCGAGGCGGTGCACGCGCTCGTCGATTACGCATTCACCGATCTAGGGCACACGGCGCTGCATGCCGGCGCACGCGTGACCAATCCGGCCTCGCGCCGGGTGCTGGAAAAGTGCGGCTTTCAGTGGACCGGCGTCGGGCTCTACCGGATCCATTCGATCAAGTCGTCGGCGCCGATCGACCGCTTCCGGCTCGATCACGGCATCTGGTCCGCGCTCAAGGGCTGGGCGCCGATGAAGCGCGTCTCGTGAGGGTGGGAAGGTGATGTCATGTATCAGCCTCCCCACTTTCGCGAGGATCGGCTCGACGTTCAGCACGCGCTGATCGCGGCGCACCCGCTCGGCCTCCTGATCACGTCAGGACCGGGCGGACTGCAAGCCAATCCGATCCCCTTCCTGATCGATGCCGCGGCGTCGGAGCGCGGCACATTACGTGCGCACTTAGCGCGCGCGAACCCGCAGCTTGGCGAGCTCGCCGCGGCTTCCGAATGTCTGGCCGTGTTCCAGGGCCCGCAGCATTACATCAGCCCGTCGCTCTATCCGACCAAACGCGAGACGGGCAAAGTCGTGCCGACCTGGAACTACATCACGGTGCATGCCTGGGGTGCGCCGCGCGTGATCGATGATGCCGACTGGCTCCGTCGGCAGATCGACGCGCTGACGCGGCATAATGAACGGCCGCAGGCGGCGCCGTGGAACGTTTCCGACGCGCCGGATGCTTTCATCGCAGCGCAGATCAAAGGCATTGTCGGGGTCGAAATCCCGATCACGCGCCTCGAAGGCAAATGGAAGGTCAGCCAGAACCGGCCGGCCGTGGATCAAAGCGGCGTTATCAATGGGCTTCGTGGCCTTGGCGACGATGCCGACCTGATGGCCCGCGAAGTAGCCGCGCGGGGCAAGGCCGCGATCTAAAAATTCCTGTAGCCCGGGTGAAGCGCAGCGGAACCCGGGACAGACCACCCGGATTTCGCTGCGCTCATCCGGGCTACGAACAACAACGAAGGCATTCCATGCAACGCACACTCGTCTCGTCCGGCGCCATTTTTGAAACGCAGATCGGCTTCTCGCGCGCGGTGCGCGTCGGGCAGCACATCGCGGTGTCCGGCACCGCGCCGATCGCGCCCGGCGGCGGCGTTGCCTGCCCCGGCGATCTTTACGGCCAGACCTTGCGTTGTCTCGCGATTATCGAGAAAGCCATCAACGACGCCGGCGGCAAGCGCGAGCACGTCATCCGCACGCGCATCTTTCTCAAGGAGATGTCGAACTGGCAGGAGGCCGGCCGCGCCCACGGCGAATTCTTCCGCGATATCCGCCCGGCCTCGACCATGATCCAGATCGTGCAGGCTATCGATCCCGGCTGGCTGGTCGAGATCGAGGCGGACGCCATCGTGCCTGACGAAAGCTAAGCCGGCGGCGGTTCGGTGAAGGCCGGCGGCTTCGCGAGTTGCTGCTCGCGAATGAAGATGTAGATGCCGGCGGCGATGATGATGCCGGCGCCGATCAGCATCTGCGTCGAGGGAATATCGCCGAAGAAGATGAAGCCGAGCAGCACCGCCCAGACGATGGCGGTGTACTGATAGGGCACGACCACCGAGGCCGGCGCGACGCTGAGCGAACGGTTGATGCAGAGAAACGCGATCATCGCCACGACGCCGAGCAGCGCCAGCAGCGCGCCATCGAACAGGCCGACCGCGACCCAGGTGAATGGCGCCGTGACCGCGCCGAAGATGAGCGCCGCCACCACCTGCGTCGATACCAGCACCACGTCGGAGGTGCCGCGCACCAGCCGCGTGCATACCATGAAGACCGAGAACATCAGGCTGCCGGCGATCGCCACCAGCGCATGCGGCGAAAACGCGCCGCCGCTCGGGCTGAGCGCGACCATGACGCCGACGAAGCCGGCCAGCACCGCCAGCCAGCGCCGCCAGCCGACATGCTCGCCGAGCAGGAACGGCGACATCGCCGTCACGTAGATCGGGCCGGCGAGATAGAACGTCATGGTGTCGGCGAGCGACATGCCGGTGAGCGCCCAGTAGAAGCAGAATACCTCGAGCGTCGCGAAGACGGCGCGCAGGATCTGCAGCCCCGGCCGCGGGGCGTAGCGGAATGCGGAGAGGCCTTCGCGCCTGATGAACGGCGCGAGGAAGACGAGGGCCGCGGCGCTGCGCATCAGCAGGATCTGGCCGACGGCATAGGTGCCGACCAGATATTTGCCCATCGTGTCGTTGACCGAGAAGAAGAAGATGCCGACCAGCATCAAGGCGATGCCGGCGAGGGTGTGATCTTTGGCGGGCTGTGTCGTGGCGGGACGCGCGGGCGCGTCCGTCGTCGGGGCGGTCATTTCCAATGGGTCTCCGGCAGCCCCGGTATATACGGGCGCAAGCCGCTTTGCGAAGCCCTCGGGCCAAATTCGGCGATTTCGCCCAGGAACAGGTGCTTTCGGCCCCGCCATGACCTATATCGGGGGCATGAAATTCCTCGACGAAGCCAAGGTCTATATCGCGTCCGGCGCCGGCGGCAACGGCTGCATCTCGTTCCGGCGCGAGAAGTTCATCGAGTTCGGCGGCCCCAATGGCGGCGACGGCGGCCGGGGCGGCGACGTCATTGTCGAAGCCGTCGATGGCCTGAACACGCTCATCGACTACCGCTATCAGCAGCACTTCAAGGCCGGGCGCGGCGAGAACGGCATGGGCAAGGACCGCCACGGCGCCGGCGGCAAGGACATCGTGCTCAAGGTGCCGGCCGGCACCCAGATCTACGACGAGGACGGCGAGACTTTGATCGCAGACCTGGTCGCGGTCGGCGATCGCGTCACCATCGCCAAGGGCGGCAATGGCGGCTTCGGCAACGCCTATTTCAAATCCTCGACCAATCAGGCGCCGCGCCATGCCAATCCCGGCCAGCCCGGCGAAGAGCTCACTATCCGCCTGCGGCTGAAACTGATCGCCGACGCCGGTCTCGTCGGTCTGCCCAATGCCGGCAAGTCGACGTTCCTCGCCCGCGTCACCGCGGCGAAACCGAAGATCGCCGATTATCCGTTCACCACGCTGCATCCGCAGCTCGGCGTCGTGCGCGTCGACGATCGCGAATTCGTACTCGCCGACCTGCCCGGCCTCATCGAAGGCGCGCATGAGGGCGTCGGGCTCGGCGACCGCTTTCTCGGCCATACCGAACGCTGCCGCGTACTCTTGCATCTGGTCGACGGCAATTCCGACGATGCCGGCCGCGACTACAAGACCGTGCGCGACGAACTGGAAGCCTATGGCAACGGCCTCGAGGACAAGCCGGAAATCGTCGCGCTGTCGAAAACCGATTCGATGACGCCGGACCAGATCAAGAAGCAGTCGGCGAAACTGAAAAAGGCCTGCGGCAAGACGCCGTTCGTCCTGTCCTCGGCGACCGGCGCCGGTGTCACCGAAGTCCTGCGCGAACTGTTCAAGATCGTTGGCAAAGCGAGCAAGGCGGAAACCGCAAAGGCAAAGCACGCCGCGACCTGGCAGCCTTGACCGTCCTTGATGGCTGCACGCCTCACGCCGCAATCGTGGCGGCAAGGTGATTCAGAAACACCCGGAAAAGAAATTCCGGTACTAATCTTCCGGCAACTGGACTACTCAGTCTTCGGTTCCCGGCGCAGCGTCCGCGCGTTCAAAGTAAAAGTACATCCGTTGAAATTCACAGCCGTCCAACCGGGAACACTGCGACGGCGTCCAATCGCCGTTCTGCTGCGCCCTGCGGTCTTGAGCCTGCTGATGGCCGGCTGCGCGGCGGCGCCGCTGACGGAGGGCGGCTCGCTCAGCTCCTACGCTGATCTGAAACCCGCGAATGGCCAGATCACCAAGTCGATGCTGCGTGTCGAGCGAGACGACGTGCTGGCTGCAAAAACGGCGAAGATCGTGCCAACGCGATTTTCGGAATCTGCGGCGCAGGTGAAATTCACCGACCAACAGCGCAAATTGATCGGCAATGCGATCGACCGCTCGCTCTGTCTCGGACTCAGCGAACGCTACAGCATCGTGCCGCCATGGGCGCCTGCCGATCTAACGGTGCATGCCGTCGTCACCGACGCAAAAGTAACCGACAAAGTCGCCGCCGGCGCGTCCAAGGTGGTCGGTTTCATCCCCGCAGCCTTGAGCGTCGGCGTGCCGGTGCCGGTGCCGCGCATTCCCATCGGCCTCGGCAGCCTGTCGGTGGAAGCGGAGGCGCAAGGCCCGACCGGCGAGCAGAAGGCGGCCATGATCTGGGCGCGCGGCGCCAATTCGGTCACCGATAGGGCGCAAATATCGACCGCCGCGGACGCCTACAATCTGGCGTCGTCGTTCGGCAGCGATTTCAGCCAGCTTCTCGTCACCGGCAAAAGTCCGTTCGATGAGGTGTCGCTGCCCTCCATGCAGAAAATAGGCGCGGCGTTAGGCACGAAACCAAAGAATTCCGTCTGTGAAATGTTCGGCAGAAGCCCCGGCATCAAGGGCATGGCTGGCAACGCTCTCGGCATGCCGCCGGAGTGGACCGACGACGGCGCGGCGGAAACCAAATAAGTAAATTGGCGATCTGCGACCCGGATCGACGCCCGGCACAAGACCGGGCGTCGCAGTGTCCATCTTGATGCCGGGCCTTACGCCAGTCCGCCATTGGCGCGGATCGTCTGGCCGTTGACCCAGCCGCCATCCGGCCCAGCGAGGAACGACACCAGCCCCGCGATGTCGTCCGGCGTGCCGAGCCGTTCCATCGGCGCCGCTTTCGCGAACATGGCGAGCACCTCCGGCGAGCGACCCGCGAGCAGGTCGGTGCCCACCGGCCCTGGCGCGACAGAGTTCACCGCGATGTTCCGGCCGCGCATTTCCTTGGCGAGAATACCGGTCAGTGCTTCGACCGCCGCCTTGGTCGCGGTGTAGAGCCCGTAGGTCTCCAGCTTGGTCGCAACGACCGTGGTCGAGAAGGTGATCATGCGGCCGCCGTCGCGCATGTGCTTGGTCGCTTCGCGCAGAGCATTGAAGGTGCCCTTGAGATTGACGGCGACGATGCGGTCGAAGTCCGCGTCCGTCGCCTCGCCGATCGGCGCTGTCGGCAGGATGCCGGCACTCGTGACGAGGACATCGACCCCGCCGAAAGTGTGCTCCGCCGTATCGAACAGCGCGCGCATCGCGGCGGGGTCGCTGACATCGCCCTGCACCGCGACCGCACGGCCGCCGGCCTTTTCGATCGCCTTGACGACGTCGTCGGCCGCTTTCGCGTTGCCGACATAGTTGATGACGACGGCACAGCCGTCCGCGGCCAGCCGCCGGGAAATTGCCGCGCCGATGCCGCGCGAGCCACCGGTGACGATGGCGGTCTTAATCGTTGTCTGTGTCATGGGCCGTTCTCCTTGTGCGAAGGGGCGCACCGCCCCGATGCCGTCGGAGATAGGCCATCGGATTGTTCGTATAATCTGCCTTGTTTCGGCATGACTATCCGGTTTATACGAACAGTTATGGACCGGCTGGACGCCATGCGGCTCTACACGCGCGTCGTCGAACGGCGCAGTTTTACAGGCGCCGCGCAGGATGTCGGCGTGCCGCGCTCCACCGTCACCGATGCGATCAAGGAGATCGAGGCCCGGCTCGGTGTACGGTTGCTGACCCGCACCACGCGCCATGTCAGCCCGACGCTCGAAGGCGAGGCCTATTATCGCCGCTGCCTCGCCATTCTCGCCGATGTCGAGAACGCCGAGAGCTCCTTTGGCGGCGTGAAGCCGCGCGGCGAACTGCGCATCGACGTGCACGGCTCGATGCTGCGCCGCGTATTGGTGCCGGAGCTGCCGCGCTTTCTGAAAACCTATCCCGATCTGCGCCTGCATATCGGCGAAGGCGACCGGCTGGTCGATCTCGTCCGCGAAGGCATCGATTGCGTGATCCGCGCCGGAACCTTGCGCGACTCGGCCATGGTCGCACGGCAGATCGCGCTGATGGAGGAAGTGACCGTCGCCAGCCCCGCCTATCTTCGCGCGCACGGTACGCCGCGGAACCTTAGCGATCTCGACGGCCACCGCATGATCGGTTTCGTCTCGTCAGCCGCCGGGCACGTTCTGCCGCTCGAATTCATGGTCAAGGGCAAGCCCGAGACGGTGACGCTGCCGTCGACGATCGATGTCACCGGCGGCGAAACCGCCATGGCTTTGGCACGCCTTGGATTGGGTCTGGTGCAGACACCGCGCTACCACGTCACCCAAGATCTGAAGGCCGGCCGGCTGGTCGAAGTGCTGCCGAAAACTCCGCCGTCGCCGACTCCGCTGTCGGTGCTCTACCCGCAGTCGCGCGGCCTATCGCCGCGCGTGCGCGTTTTCATCGACTGGGTGGTGAGCCTGTTTCCGCAGGGCAAGGTGCGCTCGCGCGTCGATAATTAACGACGGGCTGGCGGCCGTCAGTCATGGCCGGGCATAGCCGTTCGAAGAACGGCGTTCTTTCAGAACACCTATTGTCCCGGCCATACACGTCTTGATACATGGCAATGAAGACGTGGATGCCCGGCACAAGGTCGGGCATGACGAGTAAATGGAGCCCCCATGAAAACCCGCGCTGCCGTGGCCTGGAAAGCAGGCGCCCCACTCACCATCGAGACCATCGACATCGACGGGCCGAAGGCCGGCGAGGTGCTGGTCGAGGTGAAGGCAACGGGAGTCTGCCATACCGACTATTACACGCTGTCGGGCGCGGACCCGGAAGGCATCTTCCCTGCCATTCTTGGCCATGAAGGCGCGGGCATCGTGCGCGAGGTCGGCGCCGGCGTGACGTCGCTCAAGCCGGGCGATCACGTCATCCCGCTCTACACGCCGGAATGCCGACAATGCAAAACCTGCCTGTCGCAGCGCTCGAACCTCTGCACCGCGATCCGCGCCACGCAGGGCAAGGGCCTGATGCCGGACGGCACCTCGCGCTTCCACTGCGACGCCGATCCGGTGTTCCACTACATGGGCTGCTCGACTTTCGCCAACTTCACCGTTCTGCCGGAGATCGCGCTGGCAAAAGTTCGTGAAGACGCGCCGTTCGACAAGATCTGCTACATCGGCTGCGGCGTCACGACCGGCATCGGCGCCGTCATCAACACCGCGAAGGTGTGGCCCGGCGCCAATGTCGCGGTGTTCGGCCTCGGCGGCATCGGGCTGAATGTCGTGCAGGGCGCGCGCATGGTCGGCGCCGACAAGATCATCGGCATCGATCTCAATCCCGAGCGCGTCGCCATGGCCAAGAAATTCGGCATGACGCATTTCATCAATCCCGACGAAGTCGGCCGCGACAAGGTGGTGCAGGCGATCGTCGATCTGACCGGCGGCGGCGCCGACTTCTCGTTCGAATGCATCGGCAATACTCAAGTGATGCGTCAGGCGCTCGAGTGCTGCCACCGCGGCTGGGGCGAATCGATCATCATCGGCGTCGCCGGCGCGGGGCAGGAAATTGCGACACGGCCATTCCAGCTCGTCACCGGCCGGGTCTGGAAAGGCACCGCCTTCGGCGGCGCGCGCGGCCGCACCGATGTGCCCAAGATCGTCGATTGGTACATGGAAGGTAAAATCAATATCGACGATTTGATCACCCACACCATGCCGCTCGACAAGATCAATGACGCCTTCGACCTGATGCACGAGGGCAAGTCGATCAGAAGCGTCGTTGTTTACTGAGCTTTTGAAGCACGACAGAACGCGCGGCCTCACCCATGGCCGCGCCTTAAATAATATTCGTTTATACCGATAAACGCTTTCGATGGAACTGCGGCAAAGCCGCGGCAGACATCGCCTTATTTCAAACCCGCGCGCATCCCAATATCGTCGCGATCGCATCGCATGAAGCGTTGCATCGGTGGGTAATTCTCGTTCTTTCAGAAAGAAAGCGCGCACTGCGCCTCCAGAAAGAGTCGCGGTGAGACGATTGGAGAAGAGCCGACATGCGGCAGCTATTTCTGCCAGCGTGCATCTGTCTGGTAACTTGGTCGGGCGCGACCAGTTCCGACGCCGGCCTGACGCTCGAAGAATTCACCAGCAAGCGTCAGGTGTCCGGAAACATCGCGATCCCACCGGAAGAAACCGCGAGCGCAGTCGTTGCGATTCCGCGCGAGGAGACGCAGCCGCCCGCGGCGGAGACTTCTGTGCCGGATCTCACCGAGCTTACCGCGCTCGCTCCCGATCTTGCCGCCGAATATCCGGTGCCGTCGGGTGTCGTGATCAATAATGGCATTCCCATCGGCATTCCGCTGCCGCCACGGCCGAAGCCAGTCGTCGACCGCAGCGAGGAAGAAGTCTGTCATGCGCTGACCACGGCGGCGCAGCAGAACGATGTGCCAGCGCCATTCTTCATCCGCCTGCTGTTTCAGGAAAGCCGCTTCCGGCCCGAAGTCGTCAGCCATGCCGGTGCTCAGGGCATCGCGCAGTTCATGCCGGAAACGGCCGATCAAATGGGTCTCGATAATCCGTACGATCCGGTTCAGGCCATTGCCGCTTCGGCGCGCCTGCTGCGCGATCTCGTCAAGCAGTTCGGCAATCTCGGTCTCGCCGCAGCGGCCTACAATGCCGGGCCGAAACGCGTCGCCGACTGGCTGGCCGCCAAGGGCAAATCGAAGCTGCCGGAAGAAACGCAAGGCTACGTCAAGACGATCACCGGCAAGCCGGTCGAGCATTGGAGCACGGCCGGCGCGCGTCATCCGGCGCAGAAGCTGCCGGAAGAAGCGCCATGCCAGAACGTCGCCGGCCTGCTGGCCGCGGCCGGCCCAGATGAATTGCCGCTGCCGGTGGCGTCCCCGCTGCGCGCGAACACCCGGGTTGCCGACGATAAACCCGCCGACAAGAAGCCGAAGCCAGCAAAGACCGCAAAGGCCGAGGACACGACAAGTCGTGGGCAGCCCAAGAAGGACCACGCTACGCCGACCGCAGCCACGGCCAAGCCAACCACGACGAAACGCGAGCGCATCGCACAACGTTGAAGACCTTCCGGCCGGGACCCGCATTGCGCTAGGCTTCGTACTCAGCGCCGTCAGAGCGCGACGAACGAAGCCGTCTGGGAGGACACCCATGAAGCTCATGAAAGCCATGGCCGCGCTCGCTTTTGCGGCCGCCATCACGCCTGCGTTTGCCGCCGACTATCCCGCCCCGAAACAAGGCGAATGGATCGCCAAGGACTTCAAGTTTCACACCGGCGAGGTGATGAAGGAACTGAAGCTCGCTTACACCACCATCGGCGATCCGAAAGGCCAGCCGGTCCTGGTGCTGCATGGCACCGGCGGCTCGGCGCAAAGCATGCTCGGCGCCGGATTTGCCGGCGAGCTGTTCGGCCCCGGCCAGGCACTCGACGCCAGCAAATATTACATCATCATTCCCGACGCGCTCGGCGCCGGCAAATCGGCAAAGCCTTCGGACGGACTACGCGCCAAATTCCCGCGTTACAATTACGACGACATGGTCACGGCGCAGTATCTGTTGTTGAAAGAAGGCCTCGGCATCAAGCATCTGCGCCTCGTCATCGGCAATTCGATGGGCGGCATGCACACCTGGATATGGACGACCAAATATCCGGGCTACATGGATGCGGCAGTGCCGATGGCCTCGCAACCGACACCGATGGCGTCGCGCAACTGGATGATGCGGCGCATGCTGATCGAAACCATCAAGGCTGACCCGACCTACAAGAATGGCGACTACACCGAGCAGCCGCCGATGCTCAAGATCGCCAATGTGTTCTTCGGCATCGGCACCAATGGCGGCACTTTGCGCTATCAGGCACTGGCGCCGACCAACGCCAAGGCCGAGGAGTTCGTTAACAAGGCGCTGGCCGCGCCGATGAAGGCCGATGCCAACGACTTCCTCTACCAATGGGGCTCATCACAGGACTTCGACGTGTCAAAGGACCTCGACAAGATCGAAGCGCAGGTGCTGGTCATCAACTCGGCCGATGACGAACGCAACCCGGCCGAGACCGGCATCCTCGATCAGGCCATGAAGCGCGTGAAGAACGGCAAGGTCTATCTGATTCCGGCCAGCACCGAGACGCGCGGCCACGGCACCACCGGCAGCATGGCCAAGCTCTACAAGGATGCGGTGGCGGACCTGCTCAAGACCGCGCCCCAGCGCGGCATGTAAGAACGACGGCGCCGCTTACTTCTCGCACAAGCGGCGCGGGCCTTCACTCGGCTGGTAGGTGCAATCGGACGCGGTGAAGGAGATGTAAGCGCTGGTGCAGGCGGCGATATTGCAGGTCGCCTGCGCGCGGATATCCGATCGCGGCGCGCTGGCCGCGGCCGGCGGCGTACCGCGCGTGCAGAGCCGGCGCGGCCCGTCACTCGGTTGATAGGTGCAATCGGACGCGGTGAACGAACGATAGGCGCGCTCGCACGCCTGGATATCGCACAGCGGCGCGGCCGCCGTGGCCGGCGCGACGGGCTCCGGCACGACAAGCGGCGTAGGTTCTGGCGCGACGGCGGCAACAACCGGAGTCGGCTGAACAGGTGGCGTCGGCGCGGCGGCGACCGGTGCAGACGACACAGCCTTGCCCGCTGTCTCGGCCGGCGGGCTCGCCGGTGTGACGACGTCCACCGGTTTAGTCACGGCCTGCTGCACGGCCGGCGGGGCGGCCGCGCGCAACTGGTATGGACTCGCCGGCATCGGCGTCATCGGCGCCGACATCCACTCGACGCCGAACACGACGCTGCCCGCCGAGATCGCGAGAACGATGAATGCCACGAGATACTTCATAGAGCCGCCGCGCCCAACCGGGCCAGGATGGAATTGTTTCTGAAATATAGTGAGACCGGGGCCTGGTTGAAAGAGGTGATTTCCTAAGAAAATCAGTGGCTTTTGCGGGAACTTGGGCGCCTGGCGCGGAACGGCGAGCCGTATAAACCAGGATACAGACTGTTACGCAGTCGCCATGCCGTTGACCAATATCAACACACTCCAACCGCGATCGAACACAATAAACAATGGCATTGGCCCGAACGACAAACACCCCGATGACCAAGCCCCTCGATCCCAAGGAACACCTCGATATCCAGGCCGTGCTCGGCCTCGATTCCGCGCCCGCGTCACGCTGGGCGAAGTATCGCAAGCCGCTGCTGACAGCGGCCGGCCTCGCCGCGCTCGCGCTTCTGGGGGCGTATTGGATGTTCGGCGGAAACGACAGCGGTGTGACTTACGTCACCGAACCGGTCACGCGCGGCAACCTGACGGTCATCGTCACCGCCACCGGATCGGTGCAGCCGACCAAGAAGGTCGACGTTTCAAGCGAACTGTCCGGCACAATCCGCAACGTCTTGGTCGACTACAATTCGCCGGTGAAGGCCGGCCAGCTGCTGGCCGAACTCGACACCACCAAGCTTTCGGCAACGCTCAACAGCTCGCGCGCCAAACTCGCTGCCGCCAAGGCGAAAGTTGCCGAGGCGGAAGTGACCGTCCAAGAGAAAGAGCGCAACTATGCCCGCAACAAGGCGCTGATGCCTGACCGGGCAATCTCGCAGAAGGACCACGATCAGGCCGTCGCCGAGCGCGACCGCGCCATCACCTCGCTGGAAAGCGCGCGCGCCGACGTCACCGTCGCGGAAGCGGACGTCCAGGTCGACGAAACGAACCTGAGGAAGGCCTCGATCATTTCACCGACCAACGGCGTGGTGCTGACGCGCAGCATCGATCCGGGTTCGACCGTTGCCGCCTCGCTGTCCGCGCCGACCTTGTTCACCATTGCCGAAGACCTGCGGAAGATGGAGGTCCGCGTCGATGTCGACGAAGCCGACGTGGGCCAGGTGCAGGACGGCCAGATGGCCACCTTCAGCGTCGATGCTTTTCCCAATCGCAAGTTTCCCGCCCGCATCCGCTACACGCGCTACTCGTCCGAAACGACAAACAATGTCGTCACCTACAAGGCCATCCTCGACGTCGACAATTCCGAGTTGCTGCTGCGGCCCGGCATGACGGCGACGGCCGAAATCAAGGTGAAGGAGGTTCAGGACGCACTGCTCATCCCCAATGCGGCGCTGCGCTATTCGCCGCCGGCAACGACGGCGGCAACGGACAACCGCAGCCTGCTCAGCCGCATTCTGCCCGGACCGCCGCGCCTGCGCACCGCGACGCCGCGCGAGGAAGCCGGCCAGAACCGCACCGTCTGGGTGCTGCGCGATGGCACGGCGGTCGCACAACGCATCGCCATCGGCGCGAGCGACGGCAAACGCACCGAAGTGCTGAGCGGCGACCTGCAGGCGGGAGCGGCCATCATCCTCGACCAGTCGACGCGCAAGTGACGGGAGCGAGGCCGTGACCGACGCCGCGCCCTTGCCGCTCATCCGGTTTCGCTCGGTCAGCAAGATCTACGGCACCGGTACCGCGGCCGTGCACGCCCTCGATAATGTCGACTTCACCATCGAGACCGGCGAGTTCGTTGCCATCATGGGCCCGTCCGGCTCGGGCAAGTCGACGGCCATGAACATTATCGGCTGCCTCGATACACCGACCTCGGGCGATTACCTGCTCAAGGGTGTCGAGGTCGGACGGCTGGCGCACGATCAACGGGCTCTGATCCGCCGTCATTTGCTCGGCTTCGTGTTTCAGGGCTTCAATCTGCTCGCACGCACCACGGCGCTCGAGAACGTCGAACTGCCTCTGATCTATCGCGGTATGCCGTCGACCGAACGGCAGAAATTCGCGGCGCGCGCGCTCGAGCGCGTCGGCCTGTCCGGGCGCGGGCACCATACGTCCAACGAACTGTCCGGCGGCCAGCAGCAGCGCGTCGCCATCGCGCGCGCGATCGTCACCGATCCGGCGGTGCTTCTCGCCGACGAGCCGACGGGCAACCTCGACACCAAGACCAGCCACGAGATCATGCGGCTCATCACCAGCCTCAACCGCGATCAGGGCATGACCGTGGTGATGGTGACGCACGAGACCGACATCGCCGCCTATGCGAGTCGCCTCCTGCGTTTCGTCGACGGCAAACTGGAGAGCGATACCGTCAACAAGGATCGGGCCGCCTGATGCTTGTCGAAGTCATCAGATTGGCGTTCCAGGCGATCAGCCGCAACCCGTTGCGGTCGTTCCTGACCGTGCTCGGCATTGTCATCGGCGTCGGAGCGGTGATCGCCATGGTGACTGTCGGCAACGGCACCACCGCCAAGGTCACCGCCGATCTCGCCAAGCTCGGCTCCAACCTCTTGTCGGTCAGCCCGGGGCAGCTGGGGCCGGGCCGCGCCAGTTCCGACGCCAAGGCCTTCAACTCACGCGACGTCGAGGTGATGAAGACTCAGCTCACCGGCATCAAGGCCGTCGCGCCGGTCTCGCAGAAGTCCGTCACACTGGTTTACGGTTCCGAAAGCCGCACAACGCCGGTCACCGGAACCGACAACGATTATTTCATCACCCAGGACTGGCAAATGATCTCTGGGCGCCAGTTCTTCGACACCGAGATTCGCGGCGGCCGTACCGCCTGCATCATCGGCACGACCGTTCGCGACAAGCTGTTCGGCCCGGTCGATCCGCTGAGCCGCAGCATCCGCGTCGGCAATGTGTCCTGCGAAATCATCGGACTGCTCGAGACCAAGGGCCAGTCGAGCTTCGGCACCGATCAAGACGATATCGTGTTGATGCCGCTCCGCACGTTCCAACGGCGCCTGGCCGGCAACACGGACATCAATCGCGTCATGGTATCGGCCAAGGACGGCGTCGAGACCGCCAAGGTACAAGGAGACATCGCGCGCATCCTGCGCGAGCGGCGCAATATCGGCCCCGGCAAGGACGACGATTTCACAGTTCTCGACATGAAGCAGATCGCTCAGACGACCGCGGGCACGACAGCCATGCTGACCGCGCTGCTTGGTGCGGTGGCGGCGGTGAGCCTTCTGGTCGGCGGCATCGGGATCATGAACATCATGTTGGTGTCGGTGACCGAGCGCACCCGCGAGATCGGCATCCGGCTCGCCATCGGCGCGCTGGAACGGCAAGTGCTGTCGCAGTTCCTGGTCGAAGCGGTGGTGCTGTCCCTGTTCGGCGGCCTGATTGGCATCTTGCTCGGTCTGGGTCTGGCCTTTGCCGCCACGCGCGGCCTGCAGGTGCCGTTCACCATCGACGGGCGCATCATCGTCGTCGCCTTCGCCTTTTCCGCGCTGGTGGGCATCGTCTTCGGCTACTTCCCGGCCCGCCGCGCGGCCCGGCTCGATCCGATCGAAGCGCTGCGGCACGAATAGGCCGGAGGCTCGCATTACTGCTGGAGCTTCGAATGTGGCAATACAGAGCCTTGACGACAGCTCCGGCGAATCTGCGTATTACCTTGTAGGTTCTGATGCCAACCAAATGTAAATTCTTGGCACAACTGACATGCGCTTCTTGCCTGACGGCCCTGACGTCCCGCCTGATCTGGTCTCTGCTCAGGAGAAAGGACAGACAATCTTTGTATGTGGCGCGGGTGTATCGCGCCGCGCTGGATTACCTTTGTTTCGTGGTTTGGTCGAAGGCGTTTACCAGCAGTTGGGCGAAGACTGGAACCTGCATCCAGCCGAACGCGAGGGGATGCAGACAGATGGCGCGCTGGAAGGCCAGTATGACCGCGTGCTGCGTTGCCTGGAGCGACGGTTAGCGGCTTCGGATGCACTGCGCAACCGTGGCATGCGTGAGCGCATTCGAACAGCGGTACGGCATGTCCTTGCGCCGCCCGCCAATGCCGATCTGGCCAATCACCTCGCATTGTTGGAGCTGTCGCGGGACGCGGAAGGCCGCAATCGGATTCTTACCACCAACTTCGATACGCTGTTTGAGAGAGCCTGGCATGACAAGCATCAGTCGGCGATTGCCACGCATGCCGGCATGGCCATGCCGCAGCCTAAAGTCGCGGCGTGTACGGGCGTCTTGCACCTTCATGGCCGGCTTGCCGACCCCATGCCGGAATTGGCGGCGTTTGATACCGACCTCGTGCTGACAAGCGCCGAGTTTGGCGACGCCTATCTCCGGTCTGGCTGGGCATCGCGTTACATCTATGATCTCGTGCGGGCCTATACGGTCGTGCTGGTTGGCTATCAGGCTGATGATCCGCCGATGCGGTACTTGCTTGAAGCACTGGAGGCAGACCGCGAGCGCTATCCAGACTTGCAGAAAGTTTATGCCTTCGCTTCTTGCGAGCCCGGCCAGGAGGAACTGGTGCGCGCTCTTTGGGCCGCAAAGGCAGTCGAGCCCATTCTCTACACAGTCAACAATGACGATCACGACGCCCTTTATTCCAGCCTGCTGGAATGGCGGAACTATGCGGAGGACCCAACAGCTTGGCGTCGTGAACGCTTACGCCCTATCCTTGCCGCGCCGCCAAGCGCGACCAGCGATGAACGCAAACAGGAATGCACAAACCTGCTAGCTCACGGCGACGCCTGTCAATTGTTGGGGGAGCTGTCGCCGCCGGCCGAATGGCTTCCGGTTCTGATTGAGAAGCGCGTCTTCGACCGAGGCAAGGAACTGCCAGGCCAATGGATCGCAAAACGCATCAACGATCCGGCGATGATCCGCGCCGCCACTACGATCGCCGCATTTGACGAACAATTACGCTGGCATATCGGACAGGCGCTGGAACGCGACCAGCAGCAGGTTTCGCCATTACGTGCTCGGGCGTGGCGTTTGATGCTGACGGCAAAGCGGCCACGCGCGGCAGATGTTCTGGATGATAGCTGGTATCAGGCCTCTCCCGCGATTAAGCGCGGTCAGGTGGATTTCGAAACGCGCCGTCTTGTCAGCCGAATTCTACGCCCCCGACTGACGATCGGCAAAGCCTGGCGCTGGGACCATGAGACCCGCGACCCTGATGCAGCGGAGGCGCTTCACGATCTCCTCAAGCTTGAATTTGATCCGGCGGAGCATCCTCCAGCCACCGAAATTCTTGCGGCGTGGCCTCAAGACATCGAACATGAGATTGCGCTATTTCAAATGCTGGACCGGGCGCTGCTCGACGCGATGGAGGAAGCGCAGGATATTGGGCTACTGGACGGCTGGGATCGGATCAGCTTTGACGTGCCATCCGTAGCGGCGCACAGACAGAACGCACATCGCCACGGATTTTATCCGATTACCCGCGCGCTCGCGGACCTTTGGCTCCGCATCGTCGCGCGCGATGCCACCCGGGCGCGGGCGCTGGTTCAACTATGGACTAATTCAGCCCACTTGCTGCTTCGGCGATTGACGTTGTTTGCATATGAGCATGCGGCCTTCTCGCCATCGGAGGCCGCTATGGCCGTCATGAACCTCGACGAGAAAATGTTTTGGGGCAACGCCCGCGTCGAGATCATGCGCCTTCTTGTGGCGCGCTGGTCGCAGTTCAGCGATCCAGATCGTGCGGCGATTGAAACACGCATACGGAACGGGGAGCCGCGCGATCTATTTCCTGCGGATGCATTTGAGAACGATGAGGAATGGCGCTCGGTTCATGACTCTTCCATATACAGACGCTTGAAACGGATAGAGCTTGCGGGCGGCACGCTTTCGCCTGAAAGCCAGAAGGTCATCGCGGAGATTGCGGCAAGGCATCCGGAATGGCAGCCGAGCCCGGGAGACCGCGACGACTTTCATGTCTGGCACGAGATGCGCTCGGGCCCCGACGGGGAACCGGGGCTGCTTGCGAAGATCGCGGACGACCGGCTGGTGCGGGAAGCCATGCGCCTCCAACGCGAAAGACATTTCGATCAGGGAGATGTTTGGCGGGTATTTTGCTCTGCTGATCCGGAGAGAGCCTTACGCGGCCTTCAACTGGAAGCAGCCGGCAATCAATGGGAGCCGGAAGCATGGCGTTATTTGATCTGGGCAGCGAACGAAAAAGGCGATGCTTCGTTCCAATTCACGCTGGCCGGTCTCTTGTTGCAAATGCCCGACGCCCCTTTATCCGAGCTTTTACCGGCAGCAACCTCCTGGCTGCAACGGCGGCGCGAGGTTCTGTCCGCCACCGAGAGCATAGAAAACCCACCACAATTTTTTCCGCTTTGGGATCGCTTTGCCGACCTCGTCTATCTGTCGTCGGACGATGCGTCTGAGAAAGATGAATTGGGCGACGATCTGCTGACGGAATCGCTCAACAGGCCAGGCGGCACGCTCGCATGGGCATTACTGGATGCGCTGGGTGCGATGAAACCCGACCGCAATGCAGGCTTTGGCGCGGCGCTATTAACACGGTTTGATCGGCTCGCCTCTGCCGGTGGTCGGGCCGGATTGCTGGCGCGGGTGTATCTCGCCCATTCATTGGCTTATCTCGACGCGGTAGACCCGAATTGGGTTCAGACACATTTTGAACCGAGGTTTGCCTGGGGACATCCCGAAGCGCTGCCGCTTTGGCGGTCCTTTGCCAACGACGGAGTTGGCTCTGCCCGGCTATTCAACGCCCTGAAGCCCGCGGCGCTCGCGGCTTTCGAACGTCAAGAGTTGTCCGACAATGAGTTTGAAGGCGTGATGTCGAACCTTCTGAGCGTCGCCCTCTGGCACCAACGCGGTGAAGCGCCGGAATATGAGCTCTCGGCGGCAGAAGTCAGGCGGGCGCTGACGGTGGGGCCGGCTTCGGCGCGCCGGAATGTCTCGTGGAACCTCTGGCGCATGATGGGCAAGCCGGATCAGGAAGGCTCGGACGAGGAGGATGCCGGGACGGCCCCTATCGATAGGCCAACCCGGTGGCGGACGATAATTGGGCCGCTTTTCCAGAGTATATGGCCGCTGGACGCGCGACTGCGCTCAGAGAGCACGACACAAAATCTTGTCTTGATGGCGCTGGAAACAGAAGATGCGTTTCCAGAAGCAGTCGAGGCTATCCTGGACGTAATTGTGCCTTACGAGCTTTATCAGCTCTCGCATTCTTTACGCTTGGAGAGCAAACACAGCGAATTGGTCCGGCGATACCCTCTTTCGTTTGTAAGGCTGGCCAACGCGCTAATTGATCCCGCTGCGTTCCGCGTCCCAAGTGATCTCGCAGGCTTTCTGCAAGAATGTGCGGCCGCCGATCCGACGGTGGTCAACGATCCGGCCTATGTCCGTCTCAACGGGTTGCGCCGGCAGCGCAATGCTTAGACCAATGGCTAGCGCGTCGATAGCGTTCATACGCCGTATCCGCAAAGCGCCCGCTCACAACCAGAGCGTGGCGGACGGAGCCCTGCCTGGGATCGGCTAGGCTCCCGGATGATCGGGCACCCCTTACGGGCGCGGGACACGGCGTGCTAGACACCCGGCGCAACCATTACGCCGCTGCCGGGACCATGTCGAAAACGCCTGCCCTTACCGATTTCCGCCGCATCGTCATCAAGGTCGGCTCGTCGCTGCTGGTCGATTCCGAGGCCGGTGAGCTCAAGCGCGCGTGGCTGGCGTCGCTGGTCGATGACATTGCGAAATTGCATGGCGAGAAACGCGACGTGCTGGTGGTTTCGTCAGGCGCCATCGCCTCGGCGCGCGCGACCTTGAAGCTGCCGCGCGGCGCGCTGCGTCTGGAGGAAGCGCAGGCCGCCGCCGCGGTCGGGCAGATTGCGCTGGCGCGCTCCTGGTCGGAGACCCTGAGCGCGCACAACATCACCGCCGGACAAATTCTGCTGACGCTCACCGACACCGAAGAGCGCCGCCGCTATCTCAATGCGCGCGAGACCATCGACAAGCTTCTGGAATGGCGCGTCGTGCCGGTGATCAACGAGAACGACACCGTCGCCACCAGCGAAATCCGCTATGGCGACAATGACCGCCTCGCCGCGCGCGTCGCGACGATGGTGAGTGCTGACCTGCTGGTACTGCTGTCGGATATCGACGGCCTCTATGACAAGCCGCCGGCGCCGGGCAACGACGCCAAGCTCATTCCGGTGGTGCCGCGCATCACCGCCGAGATCGAAAGCATGGCCGGCGCCTCGGGCTCCGAATTGTCGCGCGGCGGCATGGTCACCAAGATCGAGGCCGGCAAGATCGCCACCACCGCCGGCGTCCACATGGTCATCGCCTCGGGCCGCGTCATGCATCCGCTCAAGGCTATTGCCGAGGGCGGGCCCTGCACCTGGTTCCTGACGCCGGCCAATCCGGTGACGTCGCGCAAGAAGTGGATCGCCGGCTCGCTCGAGCCGCATGGCGCGCTGCATATCGACGATGGCGCAGTGAAGGCATTGCGCAGCGGCAAGAGCCTGCTGCCGGCGGGCGTGAAAAAAATCGACGGCGCATTTCAGCGCGGCGACGCTGTGATCTTGCGCGGCCCCGATGGCGCCGAAGTCGGCCGCGGGCTGGTCGCCTACGATTTCGCCGACGCCGAGAAGATCATCGGCCGCTCATCGGCCGACGTGCAGACCATCCTCGGCTTCACCGGCCGCACCGTGATGGTGCACCGGGACGACCTCGTGATGGGCGGCGGCCTCTAACGTCTCAATGTCCGCGCTTGCCCCCGGACGCGGTCACTTAGTGTCCGCGCTTGCCCTTGATGCGGGAGCGGCGGCCGGCCGGGGCCGATTTCTGCGGCGCCGGTCGTTTCGGCAGGCGCAGCTTGGTGCCATCCGGGAATTCGATGAAGCGGGTCGGCACCTGGCCGGGCCGGCCCTCGATCACATATTTGGTGCCGACGGGAAAACGGGCCGGCAGGCGTTCGGTACTGGTCGGCATCGCATCCTCCATGCGCCAGGCCGGAAAACGCCACAAAAGGCCTGTGCGGTTGGTCAGGAACGTTGACGGATCAATATGTAGGGCCCTTGATGGGTTTCGCCGGGCGGCCGGTTATCCTCGCTATCCCCGGCATCCCCAGCCGCAAATGCAGTTCACGTCCTTTTCAGGCCCATCTCGCCGTATCGGACTTGACGTGGTAGGAATGCCTCCCGCGCTCCCGACATGGGTATCGGGGTAGTTGAATTATCGCCGGGTTTGCTGCCGATGACCGCGCCTGCACGCGCCCTTGAGGGCATGAAAGCCATTGACGGAACTGCCGATTCCGCCGGCCTCACGGAGCTGATGGCGGGTGTCGGCCGGGCCGCCCGCGCCGCCGCGCGCGCGCTCGCCCGCGCCCCGGCGGAGCAGAAAAATCGCGCCCTCACCGCCATGGCTGCGGCAATCCGCGCATCGAAGCCAGCGATCCTCGCCGCCAATGCCGAGGATATCGCCCAGGCCCGTAACAGCGGCATGACGGGGGCCATGCTCGACCGTCTCGCCCTCACCGAAAAGAACATCGAGGGTATCGCCGCCGGCATCGAGGTGGTGCGCGATCTGCCCGACCCCGTCGGCGCCGTGATGGATTCGTGGACGCGGCCGAACGGCCTGACCATCGAGCGCGTGCGCGAGCCGCTCGGCGTCGTCGGCATCATTTACGAGAGCCGCCCCAACGTCACCGCGGATGCCGGCGCGCTATGCTTGAAAGCCGGCAATGCCGCGATCCTGCGCGGCGGCTCGGACTCGACGCATTCCAGCCGCGCCATCCATGCCTGTCTGGTGCAGGGCCTGCGCGACGCCAATCTGCCAGAGGCCGCCATTCAGCTCGTGCCGACGCGCGACCGCGCCGCGGTCGGCCTGATGCTGACCGGCCTCGACGGCAATCTCGACGTCATCGTGCCGCGCGGCGGCAAGGGCCTCGTCGCCCGCGTGCAGGCGGAAGCGCGGGTGCCGGTGTTCGCGCATCTGGAAGGCGTCAATCACGTCTATGTCGACAAGGCCGCCGACCTCGCCATGGCCAAATCCATCGTGCTCAATGCCAAGATGCGGCGCACCGGCGTCTGCGGCGCGGCGGAAACGCTGCTGGTCGATCGCGCCGCCGCTTCGACGCATCTCAAACCGCTGATCGACATGCTGATCGACGCCGGCTGCGAAATACGCGGCGACGATGCCGTGCAGGCCGCCGACAAGCGCGTGAAGCCCGCGAGCGACGACGACTGGAAGACCGAATATCTCGACGCCATCATCACCGCCGGCGTGGTGAATGGCGTCGACGACGCGATCGATCACATCGAGCGTTACGGTTCGCATCACACCGACGCCATCGTTACCGCCGATCAGACCGCGGCCGACAAATTCCTCGCACAAGTGGATTCCGCCATCGTGCTGCACAACGCCTCGACGCAGTTCGCCGATGGCGGCGAGTTCGGCTTCGGCGCCGAGATCGGCATCGCCACCGGCCGCCTGCATGCGCGCGGCCCGGTCGGCGCCGAGCAACTCACGACATTCAAGTACCGCATCCGCGGCACCGGTCAGACGCGGCCGTGACATCGTGAATTTGCCGCCGCCCGCGCAGCAGCGCTTGCCCAGCATCGAACGGATCATTCCGCCGCACGCTCCCGGCATGCGCATCGGCCTGTTCGGCGGCACGTTCGATCCGCCGCATCGCGCGCATTTCGATGCCTGCCTCCTGGCGATGAAGCGCCTCAAGCTCGATCGCGTCTGGTGGCTGGTGACGCCCGGCAATCCGTTGAAGAACACGAGCGGCCTTGCGCCGCTCGCCGAACGCATGGTGGCGGCGCGCGAGCTTGCGGATCATCCGCGCATCGACATCACCGGCATCGAGGCCGTGATCAACACGCGCTATACCTTCGACACCATCGAATGGCTGATCGCGCGCTGCCCGCGTGTGCGCTTCGTCTGGATCATGGGCGCCGACAACCTGCGGCATTTCCACCGCTGGCAGAAATGGCGCGCCATCGCCGAGCTCATTCCCATTGTCGTGGTCGACCGGCCGGGGCCGAGCCTCTATGCCTCGAACAGCACGGCCGGCCAGGCGCTGGCGAAATTCCGTATCCCGGAAGAAGCGGCGGCCACGCTGCCGCAGCGCCGGGCGCCGGCATGGACTTACCTGCATGGCCTGAAATCCACGCTGTCATCGACTGCCTTGCGCGCATTGCGCGACCAGTCCGAAGCGGAACCTCAGGCGAAAGATGAGCCGCTGACGACCAGCATGGCTTCCCGGAAACGCGCGAAATAGTTAGTCTGACACCAATGGCAAAAGCAAAGACCACCCGCACCAAACCGAAGTCCGCTGGCATGGCGAAGAAGTCCGCCGCCAGATCAGGCGCGAGCAAAACCGCGGGCAAGAAAAACACGGGCAAGAAGAGCGCCGCCAAATCAGGCGACAAGCTCAGCCCTCGCGCGCTGGCCAAAGCCTCGGTGAAACCGTCCAAGCCGCCGGCGCCGAAGCCCGCCAAGCCGAAGGCGCCGAAGCTTGACGACAAGACGCTGAAGTCGATCCTGCACAGCCTCAACGAAATGAAGGCCGAGGACACGGTCGTGATCGACCTATCCGACAAGTCGTCGATCGGCGAGACCATGGTAGTGACCACCGGCCGCTCGAACGTGCATCTGCAGGCCATCGCCGACCGCGTCATCAAGGACCTGAAAGCCGCCGGCATGACGGGCATCGCCGTCGAAGGCCTGCGCCAGGGCGACTGGGTCGTCATCGATACCGGCAGTGTGCTGGTTCATGTCTTCCGCCCCGAAGTGCGCGCCTTCTACGGCATCGAGAACATGTGGAGCGCGTGAGCGCCCCTTTCTGTCATCGTCCGCGAAAGCGGACGATCCAGCTCTTTCCGAAATAGCCGCAGCGCTGGATCCTCCGCTTTCGCGGAGGATGACGACAGAGTTCGTGGTAGGCTCTGAACCATGCGCATCATCGTCGCCGCCATTGGCCGCATGAAGGGCCCGGAAGCCGAACTCGCCGAGCGCTACGCCAAGCGCGCGACGCAGAGTGGCCGTGCCTTGGGCTGGAAATCGGTCGAAGTCATTGAGATCAAGGAAAGCCGCGCCGACGAAGCGATGAAGCGCATGCTCGAGGAGTCGATCGCGCTCGCCAATGTCATTCCGCAGGGCGCGGCGGTGGTGCTGCTCGACGAGAAAGGCGACGCGCTCGGCAGCCAGGCTTTCGCCACCGAGCTTGCGACCTGGCGCGAGAACAACAAGCCGGCCGTCGTCTTCATGATCGGCGGCGCCGATGGATTGGCGGCAAGCCTGCGCGACAAGGCCGATCTGCGCCTGTCGTTCGGCAAGGCGACATGGCCGCATCAGCTCGTACGCGCGATGGTGCTGGAGCAGATCTATCGCGCGACGACGATACTGAGTGGGCATCCGTATCATCGGGTGTAGATACGCATCCTGTGCCTTTGTCATGGCCGGGCTGATGACATTGAATGGACCCAATGCACCGGCAAAAGTGCCCGCAAAATGCACTTGCCGCTAATCCTCGCGGGCGTAACGTGGCTGCGATGACAGCTTCACGCCGCGCCACTGATTCGCGCCGTCTGCGACGGGCGGCGTTCGGCTGCGCGCTTGCAATGATGCTGCCGGCCGGCGCGCTGGCACAGAACGCGACGCCGGCCGTCGACAAATCGCAGGCGCTCGATCAGCTCAAGGCGCGCGACCAGGAACTCGAGGCGGCGCGCGAGAAACAGCGCCAGTCCGCCGAAGCGGAAGCCGCGCTCAAGCGCGAGATCGAGGAACTCTCCGCCGACCGGCGCAAGCTGGCGCAGGACCTCATCGACACCGCGGCGCGCACGCGCGCCACCGAAGCCAAGATCGAAGCCACGCAGCAGCGTCTGGAACCGCTCGCCGCGCGCGAAGCAGCGGTGCGCAAGTCGATCGACGACCGCCGCGCTGTGATCGGCGAAGTGCTGGCGGCGCTGCAGCGAATCGGCCGCCGGCCGCCGCCGGCGCTGATCGCCAGCCCCGAGGACGCGCTGCAGGCGGTCCGCACCGCCATGGTGCTCGGCGCGGTCCTGCCCGACATGCGCGGCAAGGTCGATGCGCTGGCCGCCGACCTCGCCGAGCTGCTGAACCTGCGCAAAAACATTACCGCCGAAGGCGAGCGGCTGAAGGCCGAGATCGCCGCGCTCGACAAGGACCGCGCCCGTATCGCCGCGCTCACCGACGAGCGGCAGAAGCAGCAGGGCGAACGTGAAAAGGCGCTCGCGGCGGAGCGCGCCAGGGCCGCCGAACTCGCCCGCCAGACCGGCGATCTCAAGGATTTGATCGCCAAGCTGGAGGCCGGTCTCGACCCCGCCGTGCGCGAGGCCCGAGAGGCCGCGCGAAGCGACAGCAGACCTGCGTTGTCCGCATATCGCGATCCAGGCCGCCTCGCGCCGGCGATCGCCTTCGCCTCGCTGCGCGGTCAGGTTCCGATGCCGGTTAACGGCGTCAAATTGCGCAATTTCGGTGCACCCGACGGTAACGGGGGAACGGAAAAAGGCCTCACGGTGGCGACCCGCGCCGGGGCCCAGGTCACCGCGCCGGCCGACGGCTGGGTGGTCTATGCCGGCCCGTTCCGCTCCTATGGACAACTATTGATACTGAATGCCGGCGGTGGGTATCATATATTGCTTGCCGGGATGGATCGGATATCAGTCGATTTAGGGCAGTTCGTGCTGGCCGGAGAACCTGTGGCGGTCATGGGGTCCGGCTCTCATATCGCCGCAATTCTGGCGTCAGGTTCCAGCCAACCGGTGCTCTACATCGAGTTTCGTAAGAACGGGACCCCCGTTGATCCAGGCCCATGGTGGGCGGCTGGCGAAGGCGAAAAGGTTCGCGGATGATGCGCAAGACTTCCCTGATTCTGCTTGGTGCCGCGGCGGGTGCCGCGCTGACGCTGGTCGCTGTCCAGCCGCGAGCGGTCTTCTTCGGCTCCAGCGCCAGGGCGGCAGTGGCCGACACCTACAAGCAGCTCAATCTGTTCGGCGACGTGTTCGAGCGCGTCCGCGCCGACTATGTCGAGAAGCCGGACGACACCAAGCTGATCGAGAATGCCATCAACGGCATGCTCACCAATCTCGATCCGCATTCCAGCTACATGGACCCCAAGAGCTTCCGCGACATGCAGGTGCAGACGCGCGGCGAGTTCGGCGGCCTTGGCATCGAAGTGACGATGGAAGACGGCCTGATCAAGGTGGTGGCGCCGATCGACGATACGCCTGCCGCCAAGGCCGGTGTGCTCGCCAACGATCTCATCACCAAGCTCGACGACGACCAGGTGCAGGGCCTCACCCTGAACCAGGCGGTCGAGAAGATGCGCGGTCCGGTCAACACCAAGATCCGCCTCACCATCATGCGCAAGGGCGCCGACAAGCCGCTCGAACTGACGCTGACGCGCGACATCATCCGCGTGCGCCCGGTCAAGACCGAGGTGAAGGGCGAGGATATCGGCTACATCCGCATGACCCAGTTCAACGAGCAGACCACCGACGGCCTGAAGAAGGGCATCGCCGACATCAAGTCGAAGATCGCCAGCGACAAGCTCAAGGGCTATGTGCTCGACCTGCGCAACAATCCGGGCGGCCTGCTCGATCAGGCGATCTCGGTTTCGGCGGCATTCCTCGACAAGGGCGAGATCGTTTCGACCCGCGGCCGCAACGCCGAAGAGACGCAGCGCTTCAACGCCCGCGGCGGCGATCTCACCGGTCACAAGCCGGTCATCGTGCTGATCAATGGCGGCTCGGCCTCAGCGTCGGAAATTGTCGCCGGCGCGTTGCAGGACCACAAGCGCGCGACCGTGCTCGGCACGCGTTCGTTCGGCAAGGGCTCGGTGCAGACCATCATCCCGCTCGGCTCCGGCAACGGCGCGCTGCGGCTGACCACGGCGCGCTACTACACGCCGTCGGGCCGCTCGATCCAGGCCAAGGGCATCACCCCGGATATCGAGGTGCTGCAGGACGTGCCGGAAGATCAGAAGGCTCGAGACAGCAAGGGCGAGGCTTCGCTGCGCGGCCATCTCAAGGGCGACGAAGGCAAAGAACAGACCGGCTCGCAGTCTTTCATCCCGAAGGAAGAGAAGGACGACAAGGCCCTCAAGATGGCGGTCGACCTCCTGCGCGGCGTTCAGGTCAACTCGGCCTTCCCACCGAGCGCCAAAACGGCCATGCCGAACTAAAGCTCCGGCGACGGATCGGACCCAAAGGGCGGCCTCAGGGCCGCCCTTTTTCGTTGGCCGGCGCAGCGTCCCTAAACGACTGCGGTGCGTTAAGAATTGGCCTTTTCCCTGCGTGATAGACTGTGCCGATGATTCGCGAAGGCACCGCCGGCGAGGATACGGGCCGTGGAATCGGATGATCTGAACACCCCGCTCGGCCAGGACAAACCCAAAAGCCGCCTGCCGAAGCTGCCCGTGCCGGCGCCGCAGCTATTGGCCGCCGTGCTGGCGCTCGGCGGTATTGTCGTCGCCGGCTGGGCCATGGTCGCGACCGACCCGCTCGGCGGCGAGCCGATGGCCGTGGTTTCGACCAAGCTCGGGCCCGCCGCGGATGGCGGAACCGCCAACGCCGGCCGCGAGCAGCCCCGCGTCGACGGGGCTGGCGGCACGGTCGCCCGCATTCCCGACGCCACCAAGCCGCCCGAGGGCGGCAGGACCGTCACCATTATCGATGGCTCCAGCGGCAAGCGTCAGGAAGTCGTCATTCCCGGTACCGGTGCGCCCGACAGCGCCGAGAATGCGATGGCCAAGGCGATCGACGGCAAAGGTTCGGACGGTAAGGGGGCCGACGGCAAGCGAGGCTCGGCCTCGCCGGCCCGGCCGGAGATCAAGGCCGATATCGATCCCGCCAAGCTCGCCGAGAAGGGCCGCTACGGCATCATTCCGAAGATCGGCCCCGACGGCGCCAGGCCGTCTGCGGTGTTCGCCCAAGCACGACCGCTATCGCCGGCGCTGAAAGACCGGCCGCGCATCGCCATCATACTCACCGGCATGGGCATCAGCGCCTCGGGCACGGCCGATGCGTTCACGCTGCCGGCGTCGGCGACGTTCGCGCTGGCGCCTTACGCGGTCGATGTCGCCCGCCTTGCGGAGCGCGCCCGCGACGAGGGCCACGAGGTGCTGCTGCAAGTGCCGATGGAGCCGTTCGAGTATCCCGACAACGACCCGGGTCCGCAGACGCTGCTGACATCGCTGACGCCGGAGCAGAACATCGACCGCCTGCACTGGCTGATGAGCCGCATGCAAGGTTATGTCGGTGCCGTTAGTTTCATGGGCGCCCGCTTCCTCACCGCTGAGCCGGCGCTCGCGCCGGTGCTGAGCGAGACTGCCAAGCGCGGGCTGATCTTCGTCGATGGCGGCGCCTCGCAGCGCAGCGTCGCCGGCCAGCTCGCCACCGCACGCAATATGGCTTTCGCCAAAGCCGACATCGTCATCGACGCGGTGCCAACTCCGGTCGAGATCGAGCGGGCGCTGGCGCGGCTCGAAATTGTCGCGCGCGAGGGCGGCACCGCCGTCGGCATCGCTAATGCCCAGCCGGGAACCATCACCCGCATCGCCGAATGGATGGCCAAAGTCGAAAGCCGCGGCTTCGTGCTGGTACCGATCTCGATGATCGTGGCGAAGACGAAGTCGTCTTGAACCCTCGCCGCGCCGGCGGCATATAGCGCGGCATGACCGACATCTCGCAGACCGTCTACGACAACCTGCCCTACCGCCCCTGCGCCGGCATCATGGTGCTCAACCGCGCCGGGCTGGTTTTCGTCGGCCGCCGCAAAGGTGGCCCCGAACATGTCGATGCCACCCACGTCTGGCAGATGCCGCAAGGCGGCATCGACGAAGGCGAGGATCCGTATCAAGGCGCGCTGCGTGAACTCTACGAAGAGACCAGCATCAAGTCGGTCGAGAAGCTCGACGAGATTGCCGACTGGCTCGCCTACGACATTCCGCGCGACATCGTTGGCGAAGCGTGGAAAGGCCGGTATCGCGGCCAGAAGCAGAAATGGTACGCGCTGCGTTTCACCGGCAACGATAGCGAGATCGACATCGTCCATCCCGGCGGTGGCCATCACAAGCCGGAATTCATCGACTGGCGCTGGGTCGAGATGAAAGCGCTGCCCGACCTCGTGGTGCCGTTTAAACGGCCGATCTACGAGCAGGTGGTGGCGTCGTTTTCGCGCCTCGCGTGAAGGTTTACGCGGACCGCCGGGGCATTACGCCGCACCATAAAGTCCTTTGAAAGCCCGGATCGGCTCTTAGCTCCTTCGCTGGTTTAAACGAGGGAGAACCGATGTTCGACGCGAAAAGCCTGCTCGACCAGTTCATGGGTGGGCACAATCAGGGCGGCAATCAAGGCGGGCAAGGTCCGCAAGGTCTTGGCCGTGGCGCTTTCGGTCAGGGCGGCGGCGATCTGCTCCAGCAGGCCGGCAACATGCTCGGCGGGTTCGGCGGCGGCGCACTGACCGGCGGCCTTGCAGGACTGCTGCTCGGCTCCAAGGGCGGCCGCAAACTCGCCGGCAATGCGCTGGCCTATGGCGGCATGGCGGTCGCTGGTGCGCTCGCTTACCGCGCCTACCAGAATTACCAGGCCGGCAAGCAGGCCTCGCCCGCCGCCACCGCGCAAACGCCGCTTCTGCCGCCCCCCGCCGATACGCCGTTCAATCCGGTGCAGGAGGCCGACCAGCAGTCGCTGGCACGCAATCTTCTGCGCACCATGATTTCGGCGGCCAAGGCCGACGGGCACATCGACGCCGCCGAGCAGGCCAACATCTTCGCGCAGATGGACAAGATGAATGTCGGCGCCGAAGACAAGGTCTTCGTCATGGACGAATTGCGCGCGCCGCTCGACGTCGATGCGGTGGCGCGCTGCGCCCGCACGCCGGAGGAAGCCGCCGAGCTTTACACCGTGTCACTGCTGGCAATCGACGTCGATAACCCGTCCGAACGCGCCTATCTCGCGCTGCTGGCGGCGCGTCTGAAGCTCGACGACAGACTGGTGGCGCATCTGCATGCGACGGTCGAGGGCGCGCTGGAGCCGGTGAAGCAGACGGTGGCTTCGGCCTAGCGGGCCGCGTCATTGCCCGCGCAGGCGGGCAATCCAGCGCTGGATGCCCCGCCTTCGCGGGGCATGACGATCGTCAGACAAAAACGCCGCCGGATATCTCCGGCGGCGTTTTTATTTCAGATCGCGCGTCGCTCAGTGCGCGGCGGTGCCGGTCAGATGACGATCGACTTCCTTGAAGTGATCGAGCCGCGTGATGATCTTGTCGAGCTCGTTGCCGGATTCCATCTTGGTGGCTTGCTGCTCGAGCTCGGCGATGCGCGCGGCGATGACGGCGCGATCGAAGTCCTTCACCGCGTCGGCGGTGTCGGCGAGCACGGTGAGGCCCTTGTCCGAGACTTCGGCGAAGCCGCCGAGCACAACGATCTTCTGCGCATTGCCGCCGGCGACAACCGTCATGATACCGGGACGCAGCGTGGTCACCAGCGGCGCGTGCCCCTCCATCACGCCGAAGTCGCCTTCGGAGCCGGGAAGGTCAACCTGAGTCACCTCGCCGGAGAAGACGAGTTTTTCGGGCGACACGAGTTCGAAATGCAGAGCCATCGGCTTACGTTACCTTGAGCGGGTTGCCTTAAGCAGCTTCGGCCGCGAGCTTCTTGCCCTTCTCGACCGCCTCTTCGATGTTGCCGACCATGTAGAAGGCCGCTTCCGGCAGGTGATCGTACTTGCCTTCCACCAGGCCCTTGAAGCCCTTGATGGTGTCCTGCAGGTCGACCAGCTTGCCAGGCGCGCCGGTGAACACTTCGGCGACGTGGAACGGCTGCGACAGGAAGCGCTCGATCTTGCGGGCGCGGGCCACCGTCAGCTTGTCCTCTTCCGACAGTTCGTCCATGCCGAGAATGGCGATGATGTCCTGCAGCGCCTTGTAGCGCTGCAGCACCTGCTGCACAGAACGGGCCACCGCGTAGTGCTCCTCGCCGACAACCAGCGGCGACAGCATGCGCGAGGTCGAGTCGAGCGGGTCCACGGCCGGATAGATGCCCTTGGCGGCGATGTCGCGCGACAGCACGGTGGTGGCGTCAAGATGCGCGAACGAGGTCGCCGGCGCCGGGTCGGTCAAGTCGTCGGCCGGCACGTAAATCGCCTGCACCGAAGTGATCGAACCCTTGGTGGTGGTGGTGATGCGCTCCTGCAGCGCGCCCATGTCGGTCGCGAGCGTCGGCTGATAACCCACGGCCGAAGGAATACGGCCGAGCAGCGCCGACACTTCCGAACCCGCCTGCGTGAAGCGGAAGATGTTGTCGACGAAGAACAGCACGTCCTGGCCCTGGTCGCGGAAGTACTCCGAGAGGGTCAGACCGGTGAGGCCGACGCGGGCGCGGGCGCCCGGCGGCTCGTTCATCTGGCCGAACACGAGGGCGCACTTGGAGCCTTCGCCGCCGCCCTTCTTGTTGACGCCCGATTCGATGAACTCGTGATAGAGGTCGTTGCCTTCGCGGGTACGCTCGCCGACGCCGGCGAACACCGAGTAACCGCCGTGGGCCTTGGCGACGTTGTTGATCAGCTCCTGGATGAGCACGGTCTTGCCGACGCCGGCGCCGCCGAACAGGCCGATCTTGCCGCCCTTGGCGTAAGGCGCGAGCAGGTCGACGACCTTGATGCCGGTGACGAGAATCTGCGCTTCGGTCGACTGGTCGGTGTACTTCGGCGCTTCGGCGTGAATCGGCATCCGGGTCTCGGACTTCACCGGGCCGGCTTCGTCGATCGGCTCGCCGATGACGTTGATGATGCGGCCGAGCAGGCCTGGACCGACCGGCACGGCGATCGGCAGACCGGTGTCGGTCACTTCCTGGCCGCGGACCAGACCTTCGGTCACGTCCATGGCGATGGTGCGGACGGTCGATTCACCGAGGTGCTGCGCCACTTCGAGCACCAGGCGGTTGCCGCCGTTGTTGGTCTCGAGCGCGTTCAAGATCGCCGGCAGATTGCCTTCGAACTGCACGTCGACGACCGCGCCGATGACCTGCGTGATCTTGCCCGACTTGTTGGAACCAGCCTTTGTCGCCATGTTCGGTCCTCTTACTCTCTATTCGTGCGCGCTTAGAGCGCTTCGGCGCCGGAGATGATCTCGATGAGTTCTTTCGTGATCATGGCCTGACGCGTGCGGTTGTAGGTGATGGTCTGCTTGCGGATCATGTCGCCGGCGTTGCGGGTCGCGTTGTCCATCGCCGACATCTGCGCGCCGTAGAACGAAGCGTTGTTCTCGAGCAGCGCGCGGAAAATCTGGGTCGCCACGTAACGCGGCAGCAGTTCGCCGAGAATTTCCTCTTCCTCGGGTTCGTATTCGTAGGGCGCAAGCGCCGCCGCCGGCTTCGACGCGTCGAACTTCGGCGGGATGATCTGCTGCGCTGTCGGGACCTGCGAGATCACCGATTTGAACTGCGCGTAGAACAGGGTCGCGATATCGAACTCGCCCTTCTCGAACATCGCCAGAACCTTGTCGGCGATCTGTGAAGCGTTCACGTAACCGAGCGTGCGCACGCCGCGCAGTTCCATGCGGTCGACGATGAGCTTCTCGTAGTTGCGGCGGAGCTGCTCGTAGCCCTTCTTGCCGACGGTCAGGATCTTGACCGTCTTGCCTTCGGACTGGAGGCGGTTGATGTGCTCGCGCGCCAGACGGACGATCGAGGAATTGAACGCACCGGCGAGGCCGCGCTCGCCGGTCGCGACGACAAGGAGGTGAACTTTGTCGGACCCGGTGCCGGCCAGCAGCTTCGGCGCCCCTTCGGCACCGGCCATGCCGGAGGCGATGTTGCCCAGCGCCAGGTCCATGCGTTCGGCATAGGGCCGCGCGGCTTCCGCCGCCGCCTGCGCGCGGCGCAGCTTCGAGGCCGCGACCATCTGCATGGCCTTGGTGATCTTCTGCGTCGCCTTCGTCGCGGCGATGCGAACGCGCATGTCCTTGAGTGACGCCATGTCTCTTCGGCTCTCTCGGTCTCTTTTATTTCGTCATGCCCGGCCTTGTGCCGGGCATTCACGTCTTGCGTTGGATCGCCTTAGGCGAACGAGGCCGCGAACTTCTCGACCTGCTCCTTGAGCTTCTTCTCGGTGTCGCCCGACAGGTCGTTGGTCTTGCGGATGTCCTCGAGAATGGTCTTCTCGTTGCGCAGCAGCGACAACAGGCCGGTCTCGAACTTGCGCACCGATCCGAGATCGAGCTTGTCGAGATAGCCGTTGGTGCCGGCCCAGATCACGACGACCTGCTCTTCCATCTTCAGCGGCGAGAACTGCGCCTGCTTGAGGAGTTCGGTCAGGCGCGAGCCGCGGTTGAGCAGGCGCTGCGTGGTGGCGTCGAGGTCGGAGCCGAACTGCGCGAAGGCCGCCATTTCGCGGTACTGCGCCAGCTCACCCTTGATCTTGCCGGCGACCTTTTTCATCGCCTTGGTCTGCGCGGCCGAGCCGACGCGCGACACCGACAGACCGACGTTCACGGCCGGACGGATGCCCTGATAGAACAGGTCGGTCTCGAGGAAGATCTGACCGTCGGTGATCGAAATCACGTTGGTCGGGATGTAGGCCGACACGTCGTTGGCCTGGGTTTCGATGACCGGCAGCGCGGTCAGCGAACCGGCGCCCTTCTCGTCGTTCATCTTCGCGGCGCGCTCGAGCAGGCGCGAGTGGAGATAGAACACGTCGCCAGGATAGGCTTCGCGGCCCGGCGGGCGGCGCAGCAGCAGCGACATCTGGCGGTAGGCGACGGCCTGCTTGGACAGATCGTCATAGATGATGACGGCGTGCATGCCGTTGTCGCGGAAGAACTCGCCCATGGCGCAACCGGCGAACGGCGCCAGGAACTGCATCGGCGCCGGGTCGGACGCGGTGGCGGCGATGACGATCGAGTATTCCAGCGCGCCCTGCTCTTCGAGCACCTTCACGAACTGCGCGACGGTCGAGCGCTTCTGGCCGACCGCGACGTAAACGCAGTACAGCTTGATCTTCTCATCCGGCTGCGCGTTGAGCGGCTTCTGGTTGAGAATGGTGTCGAGCGCGATCGCGGTCTTGCCGGTCTGGCGGTCGCCGATGATCAGTTCGCGCTGGCCGCGGCCGATCGGGATCAAGGCGTCGATGGCCTTGAGGCCGGTCGCCATCGGCTCGTGCACCGACTTGCGCGGAATGATGCCGGGCGCCTTGACGTCGACGCGGGCGCGCTTGTCGGCCTGGATCGGACCCTTGCCGTCGATTGGGTTGCCGAGCGCGTCGACAACGCGGCCGAGCAGGCCCTTGCCGACCGGCACGTCGACGATGGCGCCGGTGCGCTTGACGGTCTGCCCTTCCTTGATCTCGCGGTCGGAGCCGAAAATAACGATACCGACGTTGTCGTTTTCGAGGTTCAGCGCCATGCCGCGCGTGCCGTTCTCGAACTCGACCATTTCGCCCGCCTGGACGTTGTCGAGGCCGTAGACGCGGGCGATGCCGTCACCGACGGACAGCACCTGGCCGACTTCCGAAACTTCGGCTTCCTGGCCGAAATTCTTGATCTGCTCTTTGAGAATGTTGGAGATTTCTGCGGCGCGGATATCCATCAGCGTGCCTCTTTCATCGCAATTTTGATCGAATTGAGTTTGGTGCGGAGGGACGTGTCGACCATACGGCTGCCGACCTTGACGATCAGCCCGCCGATGATCGCCGGGTCAATCGTGACGTCCATGTCGATGTCCTTGCCGCCGGTGACCGACTTGAGGGCGCCCTTGAGCGCCTCCTTGTTCTGGTCATTAAGCGGCTCGGCAACGGTGACCTTCGCCACCACCTCGCCCTTATTCTTCGCGACCAGCGCGCGATAGGCGCGGATCATGTCGCGGACGGCGAACAGGCGGCGGTTCGTGGTGATGACGCGGAGGAAATTCGCGGTGAGACCGGAGACGCCGGCCTTGGCGAGGATGGCGCTGAGCGCCTTGAGCTGCTCGTCGGCGCCGAAAACGGGGCTGCGGACCAGCCGGTTGAGATCGGGAGATTCTGCGATCAGAGCGTCGAACTTGTCGAGCTCCTGCCTGACGGTATCGGTTGCCTTTTCCTCGAGCGCCAGCTCGAACAGGGCCCCGGCATAGCGGCCCGCCATTCCTGAAACTGGGTGATCTTCGCCCGCCACGGTCACGCTCTCTCTTAGGACTTTAAACAAGCTCGACACCGTCGCCTAAAGGGGCGGCGCAAGCTATTGGAATTCAAGAGGGAATTCCGATCTCCGGGCCGCCCGGCAAACCCCCGCGGGCGGGCCTTGAAAATCGAGGGGTAGCTAACACAGCGATGGGGGGCGGTGCAACAAGGGGTATCCCGGAGACGGCCAAAGGTGCTGCGGCAAAACGCGGGACGCCGCGTCCGGACGGGGCAGGCCCTTCCCGCGATTGCAGGGCTGGCCTTCGCATTTACCCGCAGCGGGAACGGCCGAATCCATATATGGGCGAACGCTCTCGTATTGCCCCCGCAAGCACGACGCGACCCGGCCTCACCAGAAAGGGAAAAAATCATGCCTGACGGAACGTCGCGAGCAGCCGAAACCCGGGCCGCCCGCCTGTCCGTCATTCTGCTGGGCTTGTGCTGGGGGTTTCTGTGGGTCGCCACCGCGCTGGCGCTGCGGGACGTCGCGCCGTGGACGCTGCGCGCGATCGGCACAGGGCTCGGCGCCGCGACCTTGTTTGTCGCGGCCAAATTCGCCGGTTTCGATCTCGCCGTGCCGACGCGCGAACGTATCCACGTCGCGATCGGCGGCTTCTTCAACGTCGGCGCATTTCACATCCTGATGGCGTTTTCGCAGCTTCATGGCGCCACTTCACGCACCGTCATGCTCGCCTACACCATGCCGATCTGGACCGCGGGCTTGAGCGTGCTGCTGTTGCACGAACGGCTCGACCGCGTTCGCCTGCTCGCCCTCACGCTGTGCGCGGTCGGCGTCGGCACCCTGGTGTGGCCGTTGTTCGCGGACGGATTTTCCGCCTTCGTGCTTTATGCCGTCACCGGCGCCGTCGGTTGGGCTTTCGGAACCGTCTACATGAAATGGCAGCGCGTGACGGTGCCGCCGCTGGCCAATGCCGCATGGCAGTTGCTGTCCGGCTTTTGCTTCCTGCTGGCCGGCACGCTGCTGTTCGAAGGCCTGCCGCGCCTGTGGCCGATCAGTTCGACCTCGGCCTTCGCCATTGTCTATATCGGCCTGTTCGGGGTCGGCCTCGCCCATTTCCTGTGGTGGACGATCGTCGGGCGGCTATCGCCGCTGACGGCCTCGATCGGCGCGCTACTGGCGCCGGTGGTTGGCGTCACGGCCTCGATCGTCGTTCTCGGCGAGCGACCGACCGGCGCCGACATTGTCGGTTTCGTGCTGATCTTTGCGGCCGCGGCTTGCGTGCTGGTGCCGGGCGGCAGCATCAAGGGCAAGGCCTGAAACGTATAAAGGAATTATTGCCTATTTTTATTTACGAGCAATTTCGGAGTTGCGTTCAAGCCGTCCGAAGCGCGATGGTGACGGAGCTTTTCCAACAGAGTCCATCATGTCTGGTCACTCACGCGCTGCTTCGCCGACTTTCGTTCAACTGTTCACGCCCAAACTGATCACGGTTTTGCGTGAGGGCTATGGCGGCCGCGACCTGCGCGCCGACGCCATCGCCGGTCTGACGGTCGCGGTGGTGGCACTGCCGTTATCGATGGCGATTGCCATTGCCTCGGGCTTATCGCCGGAGCGCGGGCTCTACACCGCCATCGCCGGCGGTTTTTTCGTCTCCTTTCTCGGCGGCAGCCGCTTCCAGATCGGCGGCCCGGCCGGCGCCTTCATCGTTCTGATTGCCTCTATTGTCGAACGCCACGGCTATGACGGGCTGGCGCTGGCGACGATTATAGCCGGCCTGATCCTGATCGCCGTCGCCCTGCTGCGCCTCGGCACCTACATCAAATACATACCCATGCCGGTCACAGTCGGCTTCACTGCCGGCATCGCCGTCATCATCGCCGCGAGCCAGATCCGCGACGTGCTCGGCCTCGACATGGCGAAAGAGCCGTCCGAGTTGCTGCCCAAACTCGAAGCCATCGCCGGCGCGATCTCGACGATCAATTGGCAGACCCTCACCATCACCGCACTGGCACTGGCGATCATCCTTGTCCTGCGCCGCTACCGGCCGAGCTGGCCGGGCTTCCTGATCGCCATCGCCGTGACGGCGCTGATCTGCTTTGCCTTCCATCTCGATGTCGCGACCGTGACCTCACGCTTCGGCGAAATCCCGCGCACGCTGCCGGCGCCGTCGCTGCCGGCCTTCAGCATCGAGAAGCTGCAGGCGGTGCTGCCGGACGCCTTTGCCATCGCGCTACTCGGGGCCATCGAATCGCTATTGTCGGCCGTCGTCGCCGACGGCATGAGCGGCCGTCGCCACCGCTCCAATGCTGAACTCGGCGCGCAGGGCGTCGCCAATGTGGCGTCCATCGTGTTCGGCGGCATGTGCGTCACCGGCACCATCGCGCGCACCGCGACCAATATTCGTGCCGGCGCGCGCGGGCCGATATCGGGCATCTTTCACTGTGGCTATTTGCTGCTGTTCCTCGCCGTGGCGGCGCCGCTGGTCGGCTATATCCCGCTCGCAGCGCTGGGCGCCGTGTTGCTGATCGTGTCGTGGAATATGGCGGAGAAGGAGGAGTTCTGGTCGCTGCTGCGCACCTCGCGCGGCGACGCCGCTGTGCTGCTCGCGACATTCCTGCTCACGATTTTCGTCGATCTGATCACCGGCATCGCCGTCGGCGTGGTGCTGGGCTCGCTCCTGTTCCTGCACCGCATGGCCGAGTCGGTCGAGATCCAGGCGGGCGGGCTCGAAGACGTCGCCGATACGGCCGACAGAACCAAATACGATGCCGAGGCTGCCAGCGAGCGCGATGTGATGGTCTATCGCATCAGCGGCGCGTTCTTCTTCGGCGCCACCGCGCATGTACTGACGGCGCTGGAGCGTATCGGGAGCACGCCGAAACTGCTCATCCTCGACTTCACCGATGTGCCGCTGATCGACACCACGGCGGCGCGCTCGCTGCATGCCTTCGTCAAGAAGCTCGCCAGGAGCGGGGCGAACGTCTATTTCGCCGCCGCCAGGCAGAACGTGCGGCACGAACTCATTGCCGCGGGCTTGAAGCCGCCGCTGATGCGCTATGCCGCCAGCGTCGAAAGCGCCCGGAAGCTGTACGAGACTTAATTGTCATTCCGGACGCGGCCATCAGCGCGTCTTTCGCGCTATGGCCGCGATCCGGAATCCATAACCCCGGTGCTGCGGAGTATGGGTTCCGGGCTCCCTCGCTTCGCTCGGTCCCCGGAATGACCACCCGCCCTTAGTCGAATAGGCGAATTCAGCGGGCTGCCTTGCGCCGAACGCGAGGCCCGCGGCCTTTCCCGGTGCGGCCATCGCACTATCTGTCGCGTGAGACCGCATCCGCGGCCGCAACAATCATCTCAAAGGGAACGTCCGCTCGTCCGCGCCGCCTGGCACGGGCGGCGGAGTATTTTTCGCCGATGTTTTCAACCATAAACCCCAAGCTGTCCGCCGCCCTCGCTGCCGCTATCTGGGGCACCACCTATATTTTCGTCAGCACCGTACTGCCGCACAATCCGATCTTCACCGGCGCGGTGCGCGCGCTCGGCGGCGGCCTGCCGCTGCTCTTGTTCTACAACGAGCTGCCGCCGCGCGAATGGTGGGGCAAGGTGGCGCTGCTCGGCACGCTCAATTGCGGCATCGTCTTCGCCTTCCTGTTCATCGCCGCAGAGCGCCTGCCCGGCGGGGTCGCCGGCACGCTGCAATCGCTCGGGCCGATAATCACCGTGCTGATCGCCTGGCCGCTACTCGGCGAGCGGCCGACGTTGCTGCGGCTGACCAGTGTCGTGCTCGGCGCCATCGGCGTGATGATCTTGCTCACCGGCGGCCGGATCGTGCTCGATTTTATCGGCGCGGTCGCGGGCCTGATCGCCGCGGTGTCGCTGGCGCTGGGCGGCGTTCTGCTCAACCGCTGGGGCCGACCGATTCCGCTGCTCGAATTCACTGCTTGGCAGCTCGTCATCGGTGGCATCGAACTGGCGGCGCTGGCGGCCTTCATCGGCGACGTGCCCGCCTCGCTCGATATCACGAGCATTGCCGCCTATGCCTATGTCGCGCTCATCGGTACATCGCTGGCCTATGCACTCTGGTTTCATGGCGTCGACAGAGCCGGCGCGCCGGCGGTGGCACCATTCTTTCTGCTGATTCCAATGGTCGCCTTCGCGCTCGACGCCGTCATTCGTGGCTTCGTACCGACTTTAGTGCAATCGCTCGGTGCGGCAATCGTGCTCGGCAGCCTGAGCATCAATCAGTGGGCCGGCGAGCGTACAACGCGCGCAGCGCCGTGACGGGTCAATAAAAACTCATCGGATCGACATCGACGTCCATCTTGATGCTGCCGCGCGCCTTCGGCGCGACGTTCAGCCAGTCGCGCAAATAAGCCGACAGGTTGAATTCGCGCGGCGCCTTAACCAGCAGCCGGTAGCGATGGCGGCCGCGCACCACGGCGATGGGCGCCTCGGCGGGACCGAGCACGCGCACCGTCTCGTTGTAAGGTGCCGCCTTCGCCACGGCTTTCGCATAGCCTTCGGCGTCGTGTTTGTTGTCGGCGGAGACGACGATGCCGGCCAGCCGGCCGAACGGCGGATAGCCCGACGCTTCGCGCAGCGCGATTTCGGTCTCGTAGAATTTCTCGCGATCGCCGAGGATCAGCGCCTTCATCACCGGATGCTCCGGCTGATGCGTCTGCAAAAAGCCGACGCCGCGATTGTCCTCGCGGCCGGCGCGGCCGACCACCTGATGCAGAAGCTGGAACGTCCGTTCGCTCGCGCGCGGATCGCCATTGCCCAATCCCAGATCGGCATCGATGATGCCGACCAGATTGAGCTTGGGGAAGTGATGGCCCTTCGCCACCAGTTGTGTGCCGACGATAATATCGAAACGGCCTTCGGCGACGTCGTCGAGTTCCTGCCGCAGCCGCTCCATCGACTCGACGAGGTCGCTCGACAGAATGAGAATGCGCGTGTCCGGAAACAGCTCGGCGGCTTCCTGCTCCAGCCGTTCGACGCCGGGGCCGACCGCGGTGAAGCTCTCGGTGGCGTGGCAGTTCGGGCACGCCTCCGGCGGCGGCATGTTGTAGCCGCAGTGATGACAGATCAGCCTTTTGCGGAAGCGATGATCGACCAGCCAGGCGTCGCAATTCGGGCATTGCAGGCGGAAGCCGCAGGCGCGGCATAGAGTGAGCGGCGCGAAACCGCGGCGGTTGAGGAACAGCAGCGCCTGATCGCCGCGCTCCAGCGTGTTATGGACGGCTTCGGCGAGACGCGGCGCGATGAAGCGGCCGCGCGGCGGGCCTTCGCGCGTGAGATCGATGGCCTCGACATGCGGCAACGACGCACCGCCGAAACGTTCCGGCAGATGCAGGCGGCGATAGCGGCCCTTGCGGGCGTTGACTTCGGATTCGACCGAGGGAGTCGCGGAAGCGAGGACGACGGGGATCTTCGCGATCGAGCCGCGCACCACCGCCATGTCGCGCGCATTGTAGCGGGCGCCGTCTTCCTGCTTGTAGGCCTGTTCGTGCTCTTCATCCACAACGATAAGCCCGAGATCGGCGTAAGGCAGAAACAGCGCCGAGCGCGCACCGACGACTACCGAGACCTCGCCTTCCGCGACCGCCGCCCAGGTGCGCGCGCGCAGGCGCGGTGACAATTGCGAATGCCATTCGGCCGGCTTGGTGCCGAAGCGCGCGGTGAAGCGGTCGAGTGACTGGCCGGTGAGCGCGATTTCCGGCATCAAAATGAGCGTCTGCCGGCCCTTGCGGATGTTCTCGGCCACCGCCTCGAAATAAACCTCCGTCTTGCCGGAGCCTGTGACGCCGTCGACCAGCGACACAACATAACCGCCCTGATCGACCGTGGTGCGTAGCGCGTCCGCAGCGGCCAGTTGCCCGAGCGAGAAATCGGGCTGGCGGAAATCCGGATCGGGCTGGCGCGATACTTTCTCCGGCGGCAGCACCACCGTTTCCAGCGTGCCCTCATCGACAAGACCGTCGATGACGCCGGTCGAGACGCCGGCCTCGCGCGCGGCATCGCCCTTGGCGCGCACCATGCCGTCTTCCAGCGCGCGCAGCACGCGTTGGCGCGCCACCGTCATGCGCTGCGGCGGCGGGCCGACGAGGCGGACGCCGACGCGCTCGCGCGCGGGCCCGAGATCATTGCCCATGCGCAGCGCCATGCGCAGCACCATGCCGCGCGAGGCCAGCGTGTAACCCGACACCCAGTCGATGAAGGTGCGCAGCTCGCTCTTCAGCGGCGGCACGTCGATCTTCGCCGCGATGTCCTTGAGGCGGTTGTGCAGGCCGGGCGCGGGATTGGGGTTTTCGGCCCAGACCACGCCCACGGTCTCGCCGCGCCGTCCGAGCGGCACGGCGACGACATCGCCGGGCGCGACCTCCATCCCCGCCGACACCCGGTAGGAATAGGCCTGGTCGAGCGCCACTGGCACCAGAACATCGACAATGCGCGTGGTCATAGAGGCGGGTCTAGGCCGATTCAGGGGCCAGAAGGAAGGTCTTAACCGGGCGCGCCTAGGCTCTTTGGCGCCATGAGCCTCACGATCGCCATCGCCCCCGACGTCGCCGCCGAAATCGGCCGCTGGCGCGCCTATCTCGGCGCGGAACGGCGCATGTCGCCGAAGACGCTGGAGGCCTATGAGCGCGATGTCGGCCAGTTCCTCGGCTTTCTGGCCGAGCACCTCGGCGGTCCGCCATCGCTGAAATCTCTGGCGAAAATCACCCCGGCCGATGTCCGCGCCTTCATGGCGGCGCGGCGGGCCGACGGCGCCGGCAATCGTACCTTGATGCGCTCACTGGCCGGAGCCCGCTCCTTCGTCCGCTTCCTTGAGCGCAACGGCAAAGGCAAAGTCGGCGCGCTCGCGGCCATCCGCGCGCCGAAGGCAGGCCGCACACTGCCCAAGCCGCTCGCCGCATCGGCCGCCAAACAGATGACCGACATCGATCTGCGCGCCGGCGAGGATCGCGAGACCTGGATCCTGGCGCGCGATGCCGCTGTGCTGGCGCTGCTTTATGGCTGCGGCCTGCGCATTTCGGAAGCGCTCGGCCTCAAGCGCGGCGACGCGAATGGCAAGGACGCGCTCACCGTTACCGGCAAAGGCAACAAGACGCGCATGGTGCCGGTGCTGCCTCAGGTCACCAAGGCCATCGCCGATTACCTCGCGATTTGTCCTTATGTGCAGCCACCGGAGGGCCCGCTGTTCGTTGGCGCCAAAGGCGGACCGCTCAGCCCGCGCATCGTGCAACTGGCAATGGCGACGCTGCGCGGCGCGCTCGGTCTGCCGGACACGGCAACGCCCCATGCCTTGCGCCATTCCTTCGCCACGCATTTGCTGGCGCGCGGCGGCGACCTGCGTTCGATCCAGGAATTGCTCGGCCACGCCTCGCTGTCGACCACTCAGATTTACACCGCCGTCGACAGCGCCCGTCTGCTCGAAGTTTATGCCAGCGCCCATCCGCGGGCGTCATCGTAATTTCATCGTCGACAACGCCGGCGCGCTCTTGCCGGCGCCCGCGCGGACGATCATCGTCCTCCACCAAACAGGGGACGACCATGGCGGGACCGCACGAAAACCTCGAACACGCCGAACACGCGGAGCACGCCTCCCACGGCGGCAACAAAAAGATCGCGCTGCTGATATCGGTGCTGGCGCTGTTTCTCGCTTTCTCCGAGACGCTCGGCAAGGGCGCGCAGACCGAAAGCATTGGTCTCAACATCAAGGCGTCCGACACCTGGAATTTCTTTCAGGCCAAGACCATCCGGCAGACCGGCATCCGGACCGCCGCGGACAATCTCGCAGCGATCGCACCGTCGATCGACAAGCCGGAAATCAAGGCGGCGATGGAAAAGCAAATCGAGACCTGGCGTGCGACGGCAATGCGCTACGAATCCGATCCCAAGGAGAAGGATGGTCGCAAGGAACTGCGCGAACTGGCCTTGAATTACGAGCATCAGCGCGATTACCAGCTCGCGCGCTACCATCAGTTCGAACTGGGCTCGGCGGCGTTCCAGATCGGCATCGTGCTGGCCTCGGCCGAAGTCATCACCGGCATGGTCGTGCTCGGCTGGCTGTCGGGGCTGGTTGGGCTTGTCGGCGTTATCTTCTCGGCCTTCGGCCTGTGGGCGCCGCACGCGCTCGACTTCCTGCTGCACGCCAGCGGCGCGCACTGATCGTCAGGCGGCGCCGCGAAACGCTCTGCGCCGCAATCGCTTTAGCAGGCGCAGGAAGCCGCCGCGCTCGCCGCGGAGCATTGCGGCAATCTGCTTCATGCGGACGCGCACCGGTTCGGTGATGGCATGCGCCCAGGCGCGCACGCGCAGCACCCACTCATAGAGCGCGCGAAACCACGCCATCTGCAGCAGCTTGTCGCGCGTCACATCGAAGATGAAGGCGGTAACGCCAACGCCGATCAGCTTGGCGGCGACAATGACAGCGACGGCCCAGAGCCAGTGCCGGGTTGCGAGGAAATAGACTTCGAGCAGCTTCAGCGGCATGACGACGAGAATGAGCGGCACGATAAACACGATCAAGGTCGCCCAGGGCGGCAGCCGCTCAATCCCCCGCGCCAGCTTTTGCTTGAAGGCCAGCCACGGAATAAAGCCGACGATCCGCGCGACCACCGGCGACAAGTGGTCCCACAGCCATGCTTCCAGGAGGAACAGCAAGGCGAGGAAAACCCAGAGGGGGCGGAGCCAGCGGCGCATCGGACTAATGTAGGAGGCCGAATAGCCGGATATAAGGCGTCAGTTCCGCCTCATCCTGAGGAGCGGTCGCAGACCGCGTCTCGAAGGATGGGGCGGCCACATGGTTCGAGACGCCGGGCTGCGCCCGGCTCCTCACCATGAGGCCGACCACCTCACATATGAATCGCGCGCTTGGCGACCGCCATGGCCGCTTCCTTCACCGCCTCGGGCAACGTCGGATGGGCGTGGCAGGTGCGGGCGATGTCTTCCGCCGCGCCGCCGAATTCCATGACGATGGCGGCTTCGGCGATCATGTTGCCGGCATCCGAACCGATGATATGCACGCCGAGCACGCGGTCGGTTGTGGCGTCGGCAATGACCTTGACGAAGCCGTCGGTCTGCTGGTTCGCCTTGGCGCGGCCGTTCGCGGTGAACGGAAACTTGCCGACGTTATAGGCGACGCCCGCGGCCTTGAGGTCTTCCTCGCTTTTGCCGACAGAGGCGATCTCCGGCATCGTGTAAACGACACCCGGGATGACGTCATAGTTCACGTGGCCAGCCTGGCCGACCAGCATCTCCGCGACCGCGACGCCTTCGTCCTCGGCCTTGTGCGCCAGCATCGGGCCGGCGATCACATCGCCAATGGCCCAGATGCCCGGCACGCTGGTCGCGTAGTAATGATCGGTGACGACGCGGCCGCGCTCGTCCATCTTCACGCCGAGCTCTTTCAACCCGAGGCCGTCGGTGTAAGGCACGCGGCCGGTCGAGACGAGGACGATATCGGCCTCAACGGTCTCCGCCTTGCCCTCGCCCTTCGCCGGCTCGATGGTCGCCTTCAGCGTCTTGCCGGACGAATCGACGCCGGTGACCTTGGACGACAGCTTGAACGCGATGCCCTGCTTCTCCAGCAGGCGCTGGCCTTGCTTGCGCACTTCGCCGTCCATGCCGGGCAAAATGCCGTCGAGGAATTCCACCACCGTGACCTTGGCGCCGAGACGGCGCCACACCGACCCCAGTTCGAGGCCAATGACGCCGGCGCCGATGACCAGAAGATGCTTCGGCACCTCCGGCAGCGACAGCGCGCCGGTCGACGACACGATGCGCTTTTCGTCAATGTCGATGCCGCGCAGCTTCGCCACGTCGGAACCGGTGGCGATGACGATCGACTTGGTCTCCAGCGTCGTCACCTTGCCATCGGCGGCTTTTACCTCGACCTTGCCCGGCGCGACGATGCGGCCGAAGCCGTAATGGGTTTCGACCTTGTTCTTCTTGAACAGGAAGTCGACGCCCTTGACGTTGCCGTCGATGGCATCCTGCTTGAACTTGAGCATGGTCGGCAGATCGAGCTTCGGGCTAGGCACGCCGATGCCCATCTTGGCGAAGGAGTGCCCGGCTTCCTCGAACAGCTCGGAGGCATGCAGCAGCGCCTTCGACGGGATGCAGCCGATGTTGAGGCAGGTGCCGCCGAGTGACTTTTTCTCGACCACCGCGGTTTTCAGGCCGAGTTGCGCCGCGCGAATGGCGCAGACATAGCCGCCGGGGCCGGAACCGATGACGATGAGATCGTAGGACATAATAATTTTACCTACCGCACTTTTCCTTCAAGAGCCGCTAACCGATCGAGAACGCTCTTGTCCGTGAGACTGATGACATACCACGTGATGAACCACCCCACGACGGGAATGAGGATCAAGAGCGTATAAGCGAAGCTCTTCCCTTTCCGGCGCGAAATCGGAACCATAAAAGCAAAAACGATGAGGGTTAAAGTTGCGAACGGCAACAGAGACATGAAAATGTCAGGCTCAGAAACAGGCTGCATGCGCCCCCTCCGTTTCAGCTTTTACAAATCCAAAACCAGCCGCGCCGGATCCTCCAGGTTTTCCTTCACGCGCACCAGGAAGGTGACCGCCTCGCGGCCGTCGACGATGCGGTGATCGTAGGACAGCGCCAGATACATCATCGGGCGCACCTCGATCTTGCCGCCGATGACCATCGGCCGCTCCTGGATCTTGTGCATGCCGAGAATGCCGGACTGCGGCGCATTGAGGATCGGCGTCGACATCAGCGAGCCATAGACGCCGCCGTTCGAGATCGTGAAGGTGCCGCCCTGCATCTCGTCGATCTTGAGCTGGCCGTCGCGGGCGCGCTTGCCGAAATCGTTGATCTTCTTCTCGATGCCGGCGAGCGACATCATGTCGGCGTCGCGCACCACCGGAACGACGAGGCCCTTCTCGGTGCCGACGGCAACGCCGATGTGATAGTAGTTCTTGTAGACCAAGTCAGTGCCGTCGATCTCGGCGTTGACTGCGGGAATGTCCTTCAGCGCGGCGATGCAGGCGCGCACGAAGAAGCCCATGAAGCCGAGCTTCACGCCGTGCTTCTTTTCGAACAGATCCTTGTACTGATTGCGCAGCGCCATCACCGTGGTCATGTCGACCTCGTTGAAGGTCGTGAGCATGGCGGCGGTGTTCTGCGCGTCCTTGAGGCGGCGCGCGATGGTCTGGCGCAGCTTGGTCATGCGCACGCGTTCTTCGCGCGAAGCATCGTCCGGCGCGGACGGCGCGCGCATCTGCACCGGCGTGGCGACCGGCGTCGGGGCGGAGGCGGCCTTCTCGATGGCGGCGAGCATGTCGCCCTTGGTCACCTGGTTCTTGAGGCCGGTGCCGGCGACGGTCGACGGATCGACGCCGCTTTCGGCAGCGAGCTTGCGCACCGACGGGGCCTGCGCCGTGTTGGTCGCGGCGGCGGGGGCACTGGCAGGGGCAGCCGCAGGCTTGGCCGGAGCCGCGGCGGGCGCGGCAGCGGGCGCAGCCTTGGCCGCACCAGCGCCGTCTTTGATGGTGCCGAGGATCGCACCGACACCGACGGTGTCGCCGTCCTTGGCGGCGATATCACCGAGCACGCCGGCGGCCGGCGCCGGCACTTCCAGCGTCACCTTGTCGGTCTCGAGCTCGACGAGCGGCTCGTCGACCGCGACGGCGTCGCCGGGCTTCTTGAACCACTTGCCGACGGTGGCTTCGGTCACCGATTCGCCCAGCGTGGGCACCTTGATGTCAGTCATGATTGTTTCCGTTCAATGATCTTGTTTCGGCGTCATCATCCGCGAAAGCGGATGATCCAGCTCTTCCGGCAGAGAGCAGAAAGCGCTGGGTCTCCGCCTTCGCGGGGGCGACGAAAATGATTACCCCAGCGCCTCGTCGAGGAACTGCTTGAGCTGCGCGAGATGCTTCGACATCTGGCCGACCGCGGTCGACGCCGAGGCCGGACGGCCGGCATAGCGGGCGCGGCGGTGCTTGGCGTTGATCTGGTTGAGCACCCATTCAAGAAAGACGTCGACGAAGAACCAGGAGCCCATATTGCGCGGCTCTTCCTGGCACCAGACGATTTCAGCTTGCTTGAAGCGCGACAGCTCGGTGACCAGCGCCTTGGTCGGGAACGGATAGAGCTGCTCGACGCGCAGGATGTAAATATCGTTGACGCCGCGCTTCTCGCGCTCCTCATAGAGGTCGTAATAGACCTTGCCCGAGCACAGCACGACGCGGCGGATCTTGTCGTCGGGCGCAAGCTTGATCTTCTCGCCGGGCAGCGACTGCGCGTCGTCCCACAGCAGGCGATGGAACGAAGTGCCGGCGTCCATCTCGGCGAGGTTCGAAATCGCACGCTTGTGGCGCAGCAAGCTCTTGGGCGTCATCAGGATCAGCGGCTTGCGGATCTCGCGCTTCAATTGCCGGCGCAGGATGTGGAAGTAATTGGCCGGCGTGCTGCAGTTGGCGACCTGCATGTTGTCTTCGGCGCACATCTGCAGATAGCGCTCGAGGCGCGCCGACGAATGCTCCGGCCCCTGCCCTTCATAGCCATGCGGCAACAGGCAGACGAGGCCCGACATGCGCAGCCACTTGCGTTCGGCCGAGGAGATGAACTGGTCGAATACGACCTGGGCGCCGTTCGCGAAATCGCCGAACTGCGCTTCCCACAAAGTCAGCGTGTTCGGCTCGGCGGTCGAATAGCCGTACTCGAAGCCGAGCACTGCTTCTTCCGACAGCATCGAGTTCATCACGTCGTACTTGGCTTGGCCGTCGCCGAGCTTGTTGAACGGCACGTAACGCTTCTCGGTGTCCTGATCGAACAGCACCGAATGACGTTGCGAGAAGGTGCCGCGCTCGGAGTCCTGACCCGACAGGCGGACCGGATGGCCTTCCTTGAGCAGCGAGCAGAAGGCGAGCGCTTCGGCGGTCGCCCAGTCGATACCCTCGCCCGTCTCGATCGCCTTGCCGCGATTGTCGAGGAAGCGCTGCACGGTGCGATGAACGTTGAAGTCCTTCGGCACCGTGGTGATCGCCTTGCCGATGGCGCGCAGCTCGGCGAGCGGAACGCCGGTATTGCCGCGGCGCGGATCGTCGGCATCCTGCGCCGGCTTGAGGCCCGACCAGCGGCCGTCGAGCCAATCGGCCTTGTTCGGCTTGTAGGCTTGGCCGGCTTCGAATTCGGCGTCGAGGCGCGAGCGCCAGTCGGCACGCATCTTGTCGATCTCGCCTTCGGTAACGACGCCTTCGGCGATCAGCTTCTCGGAGTAGATTTCCAGCGTCGACTTACGCGAGCGAATGTTCTTGTACATCACCGGCTGTGTGAATGCCGGCTCGTCGCCTTCGTTGTGGCCGAAGCGACGATAGCACCACATGTCGATGACGACCGGGTGCTGGAACTTCATCCGGTATTCGGTCGCGACCTTGGCCGCGTAGACCACCGCCTCCGGATCGTCGCCGTTCACGTGCAGGATCAGCGCGTCGATCATCTTGGCGACGTCGGACGGATAAGGCGACGAGCGCGAGTAACGCGGATAGGTCGTGAAGCCGATCTGGTTGTTGACGATGAAGTGAATGCTGCCGCCGGTGCGATAGCCCTTCAAGCCCGACAGGCCGAAGCATTCCGCCACGACGCCTTGGCCGGCGAAAGCCGCGTCGCCGTGAATCAGCAACGGCATCACCATGGTGCGATCTTCCGGCGTCGCGCCGTGCTGCTCCTGCTTGGCGCGCACCTTGCCGAGTGTCACCGGATCGACGATTTCGAGATGCGACGGGTTCGGCGTCAACGACAGATGCACCTTGTTGCCGTCGAACTCGCGGTCCGACGAAGCGCCGAGGTGGTACTTCACGTCGCCGGAGCCTTCGATGTCATCCGGCGTCGCCGAGCCGCCCTTGAATTCGTGGAACAGCACGCGGTGCGGCTTGCTCATCACCTGCGTGAGCACGTTGAGGCGGCCGCGATGCGGCATGCCCAGCACGATTTCCTTCACGCCGAGATTGCCGCCGCGCTTGATGATCTGTTCGAGCGCCGGGATCAGCGATTCACCGCCGTCGAGACCGAAGCGCTTGGTGCCGGTAAATTTGACGTCGAGGAACTTTTCGAAGCCTTCGGCTTCCACCAACTTGTTGAGGATGGCGCGCTTGCCCTCGCGGGTGAACTGGATTTCCTTGTCGCGGCCTTCGATGCGCTCCTGGATCCAGGCTTTCTGCGCCGGATTCGAGATGTGCATGAACTCGACGCCGAGCGTCTGGCAATAGGTACGGCGAAGGATCGTGACGATCTCGCGCATCGACGCGAATTCGAGGCCGAGCACCTTGTCGAGGAAGATCTTGCGATCCATGTCGGCTTCGGTGAAGCCGTAGGACGCGGGCATCAGTTCTTCTTCGTTCGGCTCTTCCTGAATGTTGAGCGGATCGAGCTTGGCGTGGAAGTGGCCGCGCATGCGGTAGGCGCGGATCAGCATCAGCGCGTGGATGGAATCGCGCGTCGCCTGCATGACATCGGCGCTCGACAGGTCGACACCCTTGGCCTGCGCGGTCTTGGTAATCTTTTCGCCGAGCTTCTTTTCGGTCTCGGCCCACTGCCCGTCGAGCGCGGCGACCAGATCGCCGCTCGGCCGCGCCGGCCAGTTCGGCTTTTTCCAGGAGGCGCCCTGGGCCTGCTTCACCACATCTGGACCGTTGTCCTTGAGCGCCTCGAAGAAGGTGCGCCATTCGGCGTCGACCGAGTTCGGGTCTTTCTCGAACCGGGCCTGCAGGTCTTCGATATAGGCGGCGTTACCGCCATAGAGGAACGAGGTGTGGGCGAAGGCGGCGTTGGCGTCTTGGCGGGACATGAGATCTGGGTCCTGGCGCGGCGCAATTGCCGCGCGATGTGCGTTTCCGGCGTGAGGCAATCCGGCAAAGAGCCCGGCGATCCCCAGCCGGACCGCAAGCTGCTCTGTCGGATTGGGCCGCTCCCGGGCATGACGCCCTAGGTCGGCGGACCTCACTCTTAAACCTATTTATGACGTAGTTAAGTCCAAAAAAGCATAGAAATGAACTATAGTTCATTTTAACGGATACGCCGCAGAGGCCCGCACCAGGCCTAAGGCCAAAACTCAGGGCGCCGCTCCAAACGACAAGCGCCGCCGGCATCAGCCTGGCGGCGCTTGCATCTGGTTGGCTGTCTGCCTGACGGGGCCGGCTTAGCCCTTCAGCACTTCCACCAAAGTCTTGCCGATGCGCGCCGGCGACGGCGACACGCGAATGCCGGCGGCTTCCATCGCCGCGGTCTTCGACTTCGCATCGCCCTTGCCGCCGGAGATGATCGCGCCGGCATGACCCATGCGGCGGCCCGGAGGCGCGGTGACGCCGGCGATGAAGCCGACCATCGGCTTCTTGCGGCCCTTCTTGGCTTCGTCGATCAGGAACTGCGCGGCGTCTTCTTCGGCCGAACCGCCGATTTCGCCGATCATGACGATCGAGGTGGTCTTGGGATCGGCAAGGAACATCTCCAGCACGTCGATGAACTCGGTGCCCTTGACCGGATCGCCGCCGATGCCGACCGCCGTGGTCTGGCCGAGGCCTTCGCGCGTCGTCTGGAACACCGCTTCATAAGTCAGCGTGCCGGAGCGCGACACGATGCCGACCGAACCGGTCGAGAAGATGTTGCCCGGCATGATGCCAATCTTGCATTCGCCGGAGGTCATAACGCCCGGGCAGTTCGGCCCGATGAGGCGCGACTTGGAGCCCGACAGCGCGCGCTTGACCTTGACCATGTCCATCACCGGAATGCCTTCGGTGATGCAGACAATGAGCGGGATCTCGGCCTGGATGGCCTCGCAGATCGCATCGGCCGCACCCGGCGGCGGCACGTAGATCACGGAGGCGTCGGCCCCCGTTTTCTCCTTAGCCTCGGCCACGGTGTCGAACACCGGCAGGTCGAGATGCGTCGAGCCGCCTTTGCCCGGCGAGGTGCCGCCGACCATCTTGGTGCCGTAGGCGATGGCCTGCTGCGAATGGAAGGTGCCGTTCTTGCCGGTGAAGCCTTGGCAGATGACCTTGGTATTCTTGTCGATGAGGACGGACATTACGCAGCCTCCTTCACGGCCTTGACGATCTTCTGCGCGGCATCGTCCAGGTCGTCACCGGAGGTGACGTTGAGGCCCGATTCCTTGATGATTTTCTTGCCGAGGTCGACGTTGGTGCCTTCGAGGCGCACGACCAGCGGCACCTTGAGACCCACTTCCTTCACCGCGGCGACAACGCCTTCGGCGATGACGTCGCACTTCATAATGCCGCCGAAGATGTTGACCAGGATGCCTTTCACGTTCGGATCGGAAGTGATGATCTTGAACGCCGCGGTGACCTTCTCCTTGGTGGCCGAGCCGCCGACATCGAGGAAGTTCGCCGGCTCCATGCCGTAGAGCTTGATGATGTCCATCGACGCCATCGCAAGGCCGGCACCGTTGACCATGCAACCGATCTGGCCGTCGAGCGCGATGTAGTTGAGGTCGTATTTCGACGCCTCGACTTCCTTGTCGTCTTCTTCGGTGATGTCGCGCAGCGCCATCACATCGGCGTGGCGATAGAGCGCGTTGTTGTCGAAATCGACCTTGGCGTCGAGGCAGATGATCTTGGCGTCCTTGGTCACGACCAGCGGATTGATCTCCAGCATGGACATGTCCTTGGCGATGAACGCCGCATAGAGCTTGGGCAGAATATCGCCGATCTGCTTGGCGAGATCGCCGGTCAGCTTCAACGCCTGCGCAACGGCGCGCGAGTGATGCGGCATCAGGCCGGTCGCCGGATCGACCGAGAACGAAACGATCTTGTCGGGGGTGTCGTGCGCGACCTGCTCGATGTCCATGCCGCCTTCGGTCGAGACGACGAAGGCGACGCGCGAGGTTTCGCGATCGACCAGCGCGGAGAGATAGAACTCCTTATCGATGGCCGAGCCTTCTTCGATGTAGAGGCGGTTGACCTGCTTGCCCTTCGGGCCGGTCTGGTGCGTGACCAGGGTCGAGCCGAGAATGCGGGTCGCTTCCTTCTTCACGTCGTCGACGGTCTTGACGACCTTAACGCCGCCGGCCTTGCCGCGGCCGCCGGCATGGATCTGGGCCTTCACCACCCAGACCGGACCGCCAAGCTCATTGGCGGCTTTGATGGCCTCATCGACGGTGAAGGCGGGGATGCCGCGCGGCACCGGGACGCCGAATTCCTTCAGAACTGCTTTGGCTTGGTACTCGTGGATATTCATCGGCTCTCCCCAACTCCCTAGGCTGTCATGCCCCGCGAAAGCGGGGCATCCAGTATTCCCGGTCTCGCAGCGATTACTGGATCGCCCGCTTGCGCGGGCGATGACAGCAACGAGTTACGCCAAAGTCGGCGCGATCTTCTTGCAGGCCTCGATGAGACCCTGCACGGAGGCCGCGGACTTCTCGAAGGCGGACTTTTCCGCGCCATTGAGATCGACTTCGACGATGCGCTCGACACCCTTGGCGCCGATCACCACCGGCACGCCGACATAGATGTCCTTCATGCCGTACTCGCCGCTCAGATAAGCGGCGCAGGGCAGAACACGCTTCTTGTCGAGCAGGTAGCTTTCCGCCATCGCGATGGCCGAGGCCGCCGGCGCGTAGAAGGCCGAACCGGTCTTGAGCAGGTTGACGATTTCGGCGCCGCCATTGGCGGTGCGCTTGACGATCTCGTCGACGCGGGCCTGCGTGGTCCAGCCCATCTTGACGAGATCCGGCACCGGAATGCCGGCGACCGTCGAGTAGCGGGTGAGCGGCACCATGGTGTCGCCGTGGCCGCCGAGCACGAAGGCGGTGACGTCCTCGACCGAGACGTTGAATTCGTCGGCGAGGAAATAGCGGAAGCGCGCCGAGTCGAGCACACCGGCCATGCCGACGACTTTCTGCTGCGGCAAGCCGCAGGACTTCTGCAGCGCCCACACCATCGCGTCGAGCGGGTTGGTGATGCAGATCACGAATGCATTAGGCGCATACTTGGCGATGCCGGCGCCGACCTGGCCCATGACCTTGAGGTTGATGTCCAGGAGGTCGTCGCGGCTCATGCCCGGCTTGCGCGGCACACCGGCGGTGACGATGCAGACATCGGCGCCTTCGATCGCCTCATAGGAGTTGGCGCCGGTGAATTTGGCGTCGAATTTGTTGACCGGGGAGGACTGGGCAATGTCCAGCGCCTTGCCCTGCGGAATGCCTTCCATGACGTCGAACATAACGACGTCGCCAAGCTGCTTGAGGCCGACCAGATGGGCCAGCGTGCCGCCGATTTGGCCAGCGCCGATCAATGCGATTTTATTACGCGCCATGATGGGAAACTCTTTGCTTGCTGCCGCGGAGCGCGGCCGCCGATGGCTTAGCCATTTTGCTGTTGCGCAGCAACATTTCCGCCCTGTTTTCTTATCGTGTATACATAATACCAACAGAGCATTCGACCAAAGTCCAGAGCGATTCGCCTGGAAAGTGCGGACGCAGCGCAACGTAGTCTCGCAGTGCGACATGCCGGTGAGAATCGAGGGGTTTCATCTCGACCATCGAAGAGCGCTGCGGTGCGAAGGCAGATGTGCGGCATGAACGGCGAGTTCGTGGGGCGTTAGGTTCTCCGTCTTCACCCTCCCCTGGAGGGGGAGGGTCGACTGAGCGAGCGCAGCGAGATTCAGTCGGGGTGGGGTGAGCTTTCGGAGTCAAAGGTTCACCCCACCCCGGCTCGCATCTTCGATGCTCGCCGACCCTCCCCCTCCAGGGGAGGGTGAAGAAGAAGCGCGGCGGACATGCGTCATCGCCCGTATTCTTTGGTCGGCCCCGGGCAGGCCGCAGTCCCAGTTCGCATTCCTATCCAACGCCCCCTAACGAGGGCGCGCGGAACGCCGGGGCTCGAACAGCCCCGCAGCCTCGTGTGAGTGTGAGTTAGATTCACACGAGTTAGTCACCACGGAATTGCCGAGCCTTTGGCGTTCCGCGCGCGGTGTTTCTTAGGTTTGCTCCGCATGGCCCCCGGTGGACTCACGACCTTTCAGGCGGGCCCTTCTTACGTCGGGGCAGCCTATCCACCGCTGTGGGATTTCTTCAGGACGTGACGCAACCTCCCGTCACCCCACGCCCAGTTACACTCCCCGTTGCGCGCGGTTTAGCGCGCCAGGACCGATGCGGCTTGGACCGCCGGGAGGGAAACCGCGCCGCATCTCCGACGCCCCAAACCCGGCCACCGCTCCCCGCCCCAGCATCTGAAGATGCTGTACAGACACCCCTCGCTAGATGGGGCGGGATGAGGTGGAATATAGGCCTAGTAGGAATATAGGTCAAGGACTATTTTCTGGGAAAGTTGCGAAGCGCAGAGTCCTGCATCATCTCAAGCTGAATCTGCTGAATCTCGGCCAGCCGCTCCCACTGCCGCGTGAGGATGTGATCGATCTTCTCGTGCAGGTGCCGGATTTCCAGCTCGGCCTTCAGGTTGACGCGATAGTCGTTCTCCGAGCGCAGCCGGTCCTTCGCCTCCTGCCGGTTCTGGCTCATCATGATGATCGGCGCCTGGATCGCCGCCAGACACGACAGCACCAGATTGAGCAAGATGAACGGATAAGGATCGAACACATCGCGCTGCACGGCGATGAGGTTGAAGGCCATCCAGACGACCAGCACCGCGAAGAAGATCATGATGAAGGTCCAGCTGCCGCCGAAGGCCGCCAGCCGATCGGAAAGACGCTCGCCGAAGCTGCGCTGTCCGGCATATTCGGCCTCGACGTTTTCGGCCAGCGTTTCATGGGCGGCGAGGCTCTCGACCACCTCATGCTCGAGCCGGGTGAGTTCGCCGCGCTCCTGGCCGAGGAGTTCGGCGACATAACGCGAGCGGTAGCGGTCGAGGTCCGCGTTGCAAACGTAACCCTCGGCCGGCAGGTCGGGATGCTCGGCATGAATGCGGTCGAGCAGACTGGGCCGCACCACGTCGAGCGACGTCACGTCGCGGAGCGGCTTTTCCTTGTTGCAGATCACGCACTGAAAGCGCACCGGCCTGGCTCGCTTCGCCCGGGTCGGCACGCCGCTTGTGGATGCGTCGTTTTGGGATGCGTTGTTTGAGGAAAGGGGCGGCGTGCCGCCCTCGCCGGTCGGATGCGATGGATCGGACATATGACGGTCTCGCTTGCGGTCGCCCAGGCTATATGTCGCGCCGCGCGGCGCGATTGGCAACGGTCAACCGCCTTGCGAAAAACTAAATTCTACGTATCGACGATCTTCGCCAGATCGACATTCTCCGCCGTGCGCGGCCCATGCGGCAAACCGAGATAAGACTGCGAACGCATTTCGAACAGGCGCGAAGCGGTGCGCTTGAACTCGTTGGCCTCATAGCCGTCGGTGCCGGTGTAGAGCTGCTCGGGCGACGCCTCGGCAGAGGCGAGCAGCTTCACCGCATGGTCGTACAAGGTATCGACCAGGATGATGAAGCGCTTGGCCTCGTTGCGGCGCGACTGATCCATCACCGGGATGCGGTCGATGATGAGGGTGTGGAATTCCAGCGCGACCTTGAGGTAGTCCGCGGCCGCCAGCGGCTTCGAACACAAATCGGCGAAATCGAATCGGGCTACGCCCATGGCCGCCTTCGGCACATTGACGATGTGCCCTCTCACCACCATTTCGTGCGCGGCGCCTTCGGCGTCGCCGACCAGATCGCGCCAGGCGTTGTCCAGCGCCGCCTCGGCCTGGATATCGGGGGGCACGTACCAGGCATTGACGCCGGTGAGCTTTTCCAGCCGGAAATCGGCGCGGGCATTGAGCCGCACCACTTCGCACTGCTGCTCCAGCAATTTGAGAAACGGTACGAACAGCGCGCGGTTGAGCCCATCTTTATAAAGATCCCGCGGTGCCAGGTTCGACGTCGCCACCATGACAACGCCGCGCTCGAACAGCCGCGTGAACAACCGGCCGAGGATCATCGCGTCGGCGATATCGGTGACGTGGAATTCGTCGAAGCAGATGAGCTGCGTCTCGTCGGCGATTTCCTCGGCGGCATGGAGGATCGGGTCCTGGTCCGGAACCTTGCCGTCCTTGATGGCCTGCCGATAACGATGCACCCGCTCGTGCACGTCCGCCATGAATTCATGAAAATGCGCGCGGCGCTTCTTCTCGACCGGCGTGGACTCGTAGAACAGGTCCATCAGCATGGTCTTGCCGCGGCCGACCTCGCCATGGACGTAAAGACCCTTCACGGGCGTCGCTTTCGCCTTCTTGGCGAACAGCCAGCCGAGCGACGACGACTTGCGCGCCAGCAGCCGCTCGGTCAGCCGCTGATCGAGCGCGACATAGTGCCGGGCAAGTTCGGCCTGCGCCGGATCGGCCTCGATCTTTCCGGAGGCGACCAGCGCCGCATAGCGGCTGGCAAAGGTTTGAGGCATGCGTGGAAGGACATATAGCGGGGCGGCGGGGTAATGCCGCAACTGCTAAGGCGTACCGCCGCACCTGTAAATCGCCCGATTCGCCAGGGCAGCCTCTTCGCGGGGCGGCAGATGGACACGCCACACGACAAACCCGCGGCGAAAACGTTCATAGCGGGTATTCCGGCGACCCAGATACCGCATTAACCTATTGTAACCCATGCGTTTTCTGCAACGGAGGCCGTCTGCGGCCAAAAGCGCATCGCATTTTTGCTGCAATGCACCATATACATGCACACAAACAAAAAGTGAGTCGGGAGACCCAGGGAACAAGCTAACCACCTGACCTGAGGACTTCCGACAATGAACGAGCCCCTGCCCGACGACGGCGTCGTCCGCAAGCTCTGGCCCGCCGAGGCCGCCGCCTACCGCGATCACCTGCTGCGCCTCGACCGCGAGAGCCGCAACACGCGCTTCTCCGGCGCGGTCTCCGACGAATTCATCGACAAGCACGCCCACAGCATCAGCGACTTCGGCGTCATCGTGTACGGCTTCTTCGTCGACGGCGTGCTGCGCGGCGCCGGCGAACTGCGCCCGGTGGGTCCGCTGTTCAGCCACGAGGCCGAGGCCGCTTTCTCGATCGAAAAGGACTGGCAGAGCCACGGCGTCGGCACCGCGCTGCTCGAGCGTATCCTGTTGTCGTCGCGCAACCGCGGCATCCGGTTGCTGCGCATGGATTGTCTGGCCGGCAATCGCCGCATGCAACAGCTCGCCCGCAAGTTCGAAGCCGACTTTACCTTCGATTTCGGCAGCATCATCGGCGAGGTGAAGGCGCCGCGCTACACAGCCTTGTCGCTCGCGCTCGAAGCCGTCGAAGACGCCCACGGCATCGCCACCTCGATGCTCGACGCGCAGATGCGGCTGTTCAAGGTGGCGTAGTCAGAGAAGCGGATAGCTTTCTTCCACCACATAAGGCCCGCCGCCGGTCGAGGCGCGCGATGAGAACAGCACGAAGCGCGTCACCGGAAACGGCGCCGTGCGGAAGAAGCCGCGCGCCGACAGGTAGTCCGCGACATCGAGGCTGGATGTCGAGCGCAGCCGCGCCAAAGTCACATGCGGCGTGAACTTGCGCGTTTCCGGTTCAAGCCCGATGCGGCGCATCAGCCGCTCCTGCTCATCCTGCAACTCCGCCAGAGCCGGCTCGGCCGCGACCTGCGCGTAGACCGAGCGCGGCTTGCGGCCGCCGAATGAGGCCAGCCCGTCGAAATGCAGATCGAATGCGGGTTTGCGGATATCGGCGAGGATGGAGGCCGCATCGTTCGCGGCGCGGTCGTCGATATCGCCGAGGAAGCGCAAGGTGATGTGATAATTCTCGCGGTCGATCCAGCGCGCGCCCGGCAGCCCGCCGCGCAGCATGTTCAGCGCTTCGGCGACGCCGGAGGGAATTTCGATGCCGGTGAAGAGACGGGGCATGGGTTGGTTCTCAGAACGTCAAACACACTCGTCATGGCCGGGCTTGTCCCGGCCATCCACGTCTCACAGCATAAAGAAGACGTGGATGCCCGGCACAAGGCCGGGCATGACGGGGATTAATTTGCCTTCACTTGCGCGATCAATTCTTCCACCTTCGGCAGAATATTCTTCACGATCACGTCGACGCCTTCGGCGGTCGGATGCATGCCGTCACGCTGGTTGAGCTTGCTGTCGGCGGCGACGCCGTCGAGAAAGAACGGATAGAGCAGAGCATTATGTTTCTGCGCGAGCTCGGGGAAAATGCCGTCGAACTTCGCCACGTAGTCAGGGCCCATATTGGGCGGCGACTTCATCCCGGCGATCAGCACCGGAATCTTGCGCTCGCCGGCCTTGGTCAGAATCTTGTCGAGCGCCGCGCGCGTCACGTCGGGGGCAACACCACGCAGCGCGTCATTGGCGCCGAGTTCGAGGATCAGCGCGTCGGCGTCCGCCGGCACCGACCAGTCGAAGCGGTCGAGCCCGCCGGTCGCCGTGTCGCCGGAAACGCCGGCATTGACCAGTTCGACGGCATGGCCCTTGGCCTTTAAGGCCACTGCCAGCTTGGAGGGAAAAGCGTCCTGGACATTGAGCCCGTAGCCAGCGGACAGGGAGTCGCCGAGCACGACGATCTTCACGGGTTTGTCAGCCGCGAGGGCCCCAATCGGGCCCAAAATGCCGGCAAATATGAGGTATAGCGCCGCAGCCTGCTGGACGAAGCCCGAAACCACCCCATATGACGGCGATCGCATCGGAAAGAGATTCATGAAAGCACCTTCTCCTGCAGGCCCCGCCATTGCCTTGTCGGGGCTCAATCTCTCGCTCGGTCGCGACGCCGCCCGCGTTCATATCCTCAAGGACATCGACCTGAATATAGGCAGAGGCGAGGCAATTGGCCTCGTCGGCCCGTCAGGCTCGGGCAAATCGACCCTGCTCATGGTGATGGCCGGGCTGGAACGCGCCGACACCGGCACCGTGACGGTCGCCGGTGAGAACCTGCGCGAACTCGACGAAGACGAACTCGCGCGCTTCCGTGGCCGCAACATAGGCATCGTCTTTCAGTCCTTCCACCTCATCCCGACCATGACGGCGCTGGAAAATGTCGCGGTGCCACTCGAACTCGCCGGCATCGACGATGCGCAGGACCGCGCCCGCGCCGAACTCGATCTCGTCGGCCTCGGCCATCGTCTGCATCACTATCCGGCGCAGATGTCGGGCGGCGAACAGCAGCGTGTCGCGGTCGCGCGCGCGCTGGCGCCGAATCCATCGATCCTCGTCGCGGATGAGCCGACCGGCAATCTCGACGAGGACACCGGCAAGCAGATCGTCGAACTCCTGTTTGCCGGCTACGAGAAGCGCGGCGCGACCTTGGTGCTGGTGACGCACGATCCCATGCTGGCGCAGAAATGCGGCCGCGTCGTGCGGCTGCGCTCCGGGCATATTGTGGACGGTCAATAATGGGCAGCGCTTCACGCTGGCTCCCGCTCCGTTACGCGCTGCGCGAGATGCGCGGCGGGCTGTCGGGCTTCTATGTTTTCGTTGCCTGCATCGCGCTCGGCGCCATGTCGATCGCCGGCGTCGGTTCGCTCGCCGCCAGTCTCAATGACGGCCTTGCACGCGAAGGCCGCGTCATCCTTGGCGGCGATTTGTCGTTCAGCCTGATCCAGCGTGAGACCAAGCCGGAGGAACTGGCGTTCCTGAAAAGCCACGGCGAGGTCTCGACCACCGCCAGCCTGCGCGCCATGTCGCGCATCGCCAGCGGCGACGCCACGCTTGTAGAACTGAAAGCCGTCGATAAGGCCTATCCGCTGTTTGGCAAGGTGACGCTGGCGCCCGACATGCCGCTCGATGAGGCGCTGGCACAGCGCGACGGCGCCTATGGCGCGGTTGCCGACCCGACCTTGCTGGCGCGACTCGCCATCGAACCCGGCGCGCGCATCACCGTCGGCAATATCGACTTCATCATCCGCGCCGCGCTCACCAACGAGCCGGACAAGCTGTCGGTCGGTATCGGCTTCGGCCCGCGCCTGATGGTCAGCGAAGAAGCCTTGCGCGCCACCGGTTTGTTGCAGCCCGGCAGCCTGGTGCGCTGGAAGTATCAGGTGAAACTGCCCGGCGCCGGCAATGAAGCCGCGGTCAAGGCGGTCACCGACGACGCCCGCATCAAACAGTCCAATGCCGGCTGGGAAATCCGCAACCGCACCAATGCCTCGCCGCAACTCGAGCGCAACGTCAACCGCTTCACGCAATTCCTCACCATCGTCGGCCTCACCGCATTGCTGGTCGGCGGCGTCGGCGTCGGCAATGCGGTGAAGAGTCATCTCGACCGCAAGCGCGCCACCATCGCCACGCTGAAAGCGCTGGGCGCCAGCGGCCGCCGTGTCTTCGCGATCTATCTCACGCAGGTGATCCTGCTGTCGCTGATCGGCGGTGCCATCGGCGCAACTTTAGGCGCGGCACTGCCCTTCATCGTCGTCGGCCTGTTCGGCTCGATCATTCCGCTGCCGATCGTGCCGGCCATCCAGGCGCCCGAACTCGTTCTGTCGCTGGTCTACGGCCTGCTCACCGCGCTCGCCTTCGCGCTATGGCCGCTCGGCCGCGCGCACGATGTGCCGGTCGGCGCGCTGTTCCGCGACGTCGTCGCCGCGCAGCCGGCCTGGCCGCGCCGTAGCTACATGGCGCTCACCGCACTCGCCATCGCCGCGCTCGGCACGCTGGCGGTGCTGCTCGCCTATGACCGGCGCGTGGCGCTGATCTATGTCGGCGTCGCTGCCGCGGTCTTCGTGCTGCTGCAGCTTGTCGGCATCCTGGTGATGGCGGTGGCGCGCCGGGTGCCGCGGGCGCGCTCGACCAGCCTGCGCATGGCCGTGGCCAATATCCACCGCCCCGGCGCGCTGACGCCGACCATCGTCTTGTCGCTCGGCCTCGGCATCGCGTTGCTCGTTACCGTGATCGAGATCGACGGCAATCTGCGCAGCCAGTTCGCCAAGGAATTGCCGGCGCGGGCGCCCGCTTTCTATTTTCTCGACATCCCGTCCGACCGGGCGCCGGATTTCGACGCCTTCGTCGCCAAGCAAGCCCCTAACGCCGCGCTCGATGAAGTGCCGATGCTGCGCGGCCGCATCGTCTCGGCCAAGGGCATCGATGCGCAGGATCTCAAGCCGTCGGAAGAAGCCGCCTGGGTGCTGCAGAGCGACCGCGGCATCACCTATTCGGCGACGGTGCCGAACGGCTCGCGCCTCACGGACGGCGCGTGGTGGGCGCCGGATTATCGCGGCGAGCCCTTGGTGTCGTTCGAGAAGAAGATCGCCGACGGCCTCGGCCTCACCATCGGCGACACCGTCACCGTCAATGTGCTCGGCCGTAACATCACGGCGAAGATCGCCAATCTGCGCACCGTCGACTGGCAAAGCCTGAGCATCAATTTCATTCTGGTGTTCTCTCCGCACGTGTTCGATGGCGCGCCGCATACCCGGCTGGCGACCTTGACCTATCCGAATGGCGGCTCGAACGCGGAGCAGGAGAACAAGATCATCCGCGCCGTGGCGCAGGACTTCCCGATGATCACCACCGTGCGCGTCAAGGACGCGCTCGACGCCATCGGCTCGCTGATCGGCAATCTGGTGCTGGCAATCCGCGGCGCCTCCGGCCTGACGCTGCTGGTCGCGGCGCTGGTGCTCGGCGGCGCGCTGGCCGCCGGGCATCGCCACAGGGTCTATGATGCCGTCATCCTCAAGACGCTCGGCGCCACCCGGCTGCGGCTGATCGGCGCCTACACCATCGAGTATCTTCTGATCGCCGCCGCCACTGCCGTGTTCGGGGTGCTCGCCGGCAGCGCCGCGAGCTGGCTGATCGTCACCGAACTCATGCGCCTGCCGTTCGCCTGGCAGCCCGGCGCGGCGCTGATCGCCACGGTGGCGGCCGTGCTGGTGACGGTGGTGCTCGGCCTCGCCGGCACCTTCTCGGCGCTCGGCCAGAAACCGGCCCCGGTGCTGCGAAATCTCTGACTGGCGGCCATTAACACCTTGGTTTGCCAGCGACATTCCGCCGCGCCGGTAGCCCGGGACAGCGGCAGGCCTTGTTTTTGCGGCGGAATCGGGCCCGGCGGCAAAGGTTAATATTCCGCAAGGTGGCGCCGACATGCCCCCGCCATATCTGGCGTCCAACCTCACCAACCATTACATTCTGCGACACGAGCGCCGATCCCGCGACCGCGGGGCCAGGCGCCTGACGAGAGCCGGCACCGTCACCTGACAGCCGCCGGCACTGAGAAGAGGGAACTTCGATGTCGGACTTCGACCGTAACGTTGCCGCCCGCGGCTTCGGCACCGCCGCGCGCACCGCGGAGATCGATGCGGGCCTGCGCGCCTACATGCTCCGCATCTACAACTACATGGCGGCCGGCGTCGCTCTGACCGGCGTGGTCGCCTGGCTTACCTTCAACGCCGCAGTGCAGACCAATGCCGCGGGGCAGATGGTGCTGACGTCGTTCGGCCAGACGATCTTCGGCGGACCCGTAACCATCATTCTGTTCCTGGCGACGCTGGGACTGGTGTTCTTCCTGAGCTTCCGCGTGCACACGCTGCAGCCGTCGACCGCGCTCATGCTGTTCATGGGCTACGCGGCGCTGCTCGGCCTGATGCTGTCGTCGGTGTTCCTCGCCTACACCGGCGCGTCGATCACCCGCACCTTCTTCATCTCCGCGGCGTCGTTCGGTGCGCTGAGCCTGTACGGCTACACCACGCAGCGTGACCTGTCGCCGATCGGCTCGTTCCTGGTCATGGGCCTGTTCGGCCTCATCCTGGCGATGGTGGTCAACATCTTCCTGAAGAGCACGGGCCTCGACTTCGCCATCTCGGCGATCGGCGTCCTGATCTTCGCGGGTCTCACCGCCTGGGATACCCAGAAGATCAAGGAGATGTACGACGTCAACGACGACGGCACCGCGGCCGGCCGCAAGGCGGTGATGGGCGCGCTGACGCTCTATCTCGACTTCATCAACCTGTTCCTGTTCCTACTGCGCTTCTTGGGCGATCGGCGCTAACGCGCCCCTGGGCGATCGCCGCTAACGAACAGAGACAGTTGCGAAATGCAGCGCCCCGGCCCAAAGCCGGGGCGTTTTCTTTAAGATTGCGGCGCTTCTTCTTCCATCGCCGCCCGTACATTCGGCCGCGCCGCCATCCGGGTGCGATGATCGAGCACCTTCGGATAACGCGCCGGATCGACACCGTCGCCTTCCATCCACTGGGCGAGCGTGAACAGATAGGCATCGGCGATCGAGTAATCCTCGCCCATCACCCAGGGGCCGGCGATCTGCGTTTCGACGTATTCGAAGCAGGCTCCGACCGTTTCCGGCACCTTGCGCCGCATCGCCTCAATCGCCGCCTCGTCATCGACCCAGCGATGGCCTCGCCCACGATGGGCGTGTGCCACGTGCAAGGTGGAGCAGAGATAGCTGTTGAACTCCTGCATCTTGGCGAAGCGGAATGGATCGGTCGGCGCCAGGCGGGCCTGCGGAAAGGATTGCGCAATGAAAGCGAGGATCGCCGGCGTTTCGGTGATGGTGCCGGCGGGCGTCACCAGAGCCGGCACCCGGCCCTTGGGGTTGACCGCCAGAAAGTCCGGCGAGCGCTGCTGGGACTCGGCGAAATTGACGCGCCGCAGCTGGTAGTCGGCGCCCGCATCCTTCAGCGCAATGTGCGACGCCAGCGCACAGGAATTCGGGGAAAAATACAACGTGAACATTGGACCTCCTTGAGGGACTCCTATGGAGCAACTGGACGCCGCTTTTTCCAGCGATATTCTTTGATCTCCACCATCGCTCCGCCTGATCGCCTGTTGTAGTCTGACTCAATGTCCCTTTCGATCCGCCCCACGACCCCCGCCGATATCCCGGCCATCGCCGCCATCTACGCCCACGCCGTGCGCACCGGCACCGCGACCTTCGAGCTCGAGCCGCCGACCGAGGCCGAGATGCTGCGCCGCTATGACAAGCTGCGCTCAGGCGGTTTTCCCTACATCGTCGCCGAGATCGACGGGAAGGTCGCCGGCTACGCCTATGCCGGGCCGTTCCGCGAGCGGCCGGCCTATCGCTTCACCGTCGAGGACTCGATCTACATCGCGCCAGACATGCAGAAGCGCGGGATCGGCAAGGCGCTGATGGCAGAGCTGATCAAGCTCTCCACCGAAGCCGGCTTCCGGCAGATGCTGGCGGTGATCGGCGATTCAAACCAGGCAGGCTCGATCGCCCTGCACAAGGCTTGCGGCTTCCAGCCGGCGGGCGTGTTCAAGTCGGTCGGCTACAAATTCGGCCGCTGGCTCGACACGGTGCAGATGCAGTTGCCGCTCGGGAAGGGCGATAAAGAGCCGGCTTAATTGCTGTCGTCCCCGCGAAGGCGGGGACCCATACGCCGTGTTCTCTCGATAGTGCAGGGATTATGGGTCCCCGCTCATAGGCGTTCTAAAAGAACGCCGTCCTTCGGACGGCTATGCGCGGGGACGACAAACATCAATTCGCCAGCGCCAGTTGCGGCTTGTCGATGACGCGCAGGACGCGGTCGAGTTCGTGGCCGCGGCGCAGGATCAATCCGGTTGCCGAGATGACGCTGTAGGCGCCCTGGCGCTGCGCCAGCTTCGGGTCTTTCTCGATACGATAGAGCGGCACTTCGGACGAGCGCCTGAATACCGAGAACACCGCCCGGTCTTTCAAAAAGTCGATGGCATAGTCACGCCATTCACCGGCGGCGACCATACGGCCGTAGAGGTCGAGAATGCGATTGAGTTCGCGGCGGTTGAAGGTGACCTGACCGAGCAGGTTGGGGGCACCACGCGCCGGAGCGCCCCCGGGAAACTGGCTAGGCTCGCTGTCGCCGGACTCGATCGTCATGCGGCCTCCCTGCGATGTGACAGATGGATGATCGCGCCGCCCGCCCGCCGCCGCAAGCCCCTGATTCAAATGGCAGGATCGCGCGCCGAAGTTCCCGTTGCCGCGTCCGGCCAGGCGAAAACGCCGCGATTTCAGGCCAAAAAGCCGCGGGCGGCATCACGAACTCGTCAGCACTTCTCACAATAACGCCCAATTTCGGTCAATCGCCGGACACGAGGCCTTGGGATAAATGCACCGTTGCCTCAAGGCCCGGTCCGGTTTGACCTCCGGATTCCTCAGCCCCCCAGCCCCCCGGGGGTCTTCGGACCGGGCCGATCGAGTTCAAGTTGAGTAGCGTTCGATTCAATCCCCTATGCCTTAGGGCCGGCCCCAAAAAGCCGGCCCTATTTTTATGTGCTGGACGCATGAAAATGGCGCGCCCGTCGGACGCGCCCCTTCAAACCCGGTGCTTGCTGCGCGATTATTTCATCGCCACGGTCGCGGCGCCGACCATCAGGCTCGGCTTTCCATCGACGCTGTTCTGCACCAGCACGACGAAATGATTGATGTCCGATAGCGTGAAGTTCGCGTTCGGAATCTCGCTGAGCGGCAGCGTGAAGGTTTCCGCCTTGCCGCTCCAGGTGCCGAGTTTCACCCAGCGCCGCACGACGTTGTAGTAGTTCAGGTTCTGGCCGCGATTTTCGCCGCGCTGGATCGTGACCTCGATTTTGTCGGTGACCGGGCACAGCCACACGTCGGCGGTAATGGGCTCGCCGTTCACGGCCGGCACGTTGACGACGATCTTGCCATCCTCGATCGCTGCCTTCACCGCCAGCCGCAGCGCGAGTTTATCGTCGCGCGACTTGGCAACCGCATCCTTGATCGCAGCCTGGTCGCTGCCGAGCGCATGAGCGACGCCGTTGATCACGGCCTGCGGCGTATAGACGGCGCCGTCGCCGCGTGCGATCGAATAGGCGCGCTGCCGCTTGCTGTGCCCCTTCAGCGCCAGGGTATCTTTCCAGCCGAGATAATCCCAGTAATCGACCGGCAGACTTACGGCGATGATGGACGGGTCATGGGCCAGATTGCCGAGCAACCGGTCGGCGGGCGGGCAGGACGAGCAGCCCTGGCTGGTGAACAGCTCGACCACGGCTTTCGGCTCCCCGCCAGCGGCGGGGTTCGCGACAGCCAGCACCGCGCCAAAGGCGGCGGCAAAGGTCAGGCGGCTCAGTCCCATTTCGGCGTCATTCCCCGGTTGGCGCGACGCGCATCATATAGGGACAAAAGTAAATCACCCGCCACTCACTTCGCAGTGAGGGCGGGCGACCGTAGTCCGGAACCGGCGATGCGTCAGGCGGCGAGCTGACGCAGCACGTATTGCAGGATGCCGCCCGAGCGGAAGTATTCCAGCTCATCGAGCGTGTCGATACGGCAGATCAGCGGCACTTTCTTGACGGTGCCGTCGCCCATTGTGATCTCGGCGGTCAGCTTCTGACGCGGCTTGAGATCACCTTCGAGGCCGTGGATCGTGACCTTTTCATCGCCCTTGAGACCGAGCGACTGCCACGACGTGCCTTCCTCGAAGTTGAGCGGCATCACGCCCATGCCGACCAGGTTCGAGCGATGGATGCGCTCGAAGGACTGCGTGATCACGGCGCGGATACCGAGCAGCACCGAACCCTTGGCCGCCCAGTCGCGCGACGAGCCGGTGCCGTATTCCTTGCCGGCGAAGACGACAAGCGGAACCTTCTCGGCCTTGTAGCGCATGGCCGCGTCGTAGATCGTCATCTTCTCTTTCGACGGGTAGTGAATGGTGACGCCGCCTTCGACGCCCGGCACCATCTGGTTCTTGATGCGGATATTGCCGAAGGTGCCGCGCATCATCACCTGATGATTGCCGCGCCGCGTGCCGTACTGGTTGAAGTCGATCGGGCGCACCTGATGATCGCGCAGATAGGTGCCCGCGGGGCTCGACTCCTTGATCGAACCGGCCGGCGAGATGTGGTCGGTGGTGATCGAGTCGAGGAACAGGCCGAGCACGCGCGCGCCTTCGATATCCTCGATCGGCACTTCCTTGCGCTGCATGCCTTCGAAGTAAGGCGGGTTCTGCACATAGGTCGAACGGTCGTCCCAGCCGTAAGTGAGACCGCCCTTGACCGCGATCTTGCGCCAATTGGTATCGCCCTTGAACACGTCGGCGTATTTCGCGGAGAAGATCTTCTTGGTCACATACTTGGAGACGAACTTGGCGATCTCCTTGTTGGTCGGCCAGATGTCCTTGAGATAGACCGGCTTGCCCTTCTTGTCGGTGCCGATCGGATCCTTGGTCAGATCGACATACATCGAGCCCGCCAGCGCATAGGCGACGACCAGCGGCGGCGACGCCAGATAGTTGGCGCGCACGTCCGGATTGACGCGGCCTTCGAAATTACGGTTGCCCGAGAGCACCGCGGCCGACACCAGATCGTTCTTGTTGATCGTGTCGGAGATTTCCTCCGGCAGCGGGCCGGAGTTGCCGATGCAGGTGGTGCAGCCGAAGCCGACGAGGTTGAAGCCGACCTTGTCGAGGTCCTTCTGCAGGCCCGATTTGGCGAGATATTCGGCGACGACCTGCGATCCCGGCGCCAGCGAGGTCTTCACCCACGGCTTGGCCTTGAGGCCCAGCGCCGCCGCCTTGCGAGCGAGCAGGCCAGCGCCGATCATGACGCTCGGGTTCGAGGTGTTGGTGCAGGAGGTGATGGCGGCGATAACAACGTCGCCATGGCCGAGATCGTGCTTGCGGCCTTCGACCGATGCGCGCTTCTTCAGCTCAGCGGCCTTGTTGTATTCCTTCTCCATCGCCGTTGTGAAACCGGCGACGACGTCGGGCAGCGCGATGCGGTCCTGCGGACGCTTCGGGCCGGACAGTGACGGCTGCACGGTGGCGAGGTCCAGCGTCAGCACATCGGTGAATTCCGGGTCCGGCGTGCGCGCGGTGCGGTACATGCCCTGCGCCTTGGCATAGGCCTCGGCGAGCTTGATCACTTCGTTCGGACGGCCGGTGTCCTTGAGATACTGGATGGCATCTTCGTCGACCGGCGAATAGCCGCAGGTCGCGCCGTATTCGGGCGCCATGTTGGCGAGCGTCGCGCGGTCGGCGACCGGCAGATGCTGCAGGCCCGGGCCGAAGAACTCGACGAACTTGCCGACCACGCCGCGCTTCCGCAGCATCTGGGTCACGGTGAGCACGAGGTCGGTGGCGGTCAGGCCTTCCTTGAGCTTGCCGACCAGCTTGAAACCGATCACTTCCGGCAGCGTCATCGACAGAGGCTGGCCGAGCATCGCGGCTTCCGCCTCGATGCCGCCGACGCCCCAGCCGAGCACGGCGACGCCGTTCACCATGGTGGTGTGCGAGTCGGTGCCGACCAACGTATCCGGATAGGCGACGGTCATCTCGGCGGTCTTCTTGCCGATGGTGACCTTGTCCTTCTTGGTCCAGACGACGCGCGAGAGATATTCGAGATTGACCTGGTGGCAGATGCCGGTGCCGGGCGGCACGACGCGGAAATTGTCGAACGAGCGCTGCGCCCACTTCAGGAAGGTGTAACGCTCCTGGTTCTGCCGGTATTCCTCGTCGACGTTCTTCTTGAAGGCTTTGCTGTCGCCAAAGAAGTTGACGTTGACCGAATGGTCGATGACGAGATCGACCGGGATCAGCGGGTTGATCTTCTTGGGGTCGCCGCCGAGCGTTTCCATGGCATCGCGCATGGCGGCAAGATCGACCACCGCCGGCACGCCGGTGAAGTCCTGCATGAGGACGCGCGCCGGACGGAAGGCGAACTCATGAGTGGATGTCTTGGTCTTCATCCACTCGGCAACGGCCTTGATATCTTCTTTGGTGACCGTCGTGCCGTCCTCGTTGCGCAGCAGATTCTCGAGCAGCACCTTCATCGAGAAGGGCAGCCGCGAGATACCTTTCAGTCCGTTCTTCTCCGCCGCCGGGAGGCTGTAATAGGCATAGGTCTTGGACCCGACCTTGAGAGTCTTGGCGCATTTGAAGCTGTCGAGAGAGGTCATGATTGTGTTTCCATTCCCGGCGGGGGACGATAAATCCGTTCGGGGCGCCCGCTCGCTAAGTCATTGGTTTCAATTGCAAATCCAAGGACAATGGCTGGCCAGCACCGTTATGCGCTGGCAGGGCGCCGCAGTTCGCTGGCTTATAAGGTCTTTTTTTGCGCAATGCCATAATCACTGGGATCATTCCAGAGTATGAAGGCGCCAATTTTGTTCAGGCTCTTGTTCCGGATCGTCATAAACGACCGCACGCGCGAGCGAAGGCAGGTTCGATGAAGACCGACCGGATGCAGCTCATCTGCGAGAGCCTGGCCTGCGAGCGCGGCGGGCGGCAGGTTTTTGCCGGCGTGAACTTCACGGTATCGGCCGGCGAGGCCATGGTCGTGACCGGGCGCAATGGCGCCGGTAAGTCGACCTTGCTGCGGGTGATCGCCGGGCTGCTGCGGGCGGCGGAAGGCCAGGTGACGCTGGCCGGCGGCCGCGAGGACGCGACGCTTCCGGAGCAGGCCCACTACCTCGGCCATCTCGACGCGGCCAAGCCTTCGCTGACGGTGCGGGAAAACCTGACCTTCTGGGCCGACTTTCTCGGGGCTTCGGACGAAGCGGCGATCGAATCCGCCCTCGAAGCCGTCGAATTAGACACGCTCGCCGACTTGCCGGCGGCCTACCTCTCGGCCGGGCAGAAGCGGCGGCTGTCGATCGCCCGGCTCCTGGCCGTCAAACGGCCGGTCTGGCTGCTCGACGAACCCACCTCCGCCCTCGACACCCAATCGCAGGACCGTCTTGCCGGATTCATGCGCGACCACCTTTCCGGTGGCGGCTTCATTGTTGCAGCGACCCACGGCCCAATTGGCCTCGACACTCCGCGGGAGTTGAAGATGGGGGCGGGAGGATGAGAGCCGCAAATCCAATCTTCCGTCATTCCCGCGAAAGCGGGAATCCAGCACGTCCTTGGGCAGGCGTCAGCGCGACAAAGAGCTGGATCCCCGCTTTCGCGGGGATGACCGGTTTAATGGAATGCCGCCAATGACCGCTTTTACGGCCTTAATCCTCCGCGACATGCGTCTGTCCGTCCGCGTCGGCGGCGGCGCGCTAATGGGCGCGCTGTTCTATTTCGTCGTCGTCTCGATGATCCCCTTCGCCATCGGCCCGGACCTCAACCTCCTGGCGCGGATCGGCCCGGCCATGCTGTGGATCGGCGCCCTGCTCTCGACGTTGCTCGCGCTCGACCGGCTGTTCGCCAGCGACCATGACGACGGCTCGCTCGATCTTCTCACCATGAGCAGCCTGCCGCTGGAACTGACGGTCGCTGCCAAGGCCATCGCGCACTGGCTCACCACGGCGCTGCCGCTCATCGTCATCACGCCGGTGCTCGGCCTGATGCTCAATGTCGAACTCACGGCGATGGGCTATGTCGCGCTGACCCTGCTTGCCGGCACGCCGTCGCTGACCTTCATCGGCCTGATCGGCGCGGCCCTGTCCGTGACATTGCGACGCGGCGGCCTCCTGATGGCGATCCTGGTGCTGCCGCTGACAGTGCCGGTGCTGATCTTCGGCGTCGCCGCGGCGAACGCCGCCATCGTCGGGCCTGCGCCCTTCGGGCCGCCTTTCACCATCCTCTGCGCGCTGTCTCTGGCGAGTTTCGTGCTCGGACCTTTTGCCGCCGCGGCCGCCCTGCGGCAGGGACAGGAGTGACAATGAGTAACGAAGACATGACCGCGGCCTTGACTCACGTCATTGCCCGCCTGTCGCGCGCTGGCTAGATATCTGCCAGTCCTAGAGTTCAGATATGGCCCTGATCGACCTCGCCAACCCGACCCGTTTCCTTGTGCTGGCCAACCGCGTGCTGCCGTGGCTCGCGGCCGCGACCGCGATCGTCTTCGCCTACGGGCTCTATCGCGTCGCCTATGCGCCGGACGACTACCAGCAGGGCGCGACCGTCAAGATCATGTTCCTGCATGTGCCGTCGGCATGGCTGGCGATGATGGGCTGGGGCCTGATGACCGTCGCGGCGCTGGGGACTCTCGTATGGCGGCATCCGCTCGCCGATGTCGCGGTCAAAGCCGCGGCGCCGATCGGTGCCGCCTTCACCTTCATCTGCCTCATCACCGGCTCGCTGTGGGGCCGGCCGATGTGGGGCACCTATTGGGTGTGGGACGCGCGGCTGACCTCGGTGCTGGTGCTGTTCCTGCTCTATCTCGGCATGCTGGCTCTGTACTGGACCGCCGACGATCCGAACCGCGCTGCGCGCGCCGCCGCCATTCTGGCACTGGTCGGCGCCGTCAACATCCCGATCATCAAATTCTCGGTCGACTGGTGGAACACGCTACACCAGCCAGCCTCGGTCGTACGCATGGACGGCCCGGCCATCGACCCGACGATCCTCGTGCCGCTATTGGTGATGGCACTGGCCTTCACGCTGCTGTTCTTCACATTGCACATCGCGGCGATGCGCAACGAAATTCTGCGCCGCCGCGTCCGTTCCATGCGCATGATGCAGGCGGCAAGCGCATGACCCGGAAAAGTGTGAAGCGGTTTTCCGAAAAGGTCATGCGCAAAGGAAAGAGCGCATGATGGCTCTCGGACCTCACGCGAGCTTCATTGTCGTCGCATATCTTGCGACCGTGATCGTCGTCCTCGGACTGACGGTCTGGATCGTGCGCGACTATGCCGTGCAACGACGCATTCTCAACGACCTCGAAAGCCGCGGCATCAAGCGCCGTTCGCAGCGCGAGGACCGGGCATGAGCGCCGTGGACGACAACGCCCCGCCCAAGCGCTCACGCGGTCTGCTGCTGGCTTTGCCGCTCGCGATATTCGTTGCCATCGCCGCGCTGTTCTATTTCGGCCTGATCGCCGGCGATCCGTCGAAGCTGCCATCGGCGCTGATCGGCAAACCCGTGCCGCCAACCAACCTGCCGCCGCTCGAGGCCTTGGCCGTCAATGGCAAACCGGTGCCGGGCCTGACGGACGACATGCTCAAGGGCCAGGTGACTCTGGTGAATGTCTGGGCGTCGTGGTGCGTGCCGTGTCACGACGAAGCGCCGCTGCTCGACGCACTCGCCAAAGATCAAAGCTATAAGGACAAGCGTTTCGCCATCGTCGGCATCAATTACAAGGACGTCGCCGAGAATGCACGGCGCTTCCTCAACCGCTACGGCAATCCCTTTAGCGCCGTCGGCGTCGACGAGAAGGGCCGCGCCTCGATCGACTGGGGCGTCTATGGCGTGCCGGAGACCTTCCTGGTCGGCCGCGACGGCCGCATCGCCTACAAACTGGTCGGCCCGATTACGCCGCAAAATCTCGAGGCCGTGCTCAAGCCGCAGATCGAAAAGGCGCTGCAACAGCCTTAACCACGAGCCATTCGCGCCCGTAACCAAACGTTAGAGCCGGCAATGATACCCCTCACCCACGTCCGTCCCGTGGGCAGGAAGGATCAGCCTTTTGCACTCGACCAGCGGCCAGCACTTCTCCCGGCTCGACCACCTGCGCGCCTTCGCCGCCTATCTGGTCTTCGTCTGGCATTTCCTGCACATGACGCCGGATTTTCCGGTGCCCTATGCCAGCCAGCCGGTGTTTCCGCTGGCGTTGTTTGACGAGGGCCACACCGGCGTCGCCCTGTTCATGACGTTGTCCGGCTATCTGTTTGCCAAGCTGGTTGGCGATAACGAAATCGACTTCCCCAACTTCCTGTGGAACCGGGCGATGCGGCTGGCGCCGCTCCTGATCCTGTGCCTCGCCGCCTGGGTCGTCATCGGGCAGATGGGCGGCACGCCGATCCTGGCGAGCGATCTCATCTATGGCTTCCTGCTGCCGACCTGGCCCTATGGCGCGTGGTCGATCGCAATCGAGCTACACTTCTATCTCATATTTCCATTGCTGCTGTTGCTGGTGCGCCGCCAGGGCCCGGGCGCGCTGATGCTGGTGGTTGCCGGTGCGCTGGCGTTGCGCGTGAACTGGTGGCTCACCTTCGGCGAGGCGCAGCACATCGCCTACTGGACCATCTTCGGCCGCATCGATCAGTTCGTGTTCGGCATGATCTTCGCCTTCGCGACAATGTCCGGCACGTTACGCCGGCCGGCGCTCAACATCGTCACGGCGATTTCGATGCTGTCGTTCCTGATCATCTGGACGCAGTTCGATGCCATGGGCGGCTTTCATAACCGCACCGGCGCGCCATCAACGCATCCGATCTGGATCGTCATTCCGACGATCGAGGCCATCGCCTTCGGCGCCTTGATCGCCTGGTATGACGGCACGACTTTCCGCATCCCCGCGGCCGTTGATGCCGCGCTGACGCGGATCGGCGAATGGTCGTACTCGATTTATCTCTTGCACTTCTTCCCGATCATCGCGCTGCGTCACACCTTCTGGGGCCGCAGCGGCAGCGCCGATGATTTCTATGTCGCGTGGCTCAGCGCGACATTGGCCTTCATCGCCTTCCTGCCGGTGGCGGCGATGTCCTACAATTTGCTCGAGAAGCGCTTTCTCGCCTTCCGCAAACCTTATCTGCGCGAACGCGCCGCGACGGCGCCCGCCGCCTGAGCCTACGGCTTCTTGTCGGGCGCGGCGTATTTGTTCAGCAGGGGCACCTGCGCGATGCCGAACAGCAGCGTCAGCGGCACGAAGCCGAACAGCTTGAAATTAACCCAGAAGTCCGTCGTCTGCGTGCGCCAGACCGCCTCGTTGAGCACGGCGAGAAAGACGAAGAACAGCATCCAGCGCCAGGTCAGCTTGCGCCAGCCTTCGTCGGTGATGTGGAACACCGAGTCGAAGACGATATTGAGCAGCGGCTTGTTGAACACGATGCCGAACAGCAGCGCGCCGGCGAACAGGAGATAGATGATGGTCGGCTTGAGCTTGATGAACACGTCGTCGTGCAGCACAAGCGTCAGCCCGCCGAAGACCAGTACCACCACCGCCGTGACCACCGGCATGACGGCGATATGCCGCGTCAATGCATAGGAGACGGCGAGTGCGGCCAGCACCGCGACCATGAAGCCGCCGGTGGCGTAATAGATGCCAAGTCGGGAATTCATGACGAAGAACAGGATCAGCGGCCCGATGTCGAGCGCCAGCTTGAGCAGGGGATTGAGTTGTTTTTTGTCAGCCATTTAATCCTCAATCCCCACCACCGCGCGGGCGAAATCGCGCGCAGTGAAATCGCTCAGGTCGTCGACGCCTTCGCCGACGCCGATGAAGTGCACCGGCAGTTTGAACTTCTCAGCAATCGCCACAAGGATGCCGCCGCGCGCGGTGCCGTCGAGCTTGGTCATCACGAGACCGGTGACGCCCGCGATCTTGCCGAAGATCTCGACCTGGCTCAGCGCGTTCTGCCCGACAGTGGCATCGAGCACCAGCAGCACGGCATGCGGCGCCGAGGGCTCCACCTTGCGGATGACGCGCACGACCTTTTCCAGCTCGTTCATCAATTCGGCACGGTTCTGCAGACGGCCGGCGGTGTCGATGAGCACGACCTCGGTGCCGTCGGCCTTGGCCTGCGTCACCGCATCGAAGGCGAGGCCGGCCGGATCGGCGCCGGGCGTGCGGGCGACGACCGAGGCGCCGGTACGCTCGGCCCAGATCTTGAGCTGATCGATAGCGGCGGCACGGAACGTGTCGGCCGCGACCAGCATCACCTTTTTGCCCTGGGCGCGGAAGCGCGCCGACATCTTGCCAATGGTGGTGGTCTTGCCCGAACCGTTGACGCCAGAAACCAGGATGACGAAAGGCTGCGCGGTGACTTCGAGCGGCTTGGCCACCGGCGCCATTACCTTCTCGATCTCGCCGGCGAGCAGCGCGCGCAATTCGTCCGGCGCAATGCCCTTCTCGTAACGGCCGCCGCCGAGCGTTTCGGCGATGCGCGAGGCAAAGCCGACACCGAGATCGGCGCGGATCAGCTCATTCTCCAGATCGTCGAGCGTGGCGGCATCAAGCTTGCGCTTGGTGACGAGATCGCTGATCGCGGTTCCGAGCGAGGCCGAGGTACGCTTGAGACCGCCGCTCAGGCGCTTCCACCAGCTCTGCTTTTCGGTCGTCTCGTTCATTGCCAGTTCCCAGGGAGCCGCGCCCCTGATACCCGTTTCGGCGGCCATTGGTAAGAAATTATGACCCCCGACGAGATGCTCGCCCGCCTCCTCTACCGTGACGGCATGATGCTGGTCGTCGACAAGCCGGCGGGGCTGTCCGTCCATCGCGGGCCCAAAGGCGGCCATAGCCTCGAGGACTATTTCGGCGCGCTGCGCTTTGGCCTGCCACGCGACCCGGCGCTGGCGCACCGCCTCGACAAGGATACCTCGGGCTGCCTCGTGCTCGGCCGCCACCGCAAGGCGCTGGCGCTGCTCGGCAAGCTGTTCAAGCAGGGCAAGGTCGGCAAGACCTACTGGGCCGTGGTCGAAGGCGGCCCGGCCGAGGACGAAGGCCTGATCGACATGGCGCTCGCCGAACTCGACAAGACCCGCGGCTGGTGGATGAAGCCCGATCCGAGCGGCAAGCCGGCGCAATCGACGTGGAAGGTGATGGGGCGCGGGGAAGGCAAAGCATGGCTCGCGCTTGAGCCGCTGACCGGCCGCACGCATCAACTGCGCGTGCATTGCGCCGAGATGGGCTTTCCCATTGTCGGCGATCCGATCTATGGCAGCGCCGATCGCAGCGGGGTGCCGCCGCTGCATCTGCACTCACGCAGCATCACGGTGCCGATCTCGAAGAACAAGCCGGCGGTGACGATCGAAGCGCCGGTGCCGGAGCATATGCGGGAGTTGCTGCGCGCGTGCGGGTGGTCAGGCAGCGAGCAGTTGCCGCCCGTCGTGACCGGCGACGGTGAGATCGAGAAACAGCCCCGGCGCGACGGGTGAATTCAGTCGTACTGGCGTGAACTGCTCGGTGCGGGCGATGCCGCCGCGCTCGGTCAGCACGCGATGCGTCGCACCGACTTGCGCATCGAGATGCGCGCGTAAGGCAGCCTCGCCGCGCTCGCGCAGACGCTGCGCGCGTTCCTTGACGACAGCGCGGTCGAGCTGCGGCATCCTCGCCGCCGGCGTACCGGGCCGCGGCGAGAACGGAAAGACATGAAGCTGGGTCAGCCCGCAGTCGTCGACCAGATCGAGCGAGCGCGCAAACATGTTGTCGGTCTCAGTCGGGAAGCCGGCGATGATGTCGGCGCCGAACACGACATCCGGCCGCAGCCGGCGCACCTCGTTGCAGAAGGCGATGGCGTCGGCACGCGAATGCCGCCGCTTCATGCGCTTGAGGATCATGTCGTCGCCGGCCTGCAGCGACAGATGCAGATGCGGCATCAGCCGCGGCTCGTTCGCCAGCGCATCGAGCAGATCGGCGTCGGCCTCGACGGAATCAATCGACGACAGCCGCAGCCGCGCGATCTCCGGCACCTCATGCAGCAGCCGCTTGACCAGCGCGCCGAGCTTCAATTCGCCATCGCGATAGCTGGTGATATCGACGCCGGTCAGCACGATCTCGCGATAACCATTCGATGTGAGCCGCCGCGCCTGCGCAATCACATCAGCGATCGGCAGCGAGCGCGAATTGCCGCGCCCGAACGGGATGATACAGAACGTGCAGCGATGGTCGCAGCCGTTCTGCACCTGCACGAACGCGCGGGTGTGGCCGTCGATATGATCCACGCCATGCGCCTTGATGCCGGTCGAGGCCATGATGTCGCCGACCGAAACGCGCGCCTCGCCGCGCCACGCTTTTTGCCATTCTTGCGCGGAAAGCTTCTCCTCATTGCCGAGCACGCGATCGACTTCCGGCAGCGCCGCGAACGGCGCACTGTCGGCCTGGGCCGCGCAACCGGTGACGATGATTTTTGTATCGGGCCTCTCGCGCCGGACGCGGCGGATGCTCTGTCGCGCCTGCTTCACGGCTTCCGCCGTCACCGCGCAGGTGTTGAACACCACGGCATCGGTGACGCCGCCAGCCTCCGCCTCGCGCTTGATCACTTCGGATTCGGCAATGTTCAGCCGGCAGCCGAAGGTCAGCACCTCGACGCTCACGGCGTTGGCGCCTTCTCGAACAGCTTTTCGTCGAACGTGCCGTTGAACTCGAACTCGACCGGCCCGGTCATCAGCACGTGATCGTCGCTGGCACGCCATTCGATGACGAGTTCGCCGCCAGGCAGCGTCATATGCACCTTGCGCTCGGTGCGCTTGAGCCGTGCCGCCGCCACCGCGGTGGCGCAGGCGGCCGAGCCGCAGGCGCGCGTCAAGCCGGCGCCGCGCTCCCAGGTGCGCATGACGATGTGCTCGCGATCGACAATATGCGCGAGCGTGATGTTGGCGCGGTCGGGAAAGATCGGATGATTTTCGAGCAGCGGCCCGAACTTTTCCAGATCGTAGGCATAAGGATCGTCGACCCAGAAGATGGCGTGCGGGTTGCCCATGTTGACGACCGACGGCGAATGCAGGATCGGCGCATCGATCGGCCCGACCTGCAACTCGATGATCCGCGTGTCGCGGAATTCCTCGGCCAGCGGAATCTCGTTCCAGGCAAAGCGCGGCTTGCCCATGTCGACGGTGAATTGGCCGTTATCGTTCTTCCAGGCGTTGAGAATGCCGGCGCCGGTTTCGAACACCAGCTTGGACTTGCCGTTCGCATCTGAGACGATGGTCGCGACGCAACGCATGCCGTTGCCGCAGGCGCCGGCTTCGGAGCCGTCGCTGTTGTAAATGCGGATGAAGGCTTCGGTGCCCGGCGTGCGCGGCGGATAGAGCGCCATTAATTGGTCATAAGGCGCACCGGCAGGCGATGCGGCGGCGCGCGCCTCGTCGGCGGCGATCGGCACAGCGCGCGGCGTATCGGCACGCAGATCGACAACGACGATCTCGTTGCCGGCGCCGTTCATCTTCACGAAAGCCTTGTTGGAAAGCGCACCCATGATCCGCCAGCGGTTCTGGAAAACCGGGACCTTGCCCGGCTTTCGCCCGGTTTATATGGCCAAAGATCGTCCCATTGGCTAGGGGCCATGATAGAATCACCTGCCTAACCGAATCGCCGGAAAAGGACGGAGAGCGCACGATGTCTGGAGCGCGGAGCCTCGGCTTGTACCTTGGCTTGCACCTTGCCTTGGCGGCGATCGCGGCGGTCTGGCTGGCGACGGGTCCGAACGCGCTGGCGCAAGGCGCTCCGCCCAAGCCGGGCCCGACCCCGGCGGCGCCGATGCCGGATATCAAGCCGCATGTGCCGCTGCCCGCCCAGCCCGGCGACGCCTTCGGCGAGGAAGTGCAACTTCCCGACCGCAATGTCGTCTACATCAAGGGTCACACCAACTGGGATACGGCCTTCGATACATTGATCGACGCCTTCAAGTCGCTGAACGATTACCTCACCAAGCAGAACATCAAGCCCGCCGGCCCTTATCTCACCGTCTATACCGAGACCGACGACACCGGATTCTCGTTCCAGGCCGGCGTCATCATCGCGCAGCCGCTCGCCAATCCGCCGAAAGGCGACATCGCCTCGGGCAAGGCGCCCGCCGGCAAGGCGCTGAAGTTCGTCCATCGCGGTTCCTATGACGCGATGGATACGACTTACGAGGCGATCACCAATTATCTCGACGATCGCAATCTCGAAGCACAGGATCTGTTCATCGAGGAATTCGCCACGGATCCTGCCAAGAGCGATCCGAACTCTCTCGTCATCAACGTCTATGTGCCGGTGAAATGATGAAATCGATGTCCCGCCACGCTCTGAGCCTGATGATCGTCGCCTGCACATTAGCCACGCCGATCATGCCGGCTGCCGCCCGTGCCGCCGAGCGTTCGATCACCGTCACCGGCGAAGCCACCGTCTCGGTCGCGCCCGACAATGCCAACATCCGGCTCGGCGTCACCAGCCAGGGCAAGAATGCGCGCGAGGCGAGCGAGACCAATGCCCGGCAGATGACCAATGTGCTGGCGGCCATCAAGGAGGCCGGCGTCGCCGACCGCGACGTGCAGACCTCGCGCCTGTCCCTGCAGCCGCAATACGAACAGGGCAAGGCCGGCCCGGCGCGGCTGCTCGGCTTCCAGGTCACCAACCAGATCACCATTCGCATCCGCGAAATCGATAAATTCCCCGGCATTCTCGATCGCGCCATTGCCGCCGGTGCCAACGAAATGTCCGGCATCGAATTTGTCGTGTCGGAGCAGTCGAAACTGCTCGATCAGGCGCGCGACGACGCCGTCTCCGATGCCCGCCGCAAGGCCGAGCTTTATGCCAAGGCCGCCGGCGTCAAGCTCGGTCCGGTGACCTCGATCACCGAAGAAGGATCGAGCCCGCCGCGGCCGGTCGTGCAGGCGATGCGCGCTTCCGCCGTACCGGTGGCGCCGGGTGAGCAACTGCTGCGCGCCGCCGTCTCCGTGACCTTTGAATTGACGCCCTGACAGGCCGCGATAGTCTTGAGCGCGGAATTGGCATCCCTGCGGAGCCAATGCGATGCGTCTTGCGCGGCCGTTTTTATCGCTCACGACATTGCTCGCCGTGCTGGCGGCACAGACCGCGTCAGCCGAAGAACGCATCGGCTTCGACAGCGCGCGCTACCTCGTCGGCACGCTGAAGCAACGTATCGCGTATGAGCGCGGAGAAGTGCCGCCGCTTAATCCAGCGACTCCGCTCATCGGCTATCTGTCGAAGCCCGATGGCGCGGGTCCCTTTCCCGCCGTGGTGCATCTGCACGGCTGCAGCGGCCTCACCGAGCGCATGCGGCGTGCAAGCGCGGCACGCATGACGAACTGGGGTTATGTGTCGCTGGTCGTGGACAGCTTCACGACGCGCGGCCTCAAGGACGACTGCGTCACGCCGCCGGCCGACCGCCACGCCGATGCCATGGGCGCGCTTACCTATCTCGCCACGCTGCCTTTCGTCGATCCGCAACGCATCGCGCTTGTCGGCCACGCCCAGGGCGGCGCGGCCGCGCTGCAGGTCGCGTCCGAGCGGCCTTATCGCCTGTTCGATATGCCGGACGGTCCGAGCTATCGGGCCGTCGTCGCCTTCTACCCGCGATGCAACGCCGCCAGGCAAACACTGGCGCTGCCGACCCTGATCCTGATCGGCGAACTCGACGCCTGGTCGCCCATCAAACTGTGCGAGTGGTGGATGCAGCGGCGCGATGGCCGCGGCGCGCCTGTGCGGCTGGTGGTCTACCCCGAGGCCTTCCATGGCTTCGATGATCCGGGCATCCGCAACGGCATGGATTTCACCTTCGGCCACTGGGTGAAATACGATCCGGATACCGCAGCCTTGGCCTCGGCGGAGCTGGCGAATTTCCTTGCCGTCAATTTATCCAAATAATTCAAGTACTCAGTGGGAAGAACGAATTCGAATAAAAGTTCGATATTCAGCCAAACTGAATTTTTTGTGCGTGTGACGCACACACCTCTTGCGGCGCAGGTCGCACTTGGAGTGTACATAGTTGCGTACAATGCAAAATGCATAACGGCGCATCTCAGGTTTGGACCCTAAGATACGCCGCTGTAAGAACCGCAAAACAACCTACCCTTATGGAAGGGGCAGGGCAGACCGAGCAGCGCGACGGTGCGCCGCCCGGAGGGGCATAGCCCCCAGCCAGCTAGTCAGCCCGAAAAGGGCGGATCGGACGCTTCTCAGGGCCTGCCGATCCCCGTCACTAGCAAGTTAGACTTGGATTCCTTTTGCTCATTGGAAACAATGGGTTGAAGTGAGATACGAACAGTTTTTAGAGAAACCGTGTGCGGGGCGGAATAAAGCAAGCTATATCAATAGCTTGTGGCACATGTCGCTCGGCCTGCCGATTCGAAAAAGTACATATTTTTCAATAGCTTTGGTTATTGGCTCGGCGGATTAAACATGACCGAACCTAAGCCACTGATAAATTGTAGAGAATCAGTGACTCTTGTTCGGTGAACTTTGACTTGACCGTACTCCTCCCGGTCCCTAGTTTCCCGCCGTTCTCGATAGAGACTGACGAATTCGACCCGCCGCCCGGTCCATGAGGCCGGAGGCCACCGCCCGACAGCGCGATGCGCCCTCGGGCGTTAAGTCGTTTGCGCTCCTTCACCTCTCCCCTGTGGGGAGAGGTCGATCCGAAGGCGAAGCCTGAGGATCGGGTGAGGGGGTTCCTGAATTTGAGGGCGTAACCCCTCACCCGACCGCTTCGCGGTCGACCTCTCCCAATGGGAGAGGTGAAGAAAGAGAAGTGGATGTTCGACAATCTGTCGGAAAAACTTGGCGGCATTCTCGACCGCCTCACCCGCCGGGGCGCGCTGTCGGAAGCCGACGTCGACGCCGCGATGCGTGAGGTGCGCCGTGCGCTGCTCGAGGCCGACGTGGCGCTCGATGTGGCGCGCGAGTTCGTCGACAAGGTCAAGAAAGAAGCCGTCGGCGCCATCGTCGTGAAGTCCGTCACGCCGGGCCAGATGGTGGTCAAGATCGTGCACGACCAGTTGGTCGCCACGCTGGGCGCCGAAGCGCAGGCGATCGATCTCAATGCCGCGCCGCCGGTCGCGATCATGATGGTCGGCCTGCAGGGCTCCGGCAAAACCACCACCACCGCCAAGCTCGCCAAGCGCCTCACCGAGCGCCAGAAGAAGAAAGTACTGATGGCTTCGCTCGACGTGCGCCGTCCGGCCGCGATGGAGCAACTCGCCGTGCTCGGCCGCGAAACCGGCATCGATACTTTGCCCGTCGTCGCCGGCCAACAGCCGCCGCAGATCGCGCAGCGCGCGCTCCAGGCCGGCCGCCTCGGCGGCTACGACATCGTGCTGCTCGACACCGCCGGCCGAACCACGCTCGACGACGAAATGATGAACGAGGCGGCCGAGGTGAAGCGCTCGGCCAACCCGCATGAAGTACTGCTCGTCGCCGACTCGCTGACCGGCCAGGACGCCGTCAATCTCGCGCGTTCGTTTAACGAGCGCGTCGGCCTCACCGGCATCGTGCTGACCCGCGTCGATGGCGACGGCCGCGGTGGCGCCGCGCTGTCGATGCGCGCCGTGACGCAGAAGCCAATCAAGCTGATCGGCACCGGCGAAAAGATGGACGCGCTGGAGGAGTTCGATCCCGCGCGCATCGCCGGCCGCATTCTCGGCATGGGCGACATCGTCGCCCTCGTCGAAAAGGCCGCCGCGCATATCGACGCCGAAAAGGCGGCGCGCACCGCCGAGAAGATGCGCAAGGGTCAGTTCGACCTCAATGACATGCGCGACCAGCTTCAGCAGATGATGTCGATGGGCGGCATCGGCGGCCTCATGGGCATGATGCCCGGCGTCGCCAAGATGAAGAACCAGATCGCAGCGTCCGGGATGATGGACGACAAGCTGCTCAAGCGTCAGGTCGCGATCATCGAGTCGATGACGCCGCAGGAGCGGCGCAATCCCGACATTCTCAAGAATAGCCGCAAGAAGCGCATCGCCGCCGGTTCGGGCACCTCGCCGGAGCAGATCAACAAGCTCCTCAAGATGCATCGCGGCATGGCCGACATGATGAAGATGGTCGGCAAGGGCGGCAAACGTGGCCCGCTCGCCGGCCTCGGCCAGATGCTCGGTGTTGGCGGCGGCGCAGCACCGTCGCCGGAACAGCTCGCCGAGATCGCCAAGAACATGCCGGGCGGCGGAGGCGGTCAACTGCCGCCGGGCTTGCCCGGTAGCGGAGGTTTTCCGCCGACAATGCCGAAATTGCCGCCGAACATGCCCGGCCTCCCGGGCCTCGGCGGGAAATTCCCCGGACCCGGCGGACTGCCGGGCTTCGGGAAGAAGAAATAACCCAACTTCAACACATCAACGATCGAGATACCTGAAAGGAAACCTGAAAATGCTCGTCATCCGTATGGCCCGCGCCGGCACCAAGAAGCGTCCATTCTATCACATCGTGCTCGCCGACTCGCGTTCGCCGCGCGACGGCCGCTTCATCGAACGCCTCGGCTACTTCAATCCGCTGCTGCCGAAGGACAAGGAAGAGCGCCTCAAGCTCGACTACGAGAAGGTCAAGGAGTGGATGAAGAAGGGCGCGCAGCCGTCCGACCGCGTGATGCGCTTCCTCGACAAGGCCGGCGTTGCCAAGCGCACCGTGCGCAACAATCCGGAGAAGGCCGTGCCGCGCAAGGAACGCAAGGCTAAGGCCGAAGAAGCCGCCAAGGCCCCGGCGGCCTGAGGTTCGTCATTCGCCGTTGTGCTACCCTCGTCCTGAGGAGGCCGGCATTAGCCGGCCGTCTCGAAGGACGAGGCCGCAATGGGTGCGTGGCTTTATATTCTTCGGTGCAACGACGGCAGCTATTACACCGGCACGACACGTGCCGATCTTGAGCGGCGCGTGGCCGAGCATCAAAGCGGGCACTTTCCCGGTTACACCGAGACCCGGCGGCCGGTTGAATTGGCCTATAGCGAGTACTTCGATCAAATCACCGACGCGATTGCAGCCGAACGCCAGATCAAAGGCGGGTCGCGCGTGAAGAAAGAAGCGTTGATGTCCGGGGATTTCGCAAAGCTTAAAGAGTCGGCGCGGCGGCACCGAAGCCCCTCTCTTCATGGTTCGAGACGCGGCGCTCCGCGCCGCTCCTCACCATGAGGTCCGAGAGCACGGACAAAACCCGCGTATGCGTCGCGCGCATTGGCGCGGCGCATGGCGTGCGCGGCGAGGTCAAGCTGTGGTCCTTCACCGAGGACCCCGAAGCGATCGCCGATTACGGCCCGTTCGAAACGCAGGACGGCAAGCGCACCTTCGAAATCGAACAGATGCGCGCGGCGAAGGATCACTTCGTCGTGCGCCTGTCCGGCGTGCCCGACCGTACCGAAGCCGAGAAGCTCACCAACACCGATCTCTACGTGCCGCGCGATCGCCTGCCGGCGATCGACGAGGACGGCACCTATTATCATGCCGATCTCATCGGCCTTGCCGCGGTGTCACCGGAGGGCATCGCGCTTGGCAAGGTGACGGCGCTTTACAATTTCGGTGCCGGCGACCTCATCGAAATCGCGACGCCGCAGGGCGGCGAGCCGATGCTGCTGCCGTTCACCAATGCGGTGGTGCCGGAGGTCGACATCAAAGGCGGCAAGATCACGGTCGTGCTGCCGTCGATCATTGAGTGATCTTCTTATCCCTCCCCTGAAAGGGGAGGGTCGACGCGCGTAAGCGCGTCGGGGTGGGGTCAAACTGACCTCACCGATGACCCCCACCCGGCGAGCTTCGCTCGCCGACCTCCCCCTTGCAGGGGGAGGTATAAGGACTGTGTGATGTTCCGCGCCACCATCCTCACCCTCTATCCGGAGATGTTTCCCGGCCCGCTCGGCATCAGCCTGGCCGGCCGCGCGCTCGCCAATGGGCTGTGGTCACTCGAAGCCAAACAGATCCGCGACTACGCCACCGACAAGCACGGCACGGTCGATGATACGCCGGCCGGCGGTGGCCCGGGCATGGTGATGAAGGCCGACGTCCTCGCCCGCGCGCTGGATGCCGTTTCGCCCGATGCCCGTCCCCGCATGATCATGAGCGCGCGCGGCAGACCGCTGACGCAAGCCAGAGTCCGCGACCTGGCAGCCGGCCCCGGCGCGGTGATCCTGTGCGGCCGCTTCGAGGGCGTTGACGAGCGCCTGATCGAGGCACGCGGCCTCGAGGAAGTCTGCCTCGGCGATTTCGTGCTGTCCGGCGGCGAGATGGCCGCCCTGACCCTGCTGGACGCCTGCGTGCGCCTCATTCCGGGGGTCATGGGCAAGGAGGCCTCCGGCGTCGAGGAAAGCTTCTCCGACGGCCTCCTGGAATACCCCCAGTACACCCGGCCGGCCGTGTTTGAGGGCCGGCCGATCCCGGAGGTCCTGACCTCCGGCGACCACGCCAAGGTCGCCGCCTGGCGCCGCGCCGAGGCCGAAAGGCTGACCCGGGAACGCCGCCCGGACCTCTGGGCGGCCTTTTTGGCCCGAAAGAAGCCCTGAAACGGGGCCAAAACCCTAGGTGACAAGGGCCCCGCTTTGCTCTAAAAGCCCGGCCAACCCATTCAGTTTGAGCCTTGAACCGCGCGCCGGTTGCTGGCGCTGCCGACGGAGATTTGAGCCATGAACATCATCCAGGAACTTGAAAAAGAGCAGATCGAGAAGCTGTCCGCCGCCAGGACGCTTCCGGAATTCGCACCGGGCGACACCGTGATCGTCAACGTCAAGGTGACCGAAGGCGACAAGACCCGCGTGCAGGCCTACGAAGGTGTCTGCATCGCGCGTTCGGGCCGTGGCCTGCACGAGAGCTTCACCGTCCGCAAGATTTCGTACGGCGAAGGCGTCGAGCGCGTGTTCCCGCTCTACGCGCCGGCGATCGACTCGCTCAAGGTCGTGCGCCGCGGCAAGGTGCGTCGCGCCAAGCTGTATTACCTGCGCAACCTGCGCGGCAAGAAGGCCCGCATCGTCGAAGCGACCAGCTCGACCGGCGCCGAAGCGGCGGCCTCTTAAAAAAAGTTATGGCTGTTCGAGGATAGCCAAAGGGGCTGCGCTTGCGCGGCCCCTTTTCTTTTTTGCGCCAATCGCTCCTCAAATCCGAATGCAGGCTCACAGGCTCCGCAACCGCGTCAACAGGCGCTCCACATCCGCGGCGGTGTGATAGAGGCCGAAGCCGAGCCGCAGCCTGTCGCCACGCACATCGGTGACAATGCCGGCCGCATGCAGGCGATCGTACCAGGCCCCCGCGTCCGCGCTCTGGAAGGTCAGGAAGTTGCCGCGCGCCGGATTGTCGAGCGGCACAACCAGATTGTCTGCCGTGAAAAGTCCCCACGACTTCTCCGCCATCGCCGCCATGAATTGCTGCTGCAACACTTCGACATGCGCGTGAATCAGCGCGGCATCGATCTCTTCGCTCGCCAGCCATTCGAGCACAGCGCGCAAGCGATAAAGTCCTGACGGATCGAAAGTCGCGCCCATGAAGCGCCAGCCATCCTCGGCATAGGGCACGCCCGTCTGCACGCCCGCGAGATTGCCAAAGCTGGCATACCAGCCAGTGTTGCGCGGACGCGGGGCAAAACCCGGCGGACAGTGCATGAAGCAGGCGCCTTCGCCGGCCATCGCATATTTGTAGCCGCCGGCAATGTAGAAGGCGCGGGTCGCGATACGCGATAAGTCGGTCGGCCGCGCCATGAAGCCGTGATAGCCGTCGATCACGACCAGCCGCTCCGGCGCCGCGACCTGATCCACCAGCGCTTCGAGATCGGTCAGCGCAAAGCCTGAATTGAAGAACACCTGGCTGACGAAGACGAGGTCCGGCGCCTCCTCCTTCACCGCCGCTGCCAGCCGTGTGGCGAAGGTGGCGAAGGGCTCGGCCGGAACCTGCGTCAGGGCAATGATGCCGTCTTCCTTGAGCCGCTCGGTCTGACGCCTGAAGGAATGGAATTCGCCGTCGCTCGTCACCACCCGCATCGGCCGGTCGAGCGGCCCGCAGGACAACAGCCGATTAACGAATTCGAAGGTGTTGGGCGCCGGGACCAGAGTCGCGGGGTCGGGCAGGTTCAGGTGCCGCGCCAGCATGACGCGGACCGCCGGCCAGACCTCGCCGAGCACATGATCCCATTTGTCGTCGGCGAGGCGCGCGGCGTCGGCCCAGGCGAGCTGTTGGGCGGCCTCGGTCACGTCCGGCCAGAAATGATGGCTGTGCGCGGCGAAATGCAGGCGCTCCGGATCGGCGCCGCGAAACCGGCTGAAAGCGCCTGCGAGATCGAGCGGAACGGGCCGCGCCATATCATTTCCCCGCGTTGTCAATGGACTACCGGCCGATACGTTTTAAGTTTAAAGTATCTTGCCGGCCCTTGTCGAACCCTTTCACCGGATGCCACCCATGACCGAACGCAAGCCGCCCGAGACCCGCGTCGAACAGGACATGCATGTCGATCTCGCCGGCAAGCTCAGCTACGGCGCCTATCTCCAGCTCGACCGGTTGCTGTCGGCGCAGCGGCCGGTAACGCAGGAGCACGACGAGGTCGCGTTCATCATCATCCATCATGTGCAGGAGCTTTGGCTGAAGCTGATCGCGCATGAACTGGAAGCGGCCACCCAATCGATCCGGCGCGACGACCTGCCTCCGGCCTTCAAGTCCTTCGCCCGCGTCACCCGCATCCAGGAGCAACTCATCCGCGCCTGGGACGTACTCTCGACCATGACGCCGGCCGATTATCTCGCCTTCCGCAGCGCGCTTGGCCCCGCCTCCGGCTTCCAGTCCTTCCAGTATCGCCTCGTCGAATTCCGCCTCGGCGCCAAGGACGCAAAGATGGTCCTGCCGCATCGGCATCATGCCGAGCACCACGACATTCTGAGCAAGGCACTGGCCGCGCCAAGCCTGTACGACGAGGCGCTGCGGCTGCTCGCGCGCCGCGGCTTTGCGGTGCCGCAGGCTGTGCTCGATCGCGACGTCACACACCCGCATGTCAGCGACCCGGCGGTGCGCGACATCTGGCTGTCGATCTATCGCGACCCGGACAAGCACTTCGACCTGTACGAGCTGGCCGAGGAACTGGTCGACATGGAGGACTGGTTCCAGCAATGGCGCTTCCGCCACATGAAGACGGTCGAGCGCATCATCGGCTTCAAGCGCGGCACCGGCGGCTCCTCCGGCGTCGGCTTCCTGAAAACGGCGCTGGAACGCTCGTTTTTCCCCGAATTGTGGGAGCTGCGGACCCTGCTTTAACCCGGCGGCGGGCGTTCCGGCTTTATTGTCGAAACCGCAGCGACTGGCTATATACCCTGTCATGGTTCTAAAGGTTCAGCGCATCATTCTGGCCGACCACACCCGCCTGCCCTGGCGGTTCTTCGGCCGCCTGACCGCCGTCCAGGCCGGGCTTTGACCGGCGCGGCGCGCTGACCGCGCGCGCCTGCTGCCCGCGAACGCTTCAGAACCAACCCTTTCAGACAAGGTACCAAGCCATGCAACCGCGCACCCTGTACGACAAGATCTGGGACGACCACGTCGTCGATGTCCAGGAAGACGGCACCGCGCTGCTCTACATCGACCGCCACCTGGTCCACGAAGTGACCAGCCCGCAGGCCTTCGAAGGCCTGCGCACTGCCGGCCGCCCGGTCCACGCGCCGGAGAAGACGCTCGCCGTCGTCGATCACAACGTGCCGACCTCGGATCGTTCCAAGCCCAATCCCGATCCGGAAAGCGCCGAACAGATCGCCGCGCTGGCACAGAACGCCAAGGACTTCGGCATCACCTACTTTAACGAACACGACAAGCGTCAGGGCGTCGTTCACATCATCGGCCCCGAGCAGGGTTTCACCTTGCCCGGCACCACGATCGTGTGCGGCGACAGCCACACCGCGACGCATGGTGCTTTCGGCGCGCTCGCCTACGGCATCGGCACCTCCGAGGTCGAGCATGTGCTGGCGACGCAGACGCTGCTGCAGCGCAAGTCGAAGAACATGCGCGCCATCGTCGACGGCAAATTGCCGCCGGGCGTGACGGCTAAAGACATCATCCTTGCCATCATCGGCGAGATCGGCACCGCCGGCGGCACCGGCTATGCGCTGGAATATGCCGGCGAAGCCATCGACGACATCTCGATCGAAGGCCGCATGACCATCTGCAACATGTCGGTCGAAGGCGGCGCCAAAGCCGGCTTCGTCGCGCCGGACCAGAAGGTGTTCGAATATCTGAAAGACCGGCCGATGGCACCGAAGGGCGCAGCCTGGGATCAGGCCATGCGCTATTGGGAAACCTTGCGCTCGGACGACGGCTCGCACTTCGATCGGGAGATCAGGCTCGACGCCGCCAAGCTGCCGCCGATCGTGACCTGGGGCACCAGCCCCGAGCAGGTCGCCTCGATCGCCGGCCGCGTGCCGGTGCCGTCGGAAATCCACGATGAGAAGAAGCGCGTCGCGGCCGAGCGTTCACTCGGTTACATGGGCCTCAAGGGTGGCGAGAAGATCACCGACATCGCGATCGACCGCGTCTTCATCGGCTCCTGCACCAATGGCCGCATCGAGGATCTGCGCGAAGTCGCGCGCGTCGCGCAGGGCAAGAAGGTCAACGCCAATGTGTCGGCGATGATCGTGCCGGGCTCGGGCCTGGTGAAGCTGCAGGCGGAAGCCGAAGGCCTCGACAAGATCTTCAAGGAAGCCGGCTTCGACTGGCGCGAGCCGGGCTGCTCGATGTGCCTCGCCATGAACCCGGACAAACTGGCGCCGGGCGAGCGCTGTGCCTCGACCTCGAACCGCAACTTCGAGGGCCGGCAGGGCTACAAGGGACGCACGCATCTGGTGTCGCCGGCCATGGCCGCCGCCGCCGCGATCGCCGGGCATTTCGTCGACGTGCGCGAGTGGCGCTGAGCGCGAGCGAATCCTAAAACTGAAAACGCCGCCCAACGAGGGCGGCGTTTTTTTATCGCACGATCGCGCCGGATTCATCAGACGTGAATCTTTCGCGCCTCGCTGCTGCTTGGAATAAGTGGACAGTTCGATGGCTGCTGTGCCCACACATAGACGATGTAAGCCGCAGCGACGACCAACTCGGCGATGGTCTCCGCGACGGCCGCGGCCGTGCCGAACAGGGCGACCAGGATTTTCACGACAAGCCGTCCGAGCAGGTACCAGGACAAATAGCTCAAGGCGATCTTGATCAGCGGCCAGAGCACTCCGTAGTTCTGGAGGATGGCCAGGGTGCCGAATACCCCAGTCACGTTGGCCAAAGTCAGGTTCTGCGTGATGACGGTCATCAGCGGCCGGTTCTGCAGGATCTTCGTATTGATGAAATCCATCGCCTTCTGCGTCAGCGTTGCGTAGATACCGAAGATCGTCAGCAACGCCGAGACCACCGACCAGATCATCTGAATACGCCACATATTGCAGTCGCTGATCGACTCTTCCGGCGCGCGGAACACCACGATGGATTTTTCGGGCGTGTGATGGATCAGGATGTGCTCGCCGGCGATCTTGTGATGCGTGATGATGCAGCGCATGTCGAACGGCCGTTCCCGCATCATGGTGCGGGCGCGCACCCAGGCGCTCTCGAGCCGCCCGCGAAATTGAGCCCTCATCTCCGGCGGCATCAGCGCGACCAGCCGCCCTTCGAGATCGCTGCGCATCGCCTCGTCCAGCAATCTGTCGAGGTCCGGAACGTCGTCGAATGAAATCGACGCGCGGATCGACGCCATTTGCTCCGGCGGCAGTTGGGCGTAACCCGGCTCCGCATCGTAAAGATGAACTTGCGCCGGTCCCTGGCCGGGACGCACCGAGTTGGTCTGCGGCTTGAGCCACGCCGTGTCGGCAAGACCGATCGGAGTTCCGTCGACTTCATCACGCGGCAATGCCTGGGCGAAGTCGTAGTGCGAGACAAGGCCCGGCTCCATCAGCGGATAGCCGTTCTGCCACTGGGCTATCGCGGCGGCATCCAAACAGATGCTCCAGATGTCGACCGACTGAACGTAGCCCTGCAGGGTCCATGCGCTCGACGGCTGGTCGGCGATGACGGCGCCGGCGACAAGCACGTTGGGCGCGGATAGCGGCGAGATCGCTCCGAACGAGGAGTTGGACGTATCGATCGCGCCATTCACATAGATCGACAACGTCGCCGTCGCCGGATCGTAGGTCGTCGCAACATTGATCCATCGGCCATACGAGACCGTGGCGTTCGACAGCAGCGAATTCGACGCCACGCTGATATCGCCACGCAGCGACGCAAAGCGATAAGCGTTCACATTGGTGTCGTAGTAAAGATACAGCGCAACACCGCTTTGAGCGTCAAGCGGCTGATTGACCAGGATCGCCTGACCCGCCGGAATGATGTCGGAGGTGGCACCGATCACGTTCGGGTTGTCGACGTAGATCCAGGCCTGGATCGTATAGGCGTCGTTGCCGGCACCGCCAGGGTTGGTATTGGCGTCGCGAATTGGCTGGCAATAGGCCGTCCCGGTCAGCGACACGGACGGCACCACGTTCATCACCGTGGCACCCGACGTCAACGTCAACGGCAGATTATGGCCCGATGTATCGGCCGGCGGATTGATCGAGAAATCGAAATAGGCGGCGTAAGCCTGGCTCGGGTCCGGGTCGAACATCGCATCGAGAATCTGCGAGAGCGACAGGGCCGAACTGTAGACCCGCACGCAATTGAGGTTGCCCTGCAGATTGCTGCCGATAACGATCGGATTCGATCCGGCGGGAGCGCTGCCTTTGATTGTCGCCTGGGTATCGAGTTCGCCATCGATATAGATCTGCAGCATATTGCCGGTGAAGACGCAGGCAAGATAGGTCCAGTCGTTCTCAGAGATCGGATTCGATGAGCCGTTCGACCACAATGTCGGCATGCCGACGATCTGGACGAAAGCCTGCCGGCCGACCACCCCGAATGCGAACGTCCCATCCTGCACGAGAATGTTCGCGGTATTCTGCAGACTGCCGAACTGAACCCAGGCAGCGATGGTGAAAGGCTGACTGCCATTCAGCGCCACGCCTATATTCGACGCGGTTTGCGCTTGGCCGGTGACAAAGAAGTTGGTCTGGAGAAAAGAGGTCGTGTTGGACATGGCCCGCTCCTTGTTGCTTACCCTGGAATTCTTGGCAGCGTTGAAGCGTCCTCACGACGAGGGCTGATATCCGATCGAGCAGTTTCCGACCTTGATCAAGACGCCGACATTGGATCGACCGGCTGCCAGCGCCTTGGCGCGGATGATGTTCTCGTCTCTCTCCAGGGGGCCGAAGTCCTCGGCGAACATGGCGATCTCTTCCTGACTGTCGGAGCCAAAGTAGAGCGTCGTCTGAATGCTGGCGCCGCTCGGCCAGCTCGTTCCGGATGGCGCCTGCGCGATCGTTTCCATGTAACCGGAGTACTGCGGAGGCAGAAATGCTGAGGGTCCGGGAATCGCCTGATCCGGCGAGGTCACGGTCGTGGTCTGATTGATGCCGAGCGCGGTGTTGAGCAATTGCACGGTGGTCCCGATCGGTACACCGCTGCATTGCGCCGACACGGCCATCAGTATCTGGCTGTTGAAACGGTTCGAAATCAGATTGAGCTGATCCCATTCCGGCTCGTTGGGATTGGTCACCAGCGTCATGTTGCGCCAACAGATATTCTGGTTGGTGCGAACCCACATCACGAACGAATCCCAGGTCGGAAAGGGCGGAATATCCGCCGCCGTCCAGGGATTGGCCAGGGTCGAAACGGCGCCGACCATGCAGTAATGCTGGCCGCTGGGCAGTGCCGCGGGTGTCCAGGTGAACGGCGCCTGCGTCACCGTCACGGCGTTGGCGTTGACGGAAGGGAGAGTATCGAACGGCTGCCACTGGTTGTTGACGTTGGCCAACAACGCGTTCGGCGTCCACTGATCGGGAGTCATCAACAACGACGACGGGCACCAGTACAGATAGACCGTCCCGCCCGACGCCGTGGAGCCGAGGTTCTTGCCGCGCACATAGATGTAGTTGCTCTGATTGACGATCAGCGCCTTGTTGGGATCGCTGCTGTAATTAGCCGTGTAGGTTGAGGTCGGGTCGGCCACCAACTGGTTTTGATTACAGATGATATCCGGCGATGTGTAGGGATACCCGGGCGACGGCGACTGTCCCGAATCCTGCAATGAATCGCGTACCAGAATGTTCCAGCCCATTACGCCCCCCTATGTTGTCGTCCTTTCCTCATGCTTGCATAGGTTGCAAAACAGGTAAATTGCTACTGAAAATTTATTTGCGCACCGTTTGGTGTTGTGTGAATGCAGCGCAACGCCTCCGCGCCAACCGGCACGCGGGAGGTCAATGCTCAAATGACTTCAGTGACGGCGCTTCTACTGCCACCAGCAATGCATCACCGGCACAATGACCGTGCCGCTGGGACGATGCTGCTCGACCAGCCGCGCCTGACATTGGCGCGTCGAATTGGGTCCCGGCTTGGCGCGTCCCGGAGTGATGATGATGCGCTGGCGCGAGGCCTGCGCCACTTCGGTGCCGCGCGGCGTCTGGGCCGCGGCGGGCAGTGCCGCGACGGCAGCGATCGAACCGGCCAAGGCGACAGCGAGGATACGGCGCATCGAGGTCACCAGCGCTGGCTGCGGGCGCTGTAGGGCGCGAACAGCCCGACACTGCGCTCGCGGCGCGGGGCGCGCTCGTAGACCACCCGATCCGAATGATGCGAGCGGGCATAGGCCGCGAAAGCCTGCCGGTCGGCGGAAGAGGAATAGCTGACCTTGCTGCGCGGCTCTTTGCAGCCAAAGAACTCGGCCGAGGCCGGCGTCGCGGCGGCGCCGGTCAGTGCGGCGGCGAGAATGGCGGATCCGAACAACTTCAGGGCCATGACGTGTCCTTTCGCGATGCCGCCATAATAGTTAACGGCCGCCTATTCCGCAAGCACGGTCAACGGCTTGGCCAGTCCTTCCGCGGCGCGCTTGGTTCGGACCGCCGTCTCGCCTAGATAACCCTCCCATGGCACGCGAATTCGACGATCCGGAGGGCTGGTTCGGGGCGGAAGCACCCTCGCTCGACGATATCGAGGCCCTGGCCCAGGCCGCCTATGCCCGGCTGCCGGAAACCTTCCGGGCGCTGTGCGAGGGGCTGGTCATCCAGGTCGACGATTTTCCGACCGATGAAGTCCTGGAGCACATGGGCGCGGAGAGCGAATTCGACCTGCTCGGCCTGTTCCAGGGCATCGGCCTGCCGTTCCGGTCCGACCAGATCACTGGGCAGATGCCGAATATGGTTTGGTTGTACCGGAGGCCTATCCTGGACTACTGGGCCGAGCACGAAGAGACGCTCGGCGCCATCGTGACCCACGTCCTCGTGCACGAGATCGGCCACCATTTCGGCCTGTCGGACGAAGACATGGAAGCGATCGAAGCCAGCGTGGAATGAAGGGCCGGACATGACGCTGACGGAATTGACGTGGCTGGCGCTTGCCGCCTACGGCGTCCACATTCTCGAGGAATTCACCTTCGATTGGCGGAACTGGGCGCGCAACGTGCTCAAGCTGCCGGCGGAGTGGGACCATTTCTACGTCACCAATGCGCTCGTAATCGTGCTGGGGGCCGTGGCGGCCCAACTGGCGGCGACCCGGCCGGTGATTGCGCTCGGCTTTCCCGCGCTGATGATCATCAACGCCACGTTCTTCCACGTCCTGCCTTTCATCCGGGCCAAGGGCCGCTTCTCGCCGGGGCTGATTACGGCGGTTCTGCTGTTTTATCCGCTCGGTTTTGCCTGCTTCCGGGTTGCCGATGCCGGTCCGGGGGACATCGCCGCCGCCTTTCTGATCGGCGCCGGCTTGATGGCCTCCCCGGTTGCGCTGCTTGTGCTGAAGGACAAACCCTATTTTCGGCAGGACCGCGCCTAACCAAAAAACCCGCATGGCAGGGCCTCCGGGCGGGCTATTGACCGGGCCCCCGGACCGCTTCAGAAAGACGGTCCACGAGCCGCTCTCATCGGCTAACGCGAGGAAACGATGGAAAAATTTACTCACCTCGAAGGCGTCGCCGCCCCGCTGCGGATCATCAATGTCGACACCGACATGATCATCCCGAAGCAGTACCTGAAGACGATCAAGCGCACCGGACTGGGCAAGGGCCTGTTCTCGGAGCAGCGCTATCTCGACGACGGCGCCGAGAACCCGGAATTCGTGCTCAACAAGCCGGCCTATCGCAATGCCAAGATCCTGGTCGCCGGCGACAATTTCGGCTGCGGCTCCTCGCGCGAGCATGCGCCGTGGGCTCTGATGGATTTCGGCATCCGCTGCGTGATCTCGACCTCGTTCGGCGATATTTTTTATAACAACTGCTTCAAGAACGGCATCCTGCCGATCCGCGTGTCGCCGGAAGACCTCGAGAAGCTGTTCGACGACGCCGATCGCGGCGCCAATGCCACGCTCTCGGTCGATCTCGAAAGCCAAGAAATCCGCGGCCCGGATGGCGGCGTCATCAAGTTCGACGTCGATGCGTTCCGCAAGCACTGCCTGCTCAACGGCCTCGACGACATCGGCCTGACCAAGCAGAAGGCCGACAAGATTTCGAGTTTCGAGCAGAAGGCCGCCGCCGCGCGCCCGTGGGCGTAAATCCGGTCGCATGCAGATAACCGAAAGCCGCGCCAAAGGGCGCGGCTTTTTTCTTTTCGGCACGCGCTAAATTAAAGCTCGACCTTGCCGTACAGCGTGACGTTGAGGCCGATCTTCTCGCAGGTCAGATGCACCGCGGTGTCGATGGTGCCACCGCGCAAATCGCCGCGGTCCATAGCCTCGCGGATGACCTTGGTCAGCTCGGCCTGCGCCTGCGGACGCACCGTTTTGATGTAACGGTCGATCGCAACCTGCAGGGCTTTGTCGCCGATCATGTTTCTTCGACGGGCCTGTATGGCGCGCGCAACAAACAACATGCGCGGCGCGGGTTTCGCTGCGCGATATTAGCCATGATCGCAGCGGCAAGACAGGCGCCGCAGCTTCCATTTTAGGCAGCTAGTTAACGTCCGTATGACGGTCGCAGCGGCGGCGTTAGCGATAGATTCATCTTGTTCTGTACCGCCGCGCCCATCTGGTTAAGATGGCCTTGCCGCACCGCCGAGATATCCGCCGAGACCACAGGAGAGTGAGTTGAGTTACTTTTCCCCGACCAAGGGCGACCGCACCGCAAAGCCGGTCGAGACCGCCGCGCCGGAAGCCAAGCCCACCGCCGCACCGCTGCGCACCGCCGAGCGCGAAATCGTTTCCACGCTGGGCGCCGGACTGCTCATTACCGGCAACATCGTTTCCACCGGCGGCGTGCAGGTGTTTGGCCGCGTCGTCGGCGACATCCACGCCGCGCATCTGGTGGTCGGCAAAGGCGCCAATATCGAGGGCAATGTCCGCGCGCAGGATGTCATCATCGACGGCACCTTCAAGGGCACCATTCACGGCAATGTCGTGAAGCTGCAATCGACCGCCATGGTCGAGGGCGAGGTTTATAACCGCTCGCTGGCAATCGACCAGAACGCAAATTTCGAGGGCGTCGCCCGCCGGCTGTCGCAGCCGGTCGAAGCGCCGCTGGACGACCAGATCGCCGTGAAGCCGTCGACCCCGGCCTTGGTGCCGGAACAGCCGACCACCACCGCCTATGCCTATGCGAATGGCGGCAACGGTCACGCCACCCACGATGGCGGCAATATGAACAGCGAACTGCCGAACGGCCAGACGTCGAACTACTAAGTCCGGCCACATCGGCTCCGAGGAAATCAAAAGGCGCGGGATCACCCCGCGCCTTTTCGTTTGGATGTGACCCGAAATTCATCCGCGCACGGCAATTGCTTCGGCGATGGCCACGGTGCGCCGTGCCATTTCGGCGTGAAGGCGCTCGACCATCCGGCCGTCAATGGACACCACGCCCTTGGACTTGTTCTCCGGCAGATCGAAGGCCGCGATCATCTTGCGCGCCCATTCGACTTCCGCCTCGCTCGGCGAAAACGCCTTATTGCACGGCTCGATCTGGTTCGGGTGAATGAGCGTCTTGCCGTCCATGCCGAGCTCGACACCCTGCTGGCATTCGGCGGCGAAGCCTTCGGCATTGCTCAGATCGTTGTAGACGCCATCGAGCACTTCGACGCCGTAGATGCGCGCGGCCGCGATCACGGTCGTCAGCCACGGCAGCATCGGCGCCCGGCCAGGCACCAGCCGCGCCCGCGTATCCTTGGCCAGATCATTGGTGCCGAGCACGAAGCAGGACAGCCGCGCTTCGGAATCCTTGGCCTCGGCGGCGATCGACAGAATGTTGAAGATGGCGAGCGGCGTCTCGATCATGGCCCAGACCCGCGTCTTCGCCGGGGTATGCATATCGAGCAGGCGCCGGCCAATCATCTCCAGCGTCTCGGCCGACTGCACCTTGGGGATGAGAATCGCGTCCGGCGCCGCCTGTGCCGCGGCCGCAAGGTCCTCGGCATGCCACGGCGTATCGACGGCATTGGTCCGGATGATGACTTCGCGGGCGCCGAAACCGCCGGCCTTCACCGCGTCGGCAACCTGCTTGCGCGCCGCCTCCTTAGCGTCGGGGGCGACCGAGTCCTCAAGGTCGAGGATCACGCCGTCGGCGGGAAGGGTTTTCGCCTTCTCCAGCGCGCGGGCATTCGACCCGGGCATGTAGAGGACACTGCGGCGCGGACGGATGGTCATGTGGAACCCCATTTCAATGAACACCCGACCCTACCGTCCACGCGCGGTGCATGCCACTGTCATGGCGATGATCTCGACCAAAGACGATACATGGCTCGCGGGCGTCGACGGCTGCCCAGGCGCCTGGCTCGCGGTATTCGCCCGGCCGGACGGCGTGATCCTGCCGCCGCGCATCGTAAAGCGCTTTGCCGATGTCGCCTTCGGCGATGAGCGGCCGGCCATCATCGCCGTCGACATGCCGATCGGCCTCCCCGAGCAAAGCCCGGCCGGCGGTCGATTGGCCGAGCGCGAAGCGCGGGCGCTGCTCGGCGAGCGCCGATCGAGTGTGTTCCGCATTCCGTCGCGCCGTGCCGTCGAGGCCAGCGTGGCGCCCGAGCCCGCAGATGCGCGCGAGCGCTTTTTCGCCGCCTGCGCCGTTGCACGCGAAACCTCGGACGACAGCAAGGGCTTTGCCAAACAGGGCTTCTACATTCTCGACAAGGTAACTGAGGTCGACGCTTTCCTGCGCGCGTACGACGATCATGTGGGGCGCGTGTTCGAGACCCACCCCGAGCTGGCCTTCGTGATGATGAATGACGGCGCGCCGCTTGAACTGCCGAAGAAGGTGAAGAGCCGGGTGTATCCGCCGGGGCTCGATTTGCGGCGCGCGTTGTTAGTGCGCGCCGGCATTGACGAAAGCGTGGCGGCAATGAAAGCCCCGAAGGGCGCCAGCGACGACGATCTGATCGACGCGCTCGCCTGCCTCATCACGGCTCGACGCCTGTTCCGGCGCGAAGCGCGATCCTGGCCCGAGAACCCGCCGCGCGACGAGCACGGCTTGCCGATGGCGATCTGGGCGTAACGCCTGCGTCAAACTCGGCGCGCTCCCTCTCCCCTCGGGGGAGAGGGTTGGGGTGAGGGGGCAAGTGAATCCATGAGTTTGTAACCCCTCACCCGGCACGCTAACGCGTGCCGACCTCTCCCTATGGGAGAGGTGAAAGGAGGGAAGCTTAGCGCGCGCCTACCGTATACCGTCCTGGATACTGCGGCTGGCGATCCGTCGTCTCGCCCGGTTTGATGATCTTGTAGAGCTGGAAGCGGTCGCCGTCGGCGACAAGCTTGAGGTGCGACGGATAGGGATTGGGCGCATCGTCTTCGGTGAACAAGACATAGAGATAATCGAACTTGGTCCAGTTCAGCCAGAAAGCCGGCGTGCCCGGCTGCGGCTGCTCGGCGGCGACGATGAGCTGCGCCACCGACGGCGGCGTGCCGTCATGAATGTCGGCGTAATCCTCGTAGGCCGGCTTGACGTGAACGATCTGCTTGCCCGGCACCGTGAACAAGGTCGTCACCAGCGCCGAGCGTTCAATCGTGGCCATACAGGCCGCATGAACGAGGCCGAGATCGCGCACGTCGTCGCCCATCGACCGGTCGGAATAAGAGACGAACACCTTCGAGCCGGGTGCAATGCGCTTCACTGAGGCGCGTAGCTGACTCGTCGTGTCCGAAAGCTGCGTCCAGTTGTAGTCGATCTCGATCAGCCGCGCGGCCATCAGCACGATAAGCACGATCATGAAGCCGCGACGTACCAGACGGCGGCGCAGCTCGAGATCGCCGCATGCAAAAATCATGAAGGCGACGCCAATCGGAACGCGTTGGTCGGTCATGTAGGTGTCGAACATCACGCGTGGCAACGCCAGATAAATGACGCCGGCGACCAGCAGCAGCACATAGACCAACGGGTGGAAGCGCAGCACGCGATGGCGCACCGCCCAGACGATGGAGGCGCCGAGCACAGTGACGATCAGAAAAGCCGCGATGTCCGAGTAGTCGGCGATGACATACATCAGGCCGTCGATCTTGCCGCGCTGCTCCCAGTAGACGTTGCCGGCCAGCCCCAAGGTCGGGCTAGCCCACAGCAGCGGCGCGGCGACAAGGAACGGCAGACCGCCGCAGACGAACTCGGCGATGCGCGCCGGCCAACCTTTATCGCGAGAAGTCGCGCCGCGCCGATCCCAGAGCCTCAGCACTTCGTAAGACAGAATGCCGATGCCATACACACCGAGCGCCGACAGATGGCAGAAGAACAGCAGCGGCACGCTCGCCGCCGACAAGAGGTAGCGCCACGGCCAAGCACGATCGCGCAGCGCCACCCAGCCGGCCATCGCCCACAGCGCGATGCCGATGCCGAACAGATAATTCATCAGTCCGACGAGGAAGACGTAGTTGTACAGAAGCGGAAACGCGAACAGCGGTGTCGTCGACCAGCGGCCGATCAGGGCGCGGTTGAGCGCCAGCGACCCCGAGATGATCAGCGCGAACATCGCCACCATGTAGATCTGGCCGGCGACGTAGATGTTCACGCCCGCGCGCGCCAGCCATGGCACGATAAAGTCCATGGTCAGGTTCGGGATCACCTGCCAGTTGATCTGGTAGAACTCGGCCAGCCGCGGATTCTTGTCGAGCGTCGCCAGCACCTGCATGCGCGCGAGATGATTGACGTAGTCCGACAGCGGCGGCAGCGGATGGGTCCAGACCGGGATCGAAATCAGCAGCGTAAACGCCGCGAACAGCACGACGATCTGTCCGCCGGAAAAGCCGTGCGAGCGGTGACGCGCAATGGTCGGCTCGGCGTTATCCGGCCTGGTTGGTGACAGCATGTGAATTTGAGCCTGATGCGAGGCTACCAGTGATCCAATCGACCTGAACACGCGATGAATGCGGAGCCTGCCAGAAGATAGTTACGAAGGGCCTGATGGAACCCGACGTGCCGGTGCGGCAGCGGCGGCCGGCAGATCGTCGCACCGGGTTGCCTCGCCCGCGCCTATATGAGAGGCAAACGCCCGTTCCAGGAGACGCCCAGGAGACGTCCATGAGCTTCCCGCAACGCCTGATCGAGGGTTACAGCGCCTTTGCCGGCGGCCGGCTCAAATCCGAGCAGGACCGCTTCCGCCAACTCGCCGAAATCGGCCAGAGCCCGGAAATCATGGTCATCGGCTGCTGCGATTCGCGGGTCGCGCCGGAGGCCATTTTCGATGCCGGACCGGGCGAACTTTTCGTCGCCCGCAATATCGCCAATCTGGTGCCGCCCTACACGCCGGACGGGGCCCAGCGCGCCGTCTCGGCCGCGCTCGAATTCGCGGTGCAGGCGCTGCGCGTCAAACACATCGTCGTGCTCGCCCACGCCCAGTGCGGCGGCATCCGCGCCTATGCCGAGGAAGCGGCGCCGCTCTCGCCCGGCGATTTCATCGGCCGCTGGATCGAGCTTCTCGAACCGGCGGCCAAGGTGGTTGGACCGCGTGGCGATCGCGGCATGACCGAATATCTCACGGCGCTTGAGCAGCAGGCGGCGGTGTCCACCCTGGACAACCTGATGACCTTTCCGTGCATCAGCATCCTGGTCGAGCGCGGCAAGCTGCAGCTTCACGCCGCCTATTTCGGCGTCGCCACCGGCGACCTATCGGTTTACGACCCGGCGCAGAAGAAATTCGTGCGGATCGAGCCTGCCGATGCGCCGTTCAAGAGCCCGGGGTTTTGATACAGGTCGTCCCCGCGAAGGCGGGGACCCATACGCCGCGTCCTCTCGATAGCGTGTTGGCTATGGGTCCCGGGCCTCGCTGACGCTCGCCCGGGACGACATCCTTATCACGCCGCCTTTTTCTTCGCTTGAAGAAGCTTGCGGTTGATAAGCGCTTCGGCGATCTGGATCGCATTGAGCGCCGCGCCCTTGCGCAGGTTGTCGGACACGACCCACATTTCGAGGCCGTTCTCGATCGTCGGGTCGGTGCGGATGCGGCTGATATAGGTCGCATCCTCGCCGCCGCTTCATACGGCGTGACGTAACCGCCCGGCTCGCGCTTGTCGATGACGAGACAGCCCGGCGCCGAACGCAGATATCGCGTGCTTCATCTTCCGTGATGGGGTTCTCGAACTCGATGTTCACGGCTTCGAATGCGACACGAACACCGGCACGCGAACGCAGGTGCCGTTAGCTTGATCTTGGGGTCGAGAATTTTCTTGGTCTCGACCACCATCTTCCACTCTTCCTTGTGTAGCCGTCTTCCATGAAGACGTCGATCTGCGGAATACGTTGAAGGCGATGCGCTTCGGGAATTTCTTGTTCTGCACTTCGTCGAGCGTGAACACCGACTTGGTCTGCGAGAACAGTTCGTCCATCGCATCCTTGCCGGCGCCCGACACCGATTGATAGTCGCGACGACCACGCGCTTGATCTTCGCCTTGTCGTGCAGCGGCTTGAGCGCGACGACGAGCTGCGCCGTCGAGCAGTTCGGATTGGCGATGATGTTCTTCTTGCGGAAGCCGTCGAGCGCATGCGCGTTCACTTCCGGAACGATCAGCGGCACGTCCGGATCATGCGCCAGGTCGACGAGTTGTCGATCACCACCGCGCCTTGCGCCGCGATCTTCGGCGACATTCCT